>JAFLSA010000130.1 GCA_022511185.1 Eubacterium sp.
AGGCGACAGACGGAAACTCAATTGTTCTTACAATAAATCAGACGATTCAGTATTACCTTGAAAAAGGGCTGAGAGAGGCGCTTGATGAATATCAGGCAAAGGGTGCATACGGAGTTGTTATGAACTGTAACACAGGTGCAGTGCTCGCGATGTCCTCCCTCCCGGATTTTGATTGCAACGATCCTTACACCTTAACCTACAGCAAAGTTATTGACAAGATTGAAAAAATTGAGGATAAGGAAGAAAAGAAGCAAGAAGAGAGCATTGAAATTCAGAACCAGTGGAGAAACTTCACGATAAATGACACCTACGTTCCCGGCTCCGTTTTCAAGACGTTTATGGCATCAGCAGCACTTGAGGAGAATGTTGCCACAATCAACACTACATATACCTGCACAGGCAGCATCAAGGTTGACAAGTACACAATGAATTGCCATTATCATCCGGGTCACGGAACACAGACCTTCGCACAGGGGCTTGAAAATTCCTGCAATCCGTTCTTCATTACAATCGGTCAGAAGCTCGGTGTGCATAATTATTTTAAATATTTTGATGCCTTCGGCTTTACACAGAGAACAGGCATTGACCTTCCGGGTGAGGCATCACCTCAGTATTATCCGGAAAATCGATATGGCATCGTTGAGCTTTCATCAGCTTCGTTTGGCCAGACAAACTCATTGACACCTATTCAGGTATGCACAGGCCTTTGCGCAATCGCAAACGGCGGTAAGCTCGTTGAGCCGTATCTTGTTTCATCAATTCTTGATGCCGACGGCAAAACTGTTGAAAAGACTCAGACAAAAGTTGTCAGACAGGTTATCAGCAGTGAAACTGCCCAGACAGTTCGTCAGATGATGAAGGGCGTTGTTGATAACGGTACAGGTAAAAACGGCTACGTTGCAGGCTACAGCGTCGGCGGTAAAACAGGTACGTCAACAAAGCTTGGTGAATCAGCAGCAGGCGAGGGCGATAAGTACATCATCTCCTTTGCCGCAATTGCTCCGACAGATAACCCTGAGCTTGCAATGATCGTTATCGTTGATGAGCCTAATCAGGATTTGGGCGGCGGCGCAATCTGTGCCCCCATTGCCGCAGAGGTAATTGAGGAGGCTATGAGCGTACTCGGCATTGAGCCTAAGTTTGATGAAAAAGAAATGAAAAATCTTTCAAGCTATGCGCCAAACGTTGTTGGTATGTCGCTCGAAAAGGCTAAGGAGGAAATCAAACTCTTCGGTCTTGACTATACAGTTATCGGAAATGGTGACAAGGTAACAAGACAGTCACCAACGAGCGCTGCAACAATACCAAACAGCGGTACGGTTTACATTTACACCGATGACACCAAAAAGAAAATGACTAAGGTTCCTGACTTTACAGGACTGACAATAAGTGAGGCAAAGAGCCTTGCAAAAACAAATAACCTTAACCTTGAGCTTAGCGGCAACAATATGAACAGCGGTTCGGTAGTAGCCTTCAGGCAGAGCGATGAAAAGGGTACGTCAGTCGAACAGGGAACAGTCATTACAGTAACATTCAAGAGCACGGAAAGTGTGCTTGACTAAAATATCAGCATAGGGTGATGAAGTATGAAGCTTTCAGAAATCTTAAAAGGGATTGAAATTAAAAATTCATATGAAGATGTAGAAGTCCTTGACGTAGCTCAGGATTCAAGACTTGTCAGGGAAGGCTCACTTTTTGTATGTATTAAAGGTGCGGCTTTTGACGGTCATAACGTGGCGAAAGAAATGCTCGACAAGGGTGCGGCCGCAATCGTTGTAGAACGTGATTTAGGCCTGCCTCATCAGATTATTGTTGAAAATTCAAGAGCAGTATTTTCACCGATATGTGCAAATTTCTTTGGAAACCCTGCCGATAAGCTCAAGCTTATAGGTCTTACAGGTACGAACGGCAAGACAACTACAACGTTTCTTATTAAGCAGATTTTAGAAAACGTCGGCAAAAAAGTCGGTCTTATCGGCACAGTTCAGAATATGGTCTGCGACACGGTTTATCCTGCAAAATATACTACTCCCGACCCATACGAGCTTCAGAAGCTGTTTGCGCTTATGGTAGATGCAGGCTGTGAATACTGTGTGATGGAGGTTTCATCTCAGGCACTTGCACAGGGCAGAGTAAACGGTTTAAGATTTGCGCTTTGTGCCTTCACCAACTTAACTCAGGATCATCTTGATTACCACAAAACGTGGGAAAATTACTTTAATTCAAAGCGTATGCTTTTTGAAAATTCAGATATCGCCGTCACGAATGCCGATGACGAAAACGGACTTAAAATTATTAACGGCCTGAATTTTGACAAGGTAGTAACGTATGCCGTAAATACCAACGATGCAACGTACGTTGCAAAGAACGTTGCCTTTAAATCAAGCGGCGTTGAATATGAGCTTGTGGGCGATTCAATCGGCAGATGCGCTTGTCCTATCCCGGGCAGATTTTCCGTTTACAATTCACTATGCGCCGCAAGCTGTGCATTGGCTCTCGGCACTCCTTTTGATGATGTGCTTGAAGCAATCAGTAAATCGCAGGGCGTTAAGGGCAGGATTGAGGTTGTGCCAAACGGCGGACGTGATTTTACAATCATCATTGACTACGCTCATTCACCCGACGGACTTGAAAATATTATTACTTCCCTTAAGGAAATCGCCAAAGGAAGAGTGGTTACACTCTTTGGCTGCGGCGGTGACAGGGATAAAACGAAGCGCCCGAAGATGGGCAAGATTGCGGCAGAGCTTTCCGACTTCTGCATTGTAACTTCGGATAATCCGCGTTCTGAAAATCCAACTGAGATTATCAAGGATATCCTTGTCGGTATGGAGGGCATCACAACTCCGTATGAGGTTGTTGAAAACCGCAAGGAAGCAATTGCATACGCAATAAAGAATGCACAGAAGGATGACATAATTCTCCTTGCAGGCAAGGGGCACGAAACTTATCAGATTTTGCCGACAGGCACGATTCATTTTGACGAAAGAGAAGCAGTGGCTGAAATTCTCAGCACTCTTGATTAATATGGAAATTTTGAAATTAAGCGAAATTGCAGATGCTTGCGGCGGCAAATATAACGTTGACTGCGAAATAAACGGTGTCTGCATTGATACAAGAAAAATAACAGAGGGTTGCCTTTTTATCTGCATTAAGGGTGAGCGGTTTGACGCTCATCGGTTTGCGCAGGAGGCGCTTGACAAGGGCGCAGCCGCTGTAATGATTCACAAGGATATTGACATTAACGGTTGCTTTGTAAAAGTAGCCGATACCTCAAAAGCGCTCCTTGATTTAGGCGGATATTACCGCTCAAAATTTAATCTGCATCTTGTCGGTCTGACAGGCTCGGTAGGTAAAACGACTACAAAAGAGTTTACTTATCTTGTGGTAAATTCCAAGTATAACGCAATCAAAACTCTCGGCAATCTCAATAACGAAATCGGTCTCCCTCAGATGCTCTTTCAGCTTGACAGCACCACTGAGGCGGCAGTTATTGAAATGGGTATGAATCACTTTGGCGAGATACACAGGCTCTCCACAGCCGCAAAGCCGACAATTGCACTTATAACGAACGTCGGCACCTCGCATATTGAGAATCTCGGCTCGCGTGAGGGAATACTAAAAGCTAAGCTTGAAATTCTCGACGGACTTGAAAAGGGCTCAACCCTCATTTTAAACGGCGACAACGATATGCTTTCTACCGTTAAAAATGACGATTATAACATAGTCTTTTACGGAATAGAAAACGGTGACTTTAAGGCTGAGAATATCGTGCAAGGTGAAAATGAAACCTCTTTTGATATTTTATATTTTGGAAAGAGTCAAAGAGTCGTTATTCCGACAATCGGTATACATAACGTTTATAATGCACTTTCAGCCTTTGCCGTAGGATATTTTCTTGACATTGACCCTCAGCTTTCAGCAGACGCATTAAAATCTTATGTGCCTGAGGGTATGAGGCAAAAGAGCGTGTCACACGGCGGCGTTACTTTTATTGAGGATTGCTATAACGCAAGCCCTGATTCAATGAAAGCGGCAATTAATACGCTGTCGGACACAAAGGGCAATAAAAAAATCGCCGTACTCTCCGATATGCTTGAGCTTGGCGATTATTCAAAAACGGCACATAAAGAGGTCGGAAAAATTGTTTCAGATGCAGGGATTGATTATCTCCTTACAGTAGGTGAGATGAGTAATTATATTACTCAGTCTGCACTTGATAATGGAATGAAAAACGCCTTCCATTTTGACAGTA
>JAFLSA010000131.1 GCA_022511185.1 Eubacterium sp.
GGCCGTTCTTTGTAGAACCCATACCTTTCTTATGAGCGAAAAGCTGTAAATCTAACTTAAGCATTGTTACACCTCCGATAAATCACTTTTATGTTGTCAGGATAATCCTTTTCAAGCTCTGTTAAATGGAGCTTTAATCCGTTAAGAATATCCTGTGCTGATGCAGAATTTTCAAGTATCATAAGCTTGAGATATCCGTCATCAGACTGAGCGTCGGCATCAAGTTTAAGTATTTCCGTCACGGTGTTGGCCGCCATAAGACAAGCACTTGAAACGAATGCGCAAATCACATTCTCCCCTGCCTCGCCGTCTAAAGCGTGACCGCTCGCCTCAAAACCGCACAAGCCGTTGATGCCGCTGAAAAATTCTATTTTAATCATTATGCGTTGATAGCGGTAATCTCAACCTTTGTGTATGGCTGACGATGACCCTTTTTGCGTTTTTCGTCCTTCTTTGGCTTGTAAGTAAATACTGTGATTTTCTTACCCTTGCCGTTCTTAAGAACCTTAGCAGAAACAGTTGAATTCTTGCAATCCTTACCGGCCTTGAAACCGTCGTCAGTACCTACTGCAAGAACGCTATCAAAAGTGATTTCCTCATCAACCTCAGCACCGAGCTTTTCGATGTAAAGAACGTCACCCTCTGATACCTTGTACTGCTTACCGCCTGTTACAATAACAGCGTACATATAGTTAATCTCCTTATCCAAGTCTCGCTACGATAGGCGAATACAACACGTATTCTTAAAAGCCTATAATATGCGGCTCAATAATTATAACATAAAAAATATAAAAGTCAAGAGGTAAATTATTTCACCTTATGAGCCTTTCTCTTGAAGGAAGAGCATATGCATTGTTTGCTCACATAAGGTTTTGACACAATATATTATTCATGATATAATTCAACAAACGGAGGAATAATAATTTATGCAATATTGTGAAAAGCTAAGAGAATTAAGAGAGGATCACGACTTAACACAAGCCGATTTAGCAAATGCGTTAAATATAAGCAGGCAATATTATGGTAATTATGAGAGAGGAATAAATGAAATTCCATTAAGGCATATAATCACACTTTGTAATTTTTATAATGTTTCAGCTGATTACATTTTAGGATTACCTAAAGGACTTGATTATCCGCAAAGATAAAATCAATATAAAACACATATATTTAACAATAATAAAAATAAATCTTTACAAATAAAAATAACTGTGCTATAATCTTTTCGCTGTGACGGATTACTCGGTTATGGGTGCAAGCCTTATGGGCAGTCACCTATCCCATTACTGAGTTTTTTCGCAAATCGGCAAATAATATAAAATGAGGTGAAATTATGACACAGGCTGAAAAGCAGGCAATTATGAAGGAGTATGCAACTCACGAGAATGATACAGGTTCTCCTGAGGTACAGATTGCTGTTCTTACAACAAGAATCAATGAGCTTACCGAGCATCTTAAGGTGCATAAGAAGGATCACCACTCACGTCGCGGTCTTCTTAAGATGGTAGGTCACAGAAGAAATCTTCTTGTATACCTTTATAATAAGGATATCGAAAGATACCGTGCACTTATCAAAAGACTCGGTATCCGTGATACTCTTGACAAATAAATTGTCATTTAGGCAAGCGCTGTTATGCAGTGCTTGCCTCGTTTACTTTTTTGCAAAGCAGAGTAAACCAAGTAATTCGTAATCAAAGGAGGGGCATACAATAGTAGTAAATTGAGCATATATGTCCTAAATGTATGTTGAATTTATTACTATTGCGCCTCCTTTCATTAAATAAATTAAAAGAAATGAGGTATGTAAAATGTTTTTCAAAAACTTCAAGGTTTGGGAAACTGAGATTGCCGGCAGAAAGTTCACACTTGAAACCGGTAAAATGGCAGGACTTGCCAATGCGGCTTTCTTAGCACGCTACGGTGAGACAGAGGTACTCTGTACCGTAACAGCATCTGCCACTCCACGAGAGGGCGTTGACTTCTTCCCTCTTTCAGTAGACTATGAGGAGAAGATGTATTCAGTCGGCAGAATCCCCGGCTCTTTCCTCAGAAGAGAAGGCAGAGCAAGCGAAAAGGCTATCCTTACATCACGCTGCATTGACCGCCCTATCAGACCGCTTTTCCCTAAGGATTTAAGAAACGACTGCTCAGTAGTTGCAACAGTTATGTCTGTTGACCCTGACTGCTCACCTGAGGTTACGGCAGCAATCGGTGTTTCAGCAGCAATTGCTGTTTCAGACATTCCGTGGGACGGTCCTATTTCATCAGTGAACGTTGGTCTTGTTGACGGCGAAATCGTTATCAATCCAACTCTCGAGCAGAGAGGCAAGAGCGATCTTGTTCTCACAGTTGCATCAACTGCTGACCTTGTTGCTATGATTGAGGCAGGCGGTAACGAAATCGATGACGATACAATGTTCGACGCTATTATGGCAGGTCACGAGGAGAACAAGAAAGTCGTTCAGTTCATTCAGGGTATTGTTGATGAAATCGGCAAGCCTAAGTTCGCTTATGAATCATCTGACCCAGACCCTGCAATTATGGCTGAGATTGAAGATTTCTGCATCGAGGACGTTAAAAAGGCACTTGACACAGACGACAAGCTTGTTCGTGACGAAGCTCTTCTTCCTATCTATGCAGCAGTTCACGAAAAATTTGACGAGCGCTTTGAGGGCAACGAGGGCAAGCTTGACGAGATTATGTATCTTGTTCAGAAGCACGTTGTTCGCGCTTGGCTCAAGGACGAGCACAAGAGAGTTGACGGCAGAGGAATTGATGAAATCCGTCCGCTTAATGCTGAGGTTGATTTGCTCGCAAGAGTACACGGCTCAGGTCTCTTTACAAGAGGTCAGACTCAGGTGCTTTCAGTAACAACACTTGGCCCTATCAACGATGCACAGCTTCTTGACGGTCTTGATGAGCAGACTGAAAAGAGATATATCCACCACTACAATTTCCCGTCATACTCTGTTGGCGAGACAAAGCCTTCAAGAGGTCCCGGCAGACGAGAAATCGGTCACGGCGCACTTGCTGAAAAGGCACTTGTTCCAGTTCTTCCGACAGTTGACGAATTCCCGTACGCTATCCGTGTTGTATCCGAGGTTCTTTCCTCAAATGGCTCAACCTCACAGGGTTCAATCTGTGGTTCAACGCTTTCACTTATGGCTGCCGGCGTTCCTATCAAAGCACCTGTTGCAGGTATCAGCTGCGGTCTTATCACAGGTGATGACGGCGTTTACGGCGACTTTATGACAATGGTTGATATCCAGGGTCTTGAGGATTTCTACGGCGATATGGACTTCAAGGTTGCAGGTACCAAGAAGGGTATCACAGCAATCCAGATGGACCTTAAGGTACACGGTCTTACTCCTGAAATTATCAAGGAGGCTTTTGCTAAAACTCATAAGGCAAGAGATTATATCCTTGATGAAATTATGCTCCCTGTTATCAGTGAGCCAAGAAAAGAGCTTTCAAAATACGCTCCTAAGATGTATACTCTCACAATCAATCCTGATAAGATCGGCGACGTTATCGGTAAGGGCGGCAAGGTAATTCAGGAAATTCAGGCTGACTATGATGTTAAGATTAACATTGAGGAAGACGGCAGAGTATTCGTCAGCGGTGTTGACGCAGAGAAGTGCGAAGGCGCTGTAAACATTATCAATCTTATTGCTACAGATCCTGAGGTTGGCTCTTTCTATAACGGTATCGTTACAAGAATTATGAACTTCGGCGCATTTGTTGAGATTGCTCCGGGCAAAGAGGGACTTGTTCATATTTCAAGACTTGACGTTAAGAGAACAGAAAAGGTTGAGGACGTAGTAAACGTTGGCGACTCAATAATCGTTAAGTGCATTGAGATTGACGATCAGGGCAGAATTAACCTTTCAAGAAGAGATGCTCTCATTGAGCTTGAAGGTATGACACCTGAAAACAATATCGACGACGCTCCGAGAAAGCCAAGAAGAGATAATCGTCCAAGAAGATAATATAGAATATAGTATAAAAAAAAACAGCACAGTTACTGTGCTGTTTTTTTATTGCTACAAGGCATAAAAAAGTGTGAGAAATTTCTCACACTTTTTCATTTAATTATTTCTTTGTAGTAACAGTCTTAGCGACACACCAAGGGGAATAGACATTGTAGTTCGCACCGTTGAACTTAACTGTCGTGTAAGTTCTGATTCTTACATAATATT
>JAFLSA010000132.1 GCA_022511185.1 Eubacterium sp.
ATTCAACAGTGTTTTCCCTGCCGAACATTGATACAGTTACCTGTACGCTGTTGTTTGCTACGTCAATCTCCTCAACCGTACCTGAGAAGCCTTCAAGCGGACCGTCGATAACATTGACAAGATCGCCGACCTCATATGAAACCTCAACGCTGATTTTTTCAACGCCGAGCTTTTTAACCTCTTCGTCCGTAAGCGGTTCAGGCTTGCTGTCGGGACCGACAAAGCCTGTGCAGCCACGAGTGTTGCGGACAACGTACCAGCTATCGTCTGTCATTACCATTTTAACGAAAACGTAGCCGGGCATCAGCTTTCTCTGATACTCTTTTTTTGTGCCGTCATCCTTAACCTCAACTACTGTTTCAGTCGGAATTGCAACTTCATATATAAGATCGTGAAGATTACGGTTTTCAACAACAGTCAGAATATTACTTGCCACTTTGTTTTCATAGCCTGAAAACGTGTGAGCAACGTACCATTTTGCTTCTTCCATTAATAAGCCTCCCGAATATTAAGTGTAAATTTAGAATTCCAAATAATTATTCGGCTGCTTCTGTTGTTTCCTCTGCATCAGCAGTAGTATCCTCTTCTGTATCGGAAGCATCTGCATCTTCAGCTTCGTCCTCTGCATCCTCAACAACTTCTGATGCGGTTGTTGTAGCAGCAAGATTTTTAAGACCTTTCATACCCTGTGAAAGAGCAGTGTCAACTGCAAAGATGGCAACACCTACGATAAATACAACTACTAATACGATAGCTGTATTCCTGACAACTTCCTTGCCTTTAGCCCATACGACCTTTTTACCCTCTGATTTAACACTTTTAAAGAAAGACGCAATGGACTTAAAAGGATTATTTTTTGACTTCTTCTTTTTTTCCTTAGGCTTATCAGCTTTCTCGGTTTTCTTTGAAGTCTTCTTTTCTTCAGCCATTTTCGTCCTCCTATTACTTTGTTTCTCTGTGAAGAGTATGTTTCTTACAGAAGCGGCAATACTTGTTCATCTCAAGTCTGTCAGGTGAATTCTTCTTGTTTTTCATTGTGTTGTAGTTGCGTTGTTTGCATTCAGTGCAAGCTAAGGTAATCTTAACTCTCATAAATAGCACCTCCGTTTAAATTTCGATAAATAATCTCCCTCATAAAAAGCAGGCAAAAAAATAAGGCCTATCGGCTCAATTTAATCACCCTATTCGAGGTATGATTAATATAGCATAGTGTCAAGTGATAGTCAAGTATTTTGGACAAAAAAATTTGCATTTATTTACATTTTATATTATTATAGTAAATCATCAACTATGTATTGTGTAGGTGACACATTATGACCACAATTATTGTCGGAGCAGGAGCAAGCGGACTTGCGTGTGCAATCAGGCTAAAACAAAATAATCCCGTCTTCAGCGTCACGATTCTCGAACGTATGCAAACAGCAGGAAAAAAGATACTTGCCACAGGCAACGGCAGATGCAACCTTTCAAACACCAAGGCTGAAGGCTGCACAGAGGTAATTGATTTTTTCACCTCCCTCGGACTTGTTACAAGAGAAGATGAAGAAGGCAGAATTTACCCCTACTCTAATCAGGCGTCATCTGTTCTGGATATTTTAATTGCTGAATGTAACAGGCTCGGCGTAGAAATCATTACAGACTGTACTGTAACCGAAATTGATAAAGACCTTTCCGTCACGACGGACAAAGGTATATTTGTGGCGGATAATGTAGTTATTGCCACAGGCGGTAAGGCACAGAAAAATCTCGGCTCAGACGGAAGCGGTTATAAACTCTTACACTCACTCGGTCACAGTATAACACCCCTGCTCCCTGCACTTGTTCAGCTTACCTCGTCAAGCAAATATCCGAGAGCACTCAAGGGTCACAGAGTAAAATGTAATATGAAAATTCAGCTTGACGGTATAACGGCAAAAGAAGATTTCGGAGAGGTGCTTTTCACCGATTACGGACTGTCGGGAATAGTTACGATGAATTTGTCCGAAGCGGTAAGCAAGAACTTTCGCAAAGAAAAACCGCAAAAATGCCACGCGGTGCTTGACCTCATTCCCGATATGAGCGATACCGAGCTTAATGAATATTTGAACAAATTCCACAGCCTAAAAGGAATTTTAGGCACAGAGCTTTCGGACATCATCGAAAAGCAGGCTGAGGGCGATATTTCAAAAATGGCTGTGTTTGCTAAAAACTGGAAGCTGATTATCACCGGCACTAAGGGCTTTGACTTTGCACAAATCACAAGCGGAGGTGCAATACCCGATGAATTTGCGGATTATCAGTCAAGGCTTGTTAAAGGTCTGTTTGCCTGCGGCGAGGTGCTTGACAGGCAGTTTGACTGCGGCGGATATAATCTTAACTTTGCATGGTACAGCGGAATTAAGACTGCTGATAAAATTACATCTATATAAAGGTATATAATATATGATAAGAATTAACGAAATTAAGCTGTCTTTAGATGAAGAGGAAGCTTTGCTCAAAGCTAAAGCGGCAAAAACACTTAAAATAAACGAAAAATATATAAAGTCTTATACTATTTATAAAAAGAGTGTTGACGCACGAAGGAAAGATGACGTGCATTTCACCTATTCAGTTGATGTCATTATCGGTTTAGATGAAGAGCAGATTGTATCAAAATGCAAGTCAAACAAGGTGCAAATCGTTAAGCCGTACAAGTATGAACTGCCCGAAAACAAGCGTGTGAGCAAATTCAGACCCGTAGTGGTAGGCTTCGGTCCGGCGGGCATGTTTGCCGGTCTTATTCTTGCACAAGCAGGATTAAAGCCAATCATACTTGAACGAGGAAAAGACGTTGACTCACGCACTAAGGACGTCAACAAATTCTGGCAGACAAGGGAGCTTAACGAGGAATCAAACGTACAGTTCGGCGAGGGCGGCGCAGGCACCTTTTCCGACGGAAAGCTGACAACAGGAATCAAAAGTCCGTTCATCAGAAAGATACTGCAAGAGCTGTATGAAGCAGGCGCACCTGAGGAAATTCTCTATTCCTCAAAGCCACATATCGGCACGGACAGGCTTGCAATCGTTGTTAAAAATATAAGAAAGAAAATAGAAGGCTTAGGCGGAGAGGTAAGGCTTGAATGCAAGCTTGAAAGGCTTATTTCAGCCAACGGCTTTATTCACGGCATCACCTATTCACATCACGGTGAGCAGTTTGATTTAGAGACGGACAGCGTGATTATGGCAATCGGTCACAGTGCAAGAGATACTGTTGAAATGCTCTATAATATGGGCGTGGAAATAATGCAAAAGCCGTTTTCGGTAGGTGCAAGAATCGAGCATCCGCAAAGCCTGATAAATAAAGCACAGTACGGAAAATTTGCAGGGCATAAAAAATTAGGTGCGGCCGATTACAAGCTCGCCTGCCACGGACTGCACGAAAGAGGCGCGTACACGTTTTGTATGTGCCCCGGCGGTACGGTTGTTGCGGCCGCAAGTGAAAAAGAGGGCGTTATCGTAAACGGTATGAGCTCGCTTGCACGTGACGGAGAGAATGCTAACTCAGCGCTTCTTGTAGGCATTGAGCCAAAGGATTTCCCGAGCGAACACCCGCTTGCAGGCATATATTATCAGCGTGAGATTGAGCATAATGCTTATGTGCTTGCAGGCAGTAACTATAATGCGCCTGCTCAGCTTGTAGGCGATTTTCTCAAAGGAATAGAAAGCAGGGCTCTTGGCAGCGTTAAGCCGACCTGCCCGACAGGAGTAACACTGACTAACCTTGATGAATGTCTGCCGCAAAAGGTGTCTGCCACAATGAAATCGGCAATAGTTGAAATGGACAAAAAGCTCAGCGGATTTAATCTTTATGATGCAGTTTTGACCGCACCTGAAACGAGATCATCAAGCTCCGTAAGAATTTTGAGAGATGAATTTTTGCAGTGCAATATACGTGGTGTTTATCCCTGCGGTGAGGGTGCAGGCTATGCAGGCGGTATAATTTCCGCCGCAGTTGACGGAGTAAAATGTGCACACGCAGTACTTGACGACGAGCATTAAGAGGTAGAATTATGCGAATGAAACGAAAGAAAAATCTTGATGAACGCATTCATGCATCATCAGATTATCTTGTAATAATGAAAAACGAGTCATTGAATTTTAATGACGCTGTTAATGAAAATCATATAATCAATTT
>JAFLSA010000133.1 GCA_022511185.1 Eubacterium sp.
GGTGCAGGCATACTGGCGTATGGCAAGACAAAAAATGGGCGAGGGTGCGTGAAATGATGCGTTTTAGGCGGTTCGGATTTGCTTTGCTTTGCCTAGGGTTGAGGGATTGAATCTCTCAACCCTATTGTTTACAGTAATATGGTAATTATACACTTGACTTTTATATTTATATCTTGTATATTTTAAATATACTATTTGTAATTCGGAGGCACAGCTATGCATCTTATTGAAGTGCGTGACGTTTATAAGATATATAATCCCGGGGAAAATCAGGTCAATGCTCTTGACGGCGTATCAATTACGATTGACGAGGGCGAGTTTGTTGCAATCATTGGTCAGTCGGGTTCAGGTAAGTCGACGCTTATGAATATGCTCGGCCTGCTCGACACTCCGACAAGCGGCGAATATTACATAAACGGACATTTAGTTGACGATTTAACCGACGATCAGATGAGCGTTATCAGGAATGAGCAAATCGGCTTTATCTTTCAGGGCTTTAATCTTATTCCGTCTCTTTCAGCACTTGAGAATGTTGAGCTTCCGCTTGTATACAGAGGAATGAAAAAAGATGAAAGGCGCAAGATTTCAAAAGAGGCGCTTGAGCGTGTAGGACTCGGTCCGCGTATGAGCCATCTCCCTGCTGAGCTTTCAGGCGGCCAGCAGCAGCGTGTTGCCGTTGCAAGAGCTATTGCCGCAAGACCTCCTGTTATTCTCGCCGACGAGCCTACAGGTAACCTTGATACACGCTCTACCAAAGAGGTTATGGCGATTCTCCACGAGCTTAAAAATGAGGGAAGAACTGTTATCGTCATCACTCACGATAACGAGATTGCAGAGGAGGCTGAGCGTGTTATCCGTATTCGAGACGGAAAGATTATTGAGGACTATATCAATCCGGGATATGAGAATAAATACGGCAGAGAAGCTAAAATGGACAATAAGAATCCTATTGATGAGGGTTAAAAATTTCAGCGTACAGTATTGTACGCTGTTTTCTTTTCTATACCGATAAAGCATATCATTTTAAAAAAATATTGAAATTCTTTTGATATTTTGATAGTATATATTAGTAATATGAATGGAGGTAGATTTATGAATCCTATACTTTTAACTTTAGGTGAGAGTATTGACAAGGCATTTTACGGCTTTGATATGTGGGTGTTCCACTTTTTCGGCTCAATGCAGAATACTTTTTTAACCTATGTAGCAAAATTTTTCACCGCTTTAGGCGACGAAGCATTTGTAATTCCAATGGCTGTTTTGGGCGTTGTGCTTTGCCTTTTCAAGAAAACGAGAAAATACGGCTTTGCGCTGATTTTTGCGATTGCAATCGGCACGATAGTTACAAACGTGGTCGTAAAGCCTATGGCACTTCGTATCAGACCGTATAATACGCTTCAGGGTAATGCAGATTATTTCAATTGGTATCTCGGCGCAGGCTCACTTTCAGAGAGTGATTACTCCTTCCCGTCAGGGCATACGACCGCTGCTACCGAGATTGCTATGGCACTTTTCCTCTGCTTTATGAAGGATAAGAAAAAGATCGCTTGGCTCTTCCCATGTATCGCACTATGCACTGCCGGAAGCCGTATCTACTTAATGGTACATTATCCGTCAGACATTGTCGGCGGTCTTATTGTCGGTACAGTTGCAGCAGTAATTGCATATTTCCTGATGAAGCTTGTTATGATAGTGTTTGATAAAACGAAGCTCGGCAATATTGATGCGGCTAAGCTCTTTAAGAAAATCACGGAAAAAACCAACGGCAAGGCAGCGCCTGTTGTTATCTGCTTAGCAGTTTTAGGTATATTCCTTTATTCGTTCATTCCGTCATTTACTGAGGGCGGAGAGGATGCACTGCGCTGTGCATATAACGAGGAATATGATTGCTATAACGAAGCAAGGACTGATGAAAAATATCCTGCTATCGACGGCAAGAATTACTGCAAAATACACTGGAAACAGCTTAACGGTATAGAAGAATAAATACATAATATACAACGAGGACAGGGCGCAAAACCCTGTCCTTTCCTTATATTACAATATTGTAATGGAAAGGATATTTATAATGTGATAAAATATTATCGGGGTGATAGAATGAAAATTTTTCTCTTAGAGGACGACGAGGCAATCGGCATTGGTCTTACGTATTCACTTGAAAATGAGGGGTATAATGTTACTCTTGCAAAGACAGTCGGTGACGCTATGAAAATTATCAGCAGTGAAAGCTTTGCGCTGTATATTCTTGATTTGACCCTGCCTGACGGCAGCGGCTATGACGTATGCAAAAGGATTAAGGAAATAGGTGATTTGCCTGTTATTTTCCTCACCGCCTTTGATGATGAGGTAAACGTTGTTATGGGCTTTGATTTAGGTGCTGATGATTATATATCAAAGCCGTTTCGTGTAAAGGAGCTTTTGGTCAGAATTAAAAGCGTGCTCAGGCGATACAACAAGGAGTCTGCCGACGGTATTGTTAAAATCAAGGACTTGATTATCAACACAAATGAGGCAAAGGTGTATAAAAATAATAATGAAATTATTCTGACCGCTATGGAGTATAAGCTCCTGTTGATACTCCTTAACAATCGTGGCAGTGTTCTTTCAAGAGGTCAGCTTCTTGAAAATATTTGGGATATTGACGGTGACTTTGTTGAGGACAACACCCTGACCGTTTATATAAAAAGACTTAGAGATAAAATTGAGGAGGACCCTGCACAGCCTGTTTATATCAAAACAGTGCGTGGACTCGGGTATGTGATTGAAAATGATAAATAAGGATATTAAAGGTACACTTGCCTTCGGCATTATTATAACTGCTTTGCTATCGGTCTTATGTATGTTTATTGAGCCGATATGCGCAGTTATTTGCTTAGTGCTCGGCGTAGCTGTTACGAGCGTTTTTATTTATTTTACTAAAAAAAGATATGATAAGTTAAACGAGCTTAACAATTATCTTTCCCTTGTGTGCGCCGGCAATTTTGATCTGGATATTGCCGACAATACGGAGGGCGAGCTTTCAATTTTGAAAAATAATCTTTACAAGGTCATAGTCCTTTTGCGCTCGCAAAATGAGCTTTTAAAAAAGGACAAGGTGTACCTTGCCGATTCTCTTGCGGACATTTCTCATCAGCTTAAAACTCCTTTAACCTCGATGATGGTGATGACTGATTTACTCAAAAATGAGGACAAGCCTGACAAGAGAAAAGAATTTATCGAGATAATTGAAAATCAGCTTGAGAAAATGAAGTGGCTGATTACGAATTTGTTAAAGCTCTCAAAGCTCGATGCAGGCACTGTTGATTTTAAATATGAGGAGTTCTCTATTAAAAATATTTTGGATCAGAGCATCAAGCCGTTTTTAGTCACTCTTGATTTAAAAGGCATTTCGTTTGAGAATAGGGCAGAGGACTTTACTGTAAACGGTGACAGCAAATGGACAACTGAGGCTTTTGAGAATATCATCAAAAACTGCATTGAGCATACGGATAAGGGCGGCGAGCTGATAATTTCAACTCAAATTACAAATTTATACAGCTCAGTTATTATAAAGGATAACGGCTGTGGTATAGCAAAGGAGGATCTGCCACACATTTTTGAACGCTTTTATCACGGCAAGAATTCGTCAAGCGACAGTGTAGGTATAGGCCTTGCGCTTGCAAAGGCAGTATTTGAAAGGGAAAACGGAAAAATCACGGTTACAAGTGAAATCTCAAAAGGTACTGAATTTGAAATAAGATTCTATAAAGCAATTGTTTAAGATACCTGCCAACTTCGATTTTGCAAAGTGACAAAATTGTCACATTAAAGTCACCTGAATGTAAGATTGACAAATTACAATTATGTTGTACCGTAGGGAAAATATAATCAATTTTTTGACTTGATTTCCCATAATACTATTTTACGGTATTTAAGGAGGCAGGAATATGAATATTATTAAAAGCTTGACTATCCGTCATTTGAAAGCGAACAGAAGCAGAACAGTAATCACTGCTCTTGGTATCTTTATTTCTGTCTTTATGATAACTGCCGTGCTTGTCGGGGTAGCATCGTATCTTAACTTCTCTGCTGAGGTGTCGGTGCAAAGC
>JAFLSA010000134.1 GCA_022511185.1 Eubacterium sp.
TCAGGCTGAACACGGGCATAAACTGAATATTTTCCAATATCATTAAGAAAATCATCGTCACTGATTTTATTCAGGTCTGTTCCTGTGATTGCGCCTGATTCATCATCAATAATACCAAGCTCTTTGGCAATCGCAACGGCGGTGTCCTTATGGTCGCCCGTAATCATAATCGGTCTTATACCTGCCTCACGGCATCTCTTAATTGCGTCAACAACCTCAGGTCTTACAGGGTCAATCATACCGGTTAAGCCGACGTAGCAAAGATTATTTTCAAGTGCATCAGGCTCTTCGCTTTCAGGCTTTTCCTTGTAAATCCTCATCGCACAGCAAAGAACACGCAAAGCCTTGTCTGCCATTTCCTTGTTTGCCGACAGGATTTCCTGCATTTTTTGTTCGGTCATCGGGACTGCATTTCCGTTTTCATAATAAGCCGTACAGCGAGAGAGAACAACGTCAGGTGCGCCCTTCGTGTACTGAATGTAGCCGTGCTCTGATTTGTGAACGGTTGACATCATTTTTCTTGTAGAGTCAAACGGCGCCTCCATAACTCTCGGGAAGGCTTTTTCCAGATCACGCTTAGGCATTTCGAGCTTGCTTGCGTAGGCTACAAGTGCCGCCTCGGTCGGCTCACCCTTGACCGTACCGTCCTCCTGAAGCTCAGCATCACAACAAAGAGCCATTGCAGAAGCAAGCAGTCTTTCGTCACTGCCCCTGTATTCAACAACAGTCATCTTGTTCTGGGTAAGCGTGCCTGTCTTGTCTGAACAGATAATCTGAGTACAACCAAGAGTTTCAACTGCTGTAAGCTGTCGGATAACGGCATTACGCTTGCTCATTTTTGTAACACCGATTGAAAGCACTATCGTAACAACGGCGGCAAGTCCCTCAGGAATAGCGGCAACTGCAAGCGAAACTGCAACCATAAATGTGTCAAGCACAGAATTAATCGTTACTGTATCGCCAACAACGAGTGAACGGATAACGTCAAAAGCAAAGATAAATACACAAATGCCGAGAACTACGACTGAAAGAATTTTAGAAAGTTGATTGAGCTTGATCTGTAACGGGGTCTGATTTTCCTCAGCAGTTGCAAGAGCATCTGCAATCTTGCCCATTTCAGTATCCATACCTGTTGCAACGACTACAGCCTTGCCGTGGCCGTAAACAACATTTGAACCCATATAGCACATATTTTTCCTGTCACCGAGTGGCACGTCGTCACTGCCGAGCGGATCAATTTCATCAGAGAGCTTATTGACGGAAACAGATTCACCTGTAAGCGCCGCTTCCTCAATCTTCATCGAAGCACAGGAAATAATGCGGCAGTCAGCAGGCACACTGTCGCCTGCTTCAAGCACAACAATATCACCGACAACCAAATCCTCAGACCTGATATCAGTCAGCTTGCCGTCACGAATAACCTTAGACGTAGCGGCGGCAATCTCCTGCAGTGCCTCAATCGCCTTTTCAGCCTTGCTCTCCTGATAAACGCCGAGAATAGCATTGATAAGAACGACAACAAGAATGATTATAACGTCGGCATATCCCTCACCCTCACCGCCAAGCGTTGCAGTTATAGCAGAAATAACCGCCGCCGCAATGAGAATAATAATCATCGGATCGGCAAGCTGCTTTAAAAATCTATGGATAAGTGATTCCTTTTTACCCTCAGCAAGCTTGTTTTTGCCGTTTTTTTCAAGCCTTGCAGCAGCCTCAGATGACGTAAGACCGTTTTCGTTTGAGCCGATCTCATCTAAAACCTGTGTGCTGTTTTTCAAATATTCCTTCATCAAATAACTCCTTTTTAAACGAATTTACCAAATTAAAAAACCCGTACATAGTATATCACTATGTACGAGTCTCATTCTTTAAAACTAAACCAGCCGTTAGTGCAAAAGCACACCATCAGGCAAGCTGTTGATTTAGTTCACACTATGTAAAACTTGTGTGGAACTACTCCCTCAATACGGTGTAAATTATACCATATTTTACCCAAAAAGTCAATAATTACAAGGATAGTCTATTCCATATTTTAAATTAATGGATTTTTTCGTTAAACAAGGCTTTGGCAAAATTTCATCGACGGGAGCATACACGGTGTATGTGACCGAGCGGAATTTTGACTATAACGCAGTTTAACGGAAAAAGACATAATTTAAACTCGTGCTACCATTTCGCCGTACTCTTCCTTACTCTTTTTGATAAATTCCTCAACCTGCTTTGCAGACGGCATTGCATCTGAACAAGAGTGAGCGGAAATAAGAATTGAAGCTGATGCTGAGCCGAACTCAAGGCACTCAATGATTTCCTTGCCTTGAAGAAGGCTGTAAAGGAATGATGAGCCGTAGCCGTCACCACCGCCAAATCCCTTGAGCTTAACTGCCGGGAACGGCTTGATTGAGTAAAACTTGCCGTCATTCGTATATGCGGTTGAGCCTTCCTTGCCGTGCTTGATTACGCAGATCGTTGCGCCGAAGGACTGCCAGTATTTAGCAGATTCAGGGTCAGACTCCTTAACGCCGACAATTCCCTCTGTTAAATCAAATTCCTCTCTTGAACCCATAATGATATCAGCATTCTGAGCAACAAGGCTGTAGTAAACTGCTATCTCGTCCTTTGACGTCCAAGTGTATTCACGATAGTCAATATCAAAAATAATTCTTACGTTATTTTTCTTTGCAAGCATCATCGCCTTAAGGCAAGCCTCACGTGACGGAGATTTTGCAAGCGCAGTACCGCTGATTACGATTGCCTTTGCAGATGCAATGTACTCTTCCTTAATGTCCTCAGGTGCCATACAAAAATCAGCAACATTGTCGCGGTACATAAGGATAGAGGATTTTTCCTTTGAGAGAATTTCTGTAAACGTAAGACCAAGGCACTCACCGTTTTTAGCTCTTGTGATTTGACTTGTATCAATACCCTCTTTTTCAAAATACTCAACAACAAAATCACCGAACTGGTCATTGCTCACGCAGCCGCAAAAGCCCACCTTACAGCCAAGCCTTGCAAGACCGACGGCAATATTTGCCGGTGAGCCGCCAACGTACTTGTTGAAGTTTGATGACTGACTGAGCGGCATATACATATCAGTCGGGTTAAAGTCAATTGCGATTCTGCCGATTGGAATAAAATCAAGCGGCTTTGACATATCAAATTCAATATATTTCATAGCTATACATCTCCTGTTTATTTACGCTTTATTGTCGGTACCGAAAATGAGGATATGCTTTTTCGCATTCTGATAAGCACCCTCGACCTCGGCAGCCTGCAAATCATAATATCCGTTAATGCTTCCTTCATTATAGCACTTGTGCACAGTATTTTCAACCGCATCAAAGGTTGCAGTGGCAATATTTATTTTCTTAATTCCCGTATGCGAGCATTTTACAAAATCATCAGGCGTAATACCCGTGCCGCCGTGAAGAACGAGCGGTAAATCAGTATTTTTCTCAACCTCTTCAAGAATATCAAATCTGAGCTTCGGCGCGCTCTTGTAATTTCCGTGTGCATTGCCGATTGCGATTGCGAGCGCATCCACCTGAGTTTCAGCCTCGAAACGAACAGCGTCCTCAACCTTAGTACAGTTGATTGCAATATCCTCTGAGCCGTCCTCTGAACCGCCGACACAACCGATTTCTGCCTCAACAGCGGCATCATATTCCTGAGCCATTGCCATAACCTTTTTGGTCATCTCGATATTTTCATCAAGCGGTAAGTGTGAGCCGTCAAACATAACTGACGTGAAGCCTAAGTCGAGTGCCTGACCGATTTTTTCAAGCGTTTTTCCGTGGTCAAAGTGAACGGCAACGGGCGTGTCTGCATTCTCAGCAGCGGCCACCATTAAAGGACCGATAACCTCAAGCGGACTTTGCTTTAACCTGACCTCCGCAATCTGCAAAATTACGGGTGCATTAAGCTCCTTTGCAGCCTTTAAAACGCCCAAAACCATTTCCATATTCGCTACTGAGAATGAGCCGACTGCATAATCACCCTCCTGTGCATCTGCCAGAAGGTCACGCATATTTACAAGCATTTTTC
>JAFLSA010000135.1 GCA_022511185.1 Eubacterium sp.
AAGGGTTTATAAGGGTGAGTTAGTCCTTAAAACCGCTGATAGCTACTTATCACTTGATACACAAACGGGTGAAGTAATGGACTATTTGGACAGCAAAGTACCTGAAGCATATCGTAAGAATGTAAAAATTTCTTCTGGGGAGGCAGTCAAGATTGCAACGAAACACATCAAGCAAAGAGGGATTGATAAAGAGGTAGACGCAGGAAAAGAATATGATTTGATATTTGATTATCTTGGCAGTACTTTTTTGTTGTTCCCTGATTTTTCAAACAGCTACGGTCGATTTGAGCAATTTGACAAAGGTATTCCTGATTATCTCTGGGCAATAGGTTTTTACTGGGGAGAGGAAGAGTTGCCATTAGGCGGCAGAGTAGTTTATGTCGATGCAGAAAACGGTGATTTAATAGGGACGAGTCGAAACCTTGCAGATTAATATTTGAGGAATTATTACCCAAGAGTTGCTTATAATACTCTTGGGTGATTTTATGTTTATGGACAACAAAAAGGTCGTAATCGTCGGTGTGGGTATGGTCGGTATGAGCTATGCCTATGCGCTTTTAAATCAGAATATCTGTGACGAACTTGTCTTAATTGATATTAACAAGGAGCGTGCACACGGAGAAGCGATGGATCTTTGTCACGGGCTGCCGTTTGCACCAAGCTCAATGAAAATTAAATCAGGCGATTACGATGAATGCGGCGACGCTGACGTTGTTGTTATCTGCGCCGGTGCACCTCAGGAGGGGGCAGAAACACGCAGAGATTTACTACAGAAAAATTATGAGGTCTTTAAGTCTATTGTCGATCCTATCGTTGCAAGCGGTTTTAACGGCGTTTTTTTGATTGCTACAAACCCTGTGGATATTATGACACTCGTTGTCTATAATCTATCAGGCTTTCCTGCAAACAGAGTTGTCGGCTCAGGCACAACGCTTGATTCTGCAAGGCTCAGGCATATGATGAGCGATTATTTTAAGGTCAATCCGAGAAACGTTCACGCCTACGTTATCGGCGAGCACGGTGATTCTGAGTTCGTTGCATGGAGTAATGCCACAATTTCCGTTAATCCTTTAAAAGATTTACAGGCGAGATATCCAAATCTTATGGAGGATATGGAAAAGATTGCAGTTGACGTTAAGGAGTCTGCTTATGAAATAATCAAGGCGAAGCGTGCAACATATTACGGGATAGGCATGGTGCTTGCACGACTTACAAGGGCAATTCTTTTTAATGAAAATTCAATCTTTACTGTGTCAACTTATCTTAAGGGTGAGTACGGCGAGCAGGGGATATACGTCGGCGTTCCGTCAGTCGTCAATCATAACGGAGTGCGTGAGGTTTTGCAGATGAAATTAAGCGAAGAAGAAAAGGAAAAATTCAGACAGTCCTGCGAAATCTTAAAGGAAATGAAAGCTGAAATCGGTATGTGATTCATTAAATTTAAAATTCTCTATTGATATAACTTTAATTTATGCTATAATTATAAAAAAAGTAATCAGAGGAACATTATGGAAAAAGATAAAGCATTGAAAAAAGAAAGTAAAATAGGCGGCATAATAAGCTTTTTAATTCCTATTATAATTGCAGCAATTATTGCCGTTGTTCTCAGGACATTTGTATTTGCAAATGCAATCGTACCTACAGGCTCAATGCTGAATACAATTCAGTTAAATGACAGAATAATTGCAAACCGATTGGCTTATGTGAATGATGACCCAGAGCGATACGATATTATTCTTTTTCATTTTCCTGATAATGAGGAGCAAATATACGTTAAAAGGGTTATCGGTCTTCCGGGTGAGACGGTTGAGATCGTCAACGGTGTTGTTTACGTTACAAAAACGGACGGTGAAACAGTTCAGCTTGACGACAGCTTTGTAACGAATTGCAAACCGGATGGTGATTTTGGCCCTTACATAGTCCCCGAAGACAGTTATTTTATGTTGGGCGATAACAGAAATAACAGTATTGATTCGCGTTTTTGGGAGAATAAATTTGTACATAAGGACAAAATACTTGGCAAGGTTATGTTCAGGTATTTTCCGAGCATTAAGGGAATAAACTAAAAAATGCAGGGTTTTGATACCCTGCATTTTTGTTATGTGTATTTGCTTTTATTCGTTATTTTCAAGAACATACGTTCCGTCTGCCATTACTGCGATAGCGTAATCTCCGTACTTATAAAAACGTTTTACCGCATTGTTAAAGTTAAGGTAGTCTGAAACAGTATAATTTCTGCCGTCAATTTTCCTTACCTTATTATTGTCACAGCAAACGTAGAGATCTCCATTATCATAACATATGTGACTTGGCTTTATAAAGGTTTGTGCATCCTTTCCGCCGATACGTAAATCGAGCTTCATATTCTGAGCAGAGTAGCGCACAACACAGTTTTCATCAGGGCATACGCTCCAAAAATATTTTCCCTCAAGCGCAAGGCATTTGACAGGATTATCGTGGTAATCAAACGTACCGCTCCAGTCAAGCTCGCCTTCACGGTCAAATATACCTGACTCTCCGTTAGGATAAATGGCAAGCACACGCCTGTCATATAAAACAGCAGCCTCACATTGAACAAAGTTAGGAATAATCTCACTTATCCTTTTAAAATTAGCGCCGAATTTTTTAAAGAGATAAGCGCTTTTAGTTGAAACGTCAATGCTTTTCGTCTTAAAATCGACAACTGAATACTGCACCTTATACTGACTTGGATTTGCAAGCGGTTTTTTTTCAACAAGAATAACAGAGTCACTGCTGTATTTAATTATGTCAACAATTTCTTTTGTACTGATTTGCTGCACTGCTATTCCTCCGTTTTTCCAAGTGTAGTATTCGTAAGGTAGCCGAGCGTTAAAAGACTGTCAGTAAGATGTACGTTTTCAACAAGGACACCCGGGTGAGCCATTGCGATATCGTAATTTGAGAAATTCCAAAAGCTCTTGATACCAACCTTAACAAGCAAATCTGTAATTTCGCTCATATCGTTTGACGGTATACAGGTTACGGCGCAGATCGGCTCATTATCTATACAGAAATTTTCAATATAGTTAATATGTCTTACAGGAATTCCCTTGATCATATTTCCGCAAAGTGCTTCATTTTTATCAAAAATTCCAATAAGCTTAAATCCGCTGTTCTTGCCGAAAATCTTGTTGGTAACAGCCTTTCCTAAGTTGCCGGCGCCGATAAGTATCGTTTTTATTTCCTTATTTACGCAAAGAATTTCACCAATTTTCCCGTGAAGCTCAGGTACGTTGTAGCCGTAGCCCTGCTGACCGAAACCGCCGAAGCAGTTAAAATCATGCCTGATTTGTGATGCAGTCAGACCCATTCTCGCCGCAAGCTCCTTTGAGCTGATGCGCACGATTCCGTTTTCCTTAAGTGACTGCAAAAAGCGGTAATATCGGGGAAGTCGCTTTATTACAGCTATTGAAATATCCTCTTTTGCCGCCATTGAAATTCCCCCTCTTTTTTATAATTTATTTCGTCATTTACTTTGTCATTTCAGTGATTGTTTCCATTACGTAATCACCGAATTCACTGCAGGTACAGCCTGTGTCTCTGCCTGTAATTGTGAGCTTTTTCTCCTCAAACATACACTTGTCAAGCGCTGCCTCAAGAGCATTAGCCTCCTTCTGATAACCGATATGTGAAAGAAGCATCACAGATGCACGAAGCATTGAGCAAGGGTCAGCATACTGACCTCTGCCTTCCTGAATCATACGGGGAGCAGAGCCGTGAATAGCCTCAAACATTGCATACTTCTTACCAATGTTTGCTGAGCCTGCCGTGCCGACACCACCCTGAAATTCTGCCGCTTCATCAGTGATAATATCTCCATAGAGGTTAGGCAGAACAAACACCTTGAAATCTCTTCTTCTCATAGGGTCGATAAGCTTAGCAGTTGTGATGTCAACATACCAGTCATCAGTTACGATATCAGGATATTCCTCACCGATTTTCTGAGCAGTTTTAAGGAACTTTCCGTCAGTTGTCTTGATAATATTGGCTTT
>JAFLSA010000136.1 GCA_022511185.1 Eubacterium sp.
AGGGACGTTTCCGTCAGAACCTTCTCGGTAAGCGTGTTGACTATTCGGGACGTTCAGTTATTGTTGTTGGCCCTGAGCTTAAGATGCACCAGTGCGGTCTTCCTAAGGAAATGGCTATCGAGCTTTTCAAGCCGTTTGTTATGAAGAGACTTGTTGAAACAGGTGTTGCATCAAATATTAAATTAGCCAGAAAGATGGTTGAAAGAGCAAATAATCCTGCTGTCTGGGATTGTCTTGAGGTTGTAATCAGGGATCACCCTGTAATGCTTAACCGTGCTCCCACACTTCACAGACTTGGTATTCAGGCATTTGAGCCGGTGCTCGTTGAGGGTAGAGCAATCAAGCTTCATCCGCTTTCTTGTACAGCGTTTAACGCTGACTTCGACGGTGACCAGATGGCTGTTCACGTACCTCTTTCAGCAGAGGCTCAGGCAGAGGCAAGAATGCTTATGCTTGCTGCAAATAACCTTCTTAAGCCGTCAGACGGTAAGCCTGTTGCCGTTCCTACACAGGATATGGTTATCGGTTCTTACTATCTTACAATGATTAAGGATGGTGAGCCCGGTTGTCCTCGCACTGAGGTCATCGACGGCAAAGAGGTTACTAAGTATAATATTTACCGTGATACCGATGAGGCTATGATGGCTTATCAGGAGGGATCACTCGGTCTTCACTCTGAATGTCTTATCCGCTTTACTAAGGAGATTGACGGCGTTCAGAAATCAAAGCTTGTTAAAACTACAATCGGCCGTGTAATCTTCAACAGACCTGTTCCGCAGGATCTCGGCTTCGTTGACAGAACAAACCCTGAAAACGAATTTGAGCTTGAGGTTTCCTTCGTTGTTAAGAAAAAACAGCTTGGTCAGATTGCAGAAAAATGTATTAACGTTCACGGTGTGTCAATAGCATCAAAGGTACTTGACGAGCTCAAGGCACAGGGCTATAAATATTCAACCGTATCAGGCACAACAGTTGCTGTCTGCGATGCTCTTATTCCTGATAAGAAGAAAGATTATCTTTCTGAAGCAGAAAAGAAGGTTGATGAAATCACATACAATTATAACTATGGTCTTATTACAAATGAGGAGCGTTCCTCAGCCGTAATCAAGGCTTGGGAGGATTGTACAGACAAGGTTTCAAACGAGCTTACAGGTAACTTTGACGGTGCTCATAACCCAATTCATATGATGGTTGATTCAGGTGCCCGTGGTAGTACCTCTCAGCTTCGTCAGCTTGCAGGTATGAGAGGTCTTATCGCCAACACTGCAGGTAAGACAATCGAGGTTCCTATCCGTGCTAACTACCGTGAGGGTCTTAATATTCTTGAATACTTCATTTCATCACGTGGTGCTCGTAAAGGTCTTGCCGATACAGCTCTTCGTACTGCTGACTCAGGTTACCTTACACGTCGTCTTGTTGACGTATCACAGGACGTTATTATCCGTGATGATGATTGCGGCTGCCATGACGGTATCGTAGTTTCCAAGATTATGGACGGCAACCGTGTTCTTGAGCCGCTTGAGGAAAGACTTACAGGCAGATTCTGCGTTGAGCCTGTTATTGATCCTAAGACAGGCGAAGTTCTTATGGAAACAGACGTGATGATGACTGAAGATGATGCTAAGCGTATTGTAGACGCAGGCATTGAGTCAGTTAAGATTCGTTCACTTATCACCTGTAAATCACGCCACGGTGTATGCCGTAAGTGCTACGGTTCAAACCTTGCATTCAACGAGCCTGTTCAGGTTGGTGAGGCAGTTGGTATTATCGCTGCTCAATCAATCGGTGAGCCGGGTACTCAGCTTACAATGAGAACCTTCCACACCGGTGGTGTAGCCGGCGGCGCCGATATCACACAGGGTCTTCCAAGAGTTGAGGAGCTCTTTGAGGCAAGAAAGCCAAAACAGCTTGCTATCCTCTCAGAAATTGAGGGTGACGTAAGATTTGAGGAAATTAAGAAGAGCCGTCACGTTGTTGTATTCAACAGCGAGACAGCCGAGGAGAAAAAGTATCTTATTCCTTACGGCGCACGTCTTTGCGAAAATATCGTTGAGGGTGCTCATATTCAAAAGGGTACAGAGCTTACACTCGGTGCTGTTAATCCGCACGACGTTCTTGCAATTCTCGGTGAAGAGGCTGTTTACAATTATCTTATCAAGGAAGTACAGTTTGCATATCGTACACAGGGTGTTGATATCAACGATAAGCATATCGAGGTTATCGTTCGTCAGATGCTCAAGAAATGTACGGTTGACGATGCAGGTAATACAGACCTTGTTGCAGGCACAATGGTTGACGTTGCTGCTGTCGATGAGGCAAATGATAAGATTGAAGCAAGGATTAAGGCAGGCGAAGCTGACCTTAAGAAAGCAACTTATATACCTATTCTTATGGGTATCACAAAGGCATCTCTTGCAACAGATTCCTTCCTTTCAGCCGCATCCTTCCAGGAGACAACGAGAGTTCTTACCGATGCCGCTATTAAGGGCAAGAGCGATCCGCTTATCGGTCTTAAGGAAAACGTTATCATCGGTAAGCTTGTTCCTGCCGGTACAGGTATGGATGTGTTCAGAGAGGTTGACGTTGTTCCGAGCTATTTCTCATCAGAGGGAAGCGACGAAATTTTAAACCTTGAACAGTTACAAGAACTCTTGACAAATTCAATGTCATAAGGTATAATGCTAATTTGCGTGGGTCTGGATTTGGTAAAATTCAACAAATATTTACACGTTTATTTAGTTAAAAACACAACATTTGGGGCGAAGTTTTACTTTCGCCCCAGAATGTGCGTTTAAATGATACAATAAATTTTTATTTTGTTGTATGATTTATGCGCATATGTGTAAGAAAACATATGGCGTATAAAATATTAAATGAAAGGAGATAAACTATTGCCTACCTTTAATCAGCTCGTAAGAACAGGACGTAAGTCTATAGAGAAGAAGGCAAAGGCACCTGCACTTCTTAAGGGTCTCAACACAAAGAAGAACGTTATGACAGATAACGATTCTCCTCAGAAGCGTGGTGTTTGCACAGCAGTTAAGACAGCAACTCCTAAGAAGCCTAACTCAGCACTTCGTAAGATTGCCAGAGTTCGTCTTACAAACGGAATTGAAGTTTCTGCTTACATCCCGGGCGTTGGTCACAATCTTCAGGAACACTCAGTTGTTATGATTCGTGGCGGCCGTGTTAAGGACCTTCCTGGTGTACGTTACCACATCATCCGTGGTACACTCGATACTCAGGGTGTAAACGGCAGAATGCAGAGCCGTTCAAAGTACGGTGCTAAGAGGCCAAAGGCTGCTAAGAAGTAAGCCTTAAAATTCTTTCTTATGGAAAAACAATAGTTTATATACCTAATATATAAAAGCGTATATGATCTTTTGTTGACTCCACGGGAAAACCGAGTACCTATGAACTCATTGAAAATTTATGAAGGAGGGAAGCGAGATGCCAAGAAGAGGTCAAATCGCTAAGCGTGATGTATTACCTGATCCGCTTTACAACTCAAAGCTTGTAACAAGATTAATTAATAACATTATGCTTGATGGAAAAAAGGGTGTCGCTCAGAAAATCGTTTACGGAGCATTTGACATCGTTAAGGAAAAGACAGGCAATGATCCGCTTGAAGCTTTTGAAGCAGCTATGGAAAACGTAATGCCTGTACTTGAAGTAAAGGCTCGTCGTATCGGCGGTGCAACTTATCAGGTTCCTCTTGAGGTTCGTCCGGAAAGAAGACAGACACTCGGTCTTCGCTGGATTACTCTTTACGCTCGTCAGCGTTCAGAGAGAACTATGAAGGAACGTCTTGCTGCAGAGATTATGGATGCAGTTAACAAGACCGGCGGCGCTGTAAAGAAGTGCGACGATACACACAAGATGGCAGAAGCAAACAAGGCCTTTGCTCATTTCAGATATTAATTCAGTTATTAACAGGAGGATATTATGCCAAGAAAAGTATCTCTTGAAATGACAAGAAATATTGGTAT
>JAFLSA010000137.1 GCA_022511185.1 Eubacterium sp.
GCAAGACCGACAGCCCAAAGGCGTATATACGAAACTATGTCTGAAAACACATTGACTACGCCAAGCAAAACCGAAACGATATTAGTAAGACTTGAAAGTATAGATTTTACAATACTTCCTTCGTAGTTTGAAAATACAAAGCTTAAAACAAAACCTATTCCTATCAAAGCGATAGCTACCGTACCGATAGGAATACCGCCTATTACAAGTCCGAAGCTGAACACCTCAGAGTTTACAACAAGGCTGAGTACTAAATAATAAATTCCAAAAAGCTGTAACATCGAGCCGATGTCACCGAGCATTTTAACCGTACTTTTATTTCTCGCGGCACCCTTTATATGCGCTACCGTAAGCTGTATAAGAGCGAGCGAAAAACAAAATATCTGTAAGTTTTGCGCAGTTGTAAGTCCTGCTCCTCCCTGTGTCCAGAACGGATGCCAGATCCTGTCGGCATAAACGTTTGAAATAACAGGTATTGATAAGCTCTTAAGCCAATGCGGTAACTGCTCGGGAGAAAGTCCGAACCATGTGCAGGTAAGGGTTCCGAAGAGTACCGTTGACAATCCGAAAAGTCCTATAAGCAAAATGGCCGGAGAGACTTTCTTTTTTGAAATAATTGATTTTATAAGCGGTATAGATACAACAGTACAAATCAAGAGTCCGTATCCGCCGTCTCCGAAAATAATTCCGAAGAATATGAGTATAAATACTAAAAACCAACCGGAAATGTCATACTCAAAATATCCGGGAACAGTACCCAAAAAATCTGTCAACGGATAGATGAGGCTTACAAACTTATTATTTTTCAGCTTGGTAGGAACATTGTCCTCCTCACTCGGATCCTCCACAAGAAGTCCCCATGCGTTTTTCCACGCTGTCTGTTGCAGTCTGTCAAGATTCTCTGCCTCAATATATCCTTTAAAATATGCGACAGAAACCGCTCTGTTCTCATCGGTTGATAGATTTTCATCCGCCATACCCGTAGCATAAACTTCAAATTCAACTTCCTTCTTAAGGGACTTTATTGCCTTTTTTATGCTCTCGGCATAACCTGCATAGGAAGCAATTTGTTCATCTATTGCTTTAATACGGGTTCCAAGCTCGTCGATTTTTTCCGTCATTTCAGCGGTGGAAATCTGCGGCAGTTCCAATCTGTAATTGCGCAAGGATAAGATAGCCTCATCTTCGCTTTCAAGGTCAGATTTAAGTAACAAGAATTTAACGGAAGATTTATCTGATTCCAACCTTACGGTCCTTACGCCGTCACCCAAAACTTCGTATTCGGCTTTCGGCATTTCATAAAACGAAATATCAATGCCCTTTGACGCTAAGTCTTCGATGCTGTGAGGATCAATCTCACCCCAGTTTTTCAGCCGTTCAAGCTCTACATTAAGGGCGATTCGTTCTGATTGACACGCCTTTTTTTCCTCGGCAAGAGAAACAATTTCTCTTGCAACAGAGAGCGTTTTGGAAGAATTTATCTCCTTTTCTTCCACCTTTTTCTTTTTTCCTATGGTGAAAGCTGCGTTTTCAAGAAGTGTTATTTTTTCTTTCAGCTCGCTGAGCCTTTCACCTGAGCCTTCGGTTATCTCGATATGAACGATTCCTAATTTTCGAAGCTCTTTAAGTGTTTCTGATTTTTTATCTCCCAGAATTATGAGAGATACTTTTTTCATAGGCACAATCATAGCGAATAAACCTGCCTTTCGGAAGCCTCAGCATTACGAAGGGCTATCTTGCGTTTTGATATTTTAGAACGCACTACGGCGCTGACCTGCTGGTCTGCCAGATAGATTGATATTTTTCTGATATTTTCCTCTGTTTCAGGGATTTTAACCTTTTCAAACAGGTTGACCCTTTGAGATGTTGCAAGAAGCTCTGTCTCTAAAAGCCTGACTTGCTCGTCCAAAACTTCCGCCTCCATATCAAGCAGCATTGCCTTTTCCATATGATTTGCAGCAATATCCACCCAAAGAGGAGTTTCATACAAATCATAATCACCTCTGGAAAAATCTGCTCCGTCAAAGGTTGGAATTGTGACGCCTGCAATATTACCGATTCCTTTGCGAATATTGCTTACAGTAATTACCCCTTCAGGAAAAGCTTCATTTTCGCTGAAAACAGCAATCCAATCTCTGAAGCCTTTTTCAAGCTCTTCTTTTTCTTTTCTTACTGCTCTCGCCTTGTCCTCAATAGTACGAATTTCCGCTTGGAGCTGTTGCTTTTTGAGCATCAGTGTAGGCAAATATCTCCGATACATTTTGAGTGCGTCCTTTTGTACCTTTAACTCATTTTTAGTTAGCTTGATTTTTGCCAAAATTACAGTCCTCCTTACCTCTCAGGCCAAAATTCATCAGTAAGGTCTGACTTAATTCCGGTTTCATCTTTATTAAAGCAATCGGCTAAAATCTCCCAACCCAAATCAAGAGCCTCTTCAAGCGACAGATTAACTGACAAATCCATAAGCTTGTTCTCAAAAAGTTCACCGTACTTCAGCAACTTTTCATCCCAGTGGCTCATAGAAAAGCCCATGCTTTTCTTTTCAAGAGTTTCTTTATATGAGGAGTACAAACGGATCATAGCATCCATAAGTGTTCTATGGTCTTTTCTTGTTTTACCGTTTACATTTTGTTTTAGTCGGGAAAGTGAACCAAAGGGTTCAATACGGCCTCCTTTAAGATAATACTGCCCCTCTGTAATATATCCGGTATTATCCGGTACAGGATGCGTTACGTCATCGCCCGGCATGGTGGTAACAGCCAAAACGGTAACAGAGCCTGAATCTGCAAAGTCAACAGCCTTTTCATAACGGGCTGCAAGCTGAGAATAAAGATCACCGGGATATCCACGGTTGGAAGGCACCTGTTCCTGAGTAATCGCAATTTCCTTCATAGCATCGGCGAAGTTGGTCATATCGGTAAGAAGCACCAATACATCCTTATTCTGCAAAGCAAACTGCTCTGCCACAGCCAATACCATATCGGGAATCATCATACACTCAACCGTAGGATCGGAAGCAGTGTGAATAAACATAACCGTCTTACTCAACGCGCCGCCTTTTGAAAGCTCATCCTTAAAATAGAGAAAATCATCATATTTAAGTCCCATACCGCCGAGCACGATTACATCGGCCTGTGCCTGCATCGCAATACGGGCAAGAAGCTGATTATACGGTTCGCCCGAAATTGAGAAGATAGGAAGCTTCTGCGAAACAACGAGCGTATTAAACATATCGATCATAGGGATGTTTGTTCTCATCATTCGATTGGCGAGAATACGTTTGGTAGGATTAACGGAAGGTCCGCCGATGGGCTTCAAATTTTCCGTAAGCGCCGGCCCCTTATCCCTCGGCTCACCGGAGCCGTCAAATATACGACCCAATAGGTCTTCACTAAAGGACACACGCATTTCGTGACCCAAAAAGCGCGTTTCATCTCCCGTTGAAATACCGCGTCCGCCTGCAAACACCTGCAGTGAAACAATGTCACCCTCAATTTTATTAACCTGTGCAAGTGATTTACCAAAGCGGGTATTTATCTGAGCAAGCTCTTTATATTTAACGCCCTTGGCCCGTACGGTAATAACGTTACCGGTGATAGATTCAATTCGATTATAAACTTTATTCATACTAACTCACCGCCCTTTAATAAGCGTTCTGCGCCGCTTTCAAGCTTACCGTTACCTTCACGGTATAGTTTATCAATTTCAGCCTCAGCGTTCTTAAAAGCATCGCTTTCAAATTCCGTGTAATTCCAATCGATAAACTTCTGTCGCATACGGTTAAACAGACTACGGGCATCATCTTTGTTATCTACCCCATACTCACTGCCCAAAATACAGATAAGTTTATCTGTAACATATCGTTGTCTCAAAGTAGTACAGTTTGCATCAACCAAATCAAAAGAGTTTTGCTGCAGATATACCGCATCCAGCATTTCTGCTTTCAG
>JAFLSA010000138.1 GCA_022511185.1 Eubacterium sp.
ATATCTCTTATCTGATTTTCAAGATATCTTTGATATGAAAAGTGGAAAAGCTCTGCATTATTAACAAAGAAAACGAATGACGGAGGACGAGTTGAAGCTTGTGTCATATAGTAAATTTTAAGCCTTTTGCCTTTATCGGTCGGAGGCTGAACACGAGCTGTAGCATCAGCCAGCACTTCGTTTAGCTTTCCTGTAGAAATGCGCATTGAATTCTGAGAATGAACGAAGGCAATCATTTCAAAGAGCCTTTCAAGCCTCTGTCCCGTTTTGGCAGAGATAAACATAATGGGAGCATAGCTCATAAATGAAAAATCATTTTCAAGCTTTTTTCTATACTCATTCATTGTATTGCCGTCTTTTTCAACAGCGTCCCATTTATTCACAGCGATAATGCAAGCCTTGCCCTGTTCAATAGCAATGCCTGCAACCTTTGAATCCTGCTCGGTAAATCCTTCAACAGCGTCAATCATAATAACACAGACGTTAGCACGCTCAACAGCCATTCTTGCACGGATAATGCTGAATTTCTCAATTGCATCATTAACTCTGCTTTTACGTCTTAATCCTGCCGTGTCGATAAAATTAAACTTGCCGAATTGGTTTTCTATAAAGGTATCAGTAGTATCTCTTGTCGTGCCTGCAATGTCTGATACGATTGCTCTTTGCTCACCACTGATTTTATTTACAAGTGATGATTTACCGACGTTAGGCTTACCGATAACGGCAACGTTGATAATCTCATCATCTTCCTCTTCGTCCGTCTGCTCCGGCAAAAACTTGATGACCTCATCGAGTAAATCACCTGTACCGTGGCCGTGAGAAGCTGAAACTGCAATCGGATCGCCTAAACCGAGATTATAAAATTCATAAAAGTCAGGATCTACCTCGCCGATACTGTCGCATTTATTAACGCAGAGAACAATCGGTTTACCGCTTTTCTGAAGCATAGAGGCGACCTCGTGGTCGCTTGCAACAACACCGTCACGGATATTGGTGACAAGGATTATTACATCAGCTGTTTCTATCGCAATCTCCGCCTGTGCACGCATCTGGCTTAAAATAATGTCATTCGTGTTAGGCTCGATACCGCCTGTGTCTACAAGGAGAAATTTATAATTCAGCCATTCGCAGTCACCGTAAATCCTGTCACGCGTTACACCGGGAGTATCGTCAACGATTGATAGTCTACTGCCTATTAACTTGTTAAAAAGTGTTGACTTGCCGACGTTAGGTCTGCCGACAACAGCAACTACAGGCTTCGCCATAATTTTCCTCCTAATAACAAGAAAGACGGACAATATATGTCCGTCTGCAAATTTTAAAAATTATGCTTCTTCTTTTGCGATAACTTCTTTGCCGTTATAATAGCCACAGTTCTTACAAACCTTATGTGATACTGTATAGCCACCGCAGTTAGAGCATTTTACGAGTGTTGGAGCATCCATCTTCCAAACACTTGAACGTCTCTTATTTTTTCTTGCCTTGGATGTTTTTCTTGCTGGTACTGCCATTTTAGTGCCTCCTTTATATTAAAAGCATTATTTATTCTTCATCAAGTAATTGTAAAAGAGCGGAAAGTCTTGGGTCAACATCCTTTTTACAATCACATTTACTGACATTTAAATTGGTTCCGCACTGACTGCAAAGTCCCTTGCAATCGTCACTGCACAAAATTTTTGTCGGCAGGTTGAGCGAAACCTCTTCATTAACAAGCTCTTCTAAATCAAGGGTTCTGTTTTTTACAACAATATAGTCCTCGTCATCCTTTTCGTTTTGAAGCTCTTCGACAACAATCTTATTGACATCAAAGGAAAAGTCTTTTGAAAGCTCGTCTGCACATCTGTCACAAAAGCCGTTAAAAGTAAAGCTTATATTGATATCAAGATATATAACATCAGCCTTTGAAAATAGCTTCCCTTTAACGTTTACGTTATCCTTAATCGGATTATAGGTACTGTAAATTAAATCGCTTAAATCAAAAGACTGATTAATTTCAATTTCTTTCCGGCTGCCGTTAAACAAGCCTGTAAGGTCAATTTTCATTAAATCACCTCAACGGTGCTGCTCGCACTTGCACCTTAGTATTATATATATTAGCTTTCCCTTTGTCAATAGAAAATTTCAAAATAAAATTAACTAATATATAACATACAGTACAAAATGAGCCGTCGGTAAAATCACCAACGGCTCAGGACTTTTTAAATTAATTATGCTAATTCTTCGCAATAATCAAAGATTTCAACAGGTAAGTCCTCTTTGTCACAGCTGATTGTGAAATAAAAGTTTGTGTCAGCAGCCTCAGAAAGCTCAGAAAGCATCTCGAAAAACTGAGGAAGCTTCTCATACTCTCTGCCAACGATCTTAAATGTTGCATCAACAAGAATATCAGTTACATCATAGTCTCCTGCACAAATTCCTGCAAGGAATCCATAAAATGCCTTATGACCGTTGATAAGATATGTTTCTGTTTCAAGGAGACGAGCTTTTGATGAAACATCATATGTAAGCTTTGGCTCCTTTTCAATGCAAACAACATTACCGTTAGAATTTTGAACACAAGAATTTACAAGTTCAATTAATTTCTTTGTTTTACCTGCGCCTTTATTGCCAATGATAAGTTTAATCATTATAATTCCTCCAAAGGTGATTTATTTTTCAACTACATCTTAACATATGCCAAGACGTTTTTCAAGACTTTCTTTTTCCTTTTCATAACCCGGCTTGCCGAGAAGAGCAAACATATTCTTCTTATAGCTCTCAACACCCGGCTGATTAAACGGATTTACGCCGAGAATATAGCCTGAAACGGCACATACCTTCTCAAAGAAATAAATGAGATATCCAATATCCTTAGGCGATATTGAATCGCACTCAATAACAAGGTTGCCTACACCGCCGTCTGTATGTGCAAGCAGAGTGCCCTGACGAGCCTTTTCGTTTACATAGCTCATAGACTTTCCTGCAAGGAAGTTAAGGCCGTCAATATTACCCTCTTGTTCAGTGATAAGGAAATCATCGTGAGGATGATTGAATTTAATAACAGTTTCAAACATAAGGCTGCCGCCGCTCTCCTGAATATACTGACCTACAGAGTGCAAGTCAGTTGAGAAAATACAAGATACAGGGAAAAGTCCCTTACCGTCCTTACCTTCACTTTCGGCAAAGAGCTGCTTTAACCATTCATTAAACATTGCCATACAAGGCTCGTAAGAAACAAAGCATTCAAGCTTCTTGCCCATATTATAAAAAGCATTTCTTATAGCAGCATATTTGAGAACGTCGTTCTCCTCAATATTTTCACTGTTAAGGGAATCCTGAGCTTCTTTTGCACCTTTCATAAGCTCGTCAATGTCAATGCCTGCAACTGCAATCGGAAGAAGACCTACTGCTGTGAGAACGGAAAATCTGCCTCCGACATCATCTGGTACAACAAAGGTTTCATAACCCTCTGAATCTGCAAGCTCCTTGAGCGTACCTTTTGCCTTGTCAGTTGTTGCAAAAATCCTCTTAGCTGCCTCTTCTTCAGAATACTTGCTGTAAACTAAATCACGGAACACACGAAATGCGATAGCAGGCTCAGTTGTAGTACCGCTCTTGCTGATTACGTTTACACAGATATCCTTACCCTCACAGATTGAAACAAGCTCTGTAAGCATTGATGGGCTGATTGAATTACCGATAAAATAAATATCCGGTGTATCTTTTTTTATTGCATTATAATTCGGTGACTTTAAGCACTCTATAACTGCTCTTGCACCGAGATATGAACCGCCGATACCAATAACAATAAGAATATCGGCATTATCTTTAATATATTCGCTTGCCTTCTTTATGCGATCAAACTCTTCCTTATCATAATCTGTTGGAAGCGTTACCCAGCCTAAAAAGTCATTACCCTCACCTGTTTTGTTATGGAGGGTCTC
>JAFLSA010000139.1 GCA_022511185.1 Eubacterium sp.
ACTGTAATCGTTCCCTGCTCTTGGCAGATGCAGGGCTATGACCAGAATCAGTACTGCAACGTGCGTTATCCTTGGGAGGGCAGTGAGGATATCTGCCCGCCGAATGCACCGACTAAGCACAACCCTGTCGGCTGTTATCTTAAGAAAATCCAAGTGAGTCAAAAGCTCCTTTCAAAGAGAGTTGTGCTTTGCTTTGAGGGCGTTGAGTCTGCGTTTTATCTTTACATAAACGGTGAGAGAGTCGGCTATTCAGAGTCCACCTTCCACCGTAGTGAGTTTGATATCACAAAATATCTTGTAGAAGGCTCAAATACAATCGGTGTTGAGGTTTACCGCTGGTGCACAGGCTCTTGGCTTGAATGTCAGGATATGTGGCGTCTTGGCGGAATTTTCCGTGACGTATATATCTATACAACCGAGAGGGAGTATATCAGAGATTTTACTGTTACTGCCCAGCCTGACGTAACGCTCAGTGACGGCTATGCACAGGTGCTTGTCAAGACAAACGGCACATATGAAAGCCTCAGCATAGATATGAGTATTATTGATGCCGACGGCGAGACGGTTGCACTTGATACTCAGTATGCCGACGAGGATCACAACACGATGCTTAAGGCGATTGTTGCCGACGTTAAAACGTGGTCTGCAGAAAATCCGTATCTTTACACAATAGTTTTAACACTTAAAAATAACGGTGTTCCGATTGAATATATAAGCCAGAAAATCGGCTTCAGAACTGTTGAAATCAAGGAAGGCATTATCCGCATAAACGGCCAGAGAGTTGTATTCAAGGGTACAAACAGGCACGAGTTTGACTGCAAGACAGGCAGATATATAACCGAAGAGGTTATGCGATATGATATTGAGATGATGAAAAAGGCAAATATGAATGCCGTTCGTACCTCCCATTATCCGAACTGCCCGAGATTTCTTGAGCTTTGCGACGAGTACGGTCTTTACGTTATTGATGAAAATAATATGGAAACGCACGGTACAGGCTGGTCAACGATTATCGGCTGTCCTCAGCTTCCTGCCTCACGTCCTGAGTGGGAAAAGGCTTGTATGGAGCGTATCAAGGCAACGTATAACCGTGACAAGAATGTTACTTCAGTAGTATGCTGGTCACTTGGCAACGAGTCACTCGGCGGTGAGAACCCTAAGAAAATGTATAATTATCTTAAAAAGGTTGACAAGACACGCTTTGTTCATTTTGAATGTGACCGTGCACCTGATGAAAGGGAGCTTTCCGACGTTCAGTCAAAAATGTATGCAAGACCTAATGATTGTGAGGAATATGCTTTAACTCAGCGTGACGGCAGACCGTTTATCCTCTGCGAGTACACGCACGCAATGGGCAACTCCTGCGGTTCTACTGATGAGTATACAAGACTTTGGGATAAGTACCCTTGTTTGCAGGGCGGCTTTGTCTGGGACTGGGTTGACCAGAGCATTTCAACTACTGACGAGAACGGTGTTGAATACCTTGCCTACGGCGGAGATTTCGGCGAAAATCCACACGACGGTCACTTCTGCGGTAACGGTCTTCTCTTCGGCGACAGAAAGCCTACACCTAAGCTTGCGGAAATTAAAAAGCTTTATCAGAACGTTGATTTCAATGCTATTGACGCACAAAAGGGCGTTGTTGAAATCAAGAATAAATTTATGTTCACTAACCTGAACGAGTTTGAGCTTTACTGGAAGCAAAGCTCTGACAAGGGCATTTTGTGTGAGGGCACTACAAGTGTCAATATTGCACCTAACGAAAAGGGCGTTATTGATTTAGAACTCAGCAGAGTTACCGGCACTGAATGTTATCTCGATTTAGAGTTCAGAGTAAAAGAGGACACATCTTGGTGTGACGAGGGACATATTATAGCATATGAGCAGTTTGTTATAAACGAGTTTGAAAACACGTATGACGAGCTTGAAACGGAATCACCTCTTATTGTAAACGATACATACGGCTCACTCAGAATCATCTCAGACGATATAAATATCCGTTTTGAAAGACGTGAAAGAAATCAGCTTTACTCAATCAAGGTCGGCGGTGAAGAGCTTTTGCAGGCTCCAATGAGGCTCAATTTCTGGAGAGCGCTGACTGACAATGACCGAGGAAGCCGTGCCGGTTCAAGGCTCGGCTGCTGGAGAGATGCAGGCGACACACCGGGTATCTTTAACAACACAAGATGGTCTATCCACAATTATAAAATTCTTGAGGGTGACAAAAAGGTAGTTGTAACCTGCGGTGCAACTATATCAACTCAGCCTGAATGCAAGGCACTTGTTGTTTACACAATAACCTCAAAGGGCATGGAGGTTGACCTTCAGTTTTCACCTGATGACACACTTCCTGAAATTCCTGAGGTTTCGGTATTATTCGAGCTTCCTCCTGATTTTGAGGAGGTTACGTATCTCGGCAGAGGGCCTGAGGAAAACTATATTGACCGCTGTAACGGTACGAGAATCGGCGTTTATAACACAACCGTTAACGATATGTGGGTCGATTATCTTAAGCCACAGGAGTGCGGTAACCGCACAGGCGTAAGATATGCAACGATTATCGGAAAGAAAAAGGTATTTTCAGTAATCGCTGAGCCTCAGATGGAGCTTAACGTCTGTCACTATCTCCCAAAAGAAGTGGAGGAGACTTGGCATAAAAAAGATCTGCCTGAGTACAATAAAACTGTTGTACGCCTTATCGCAAGACAGCAGGGTATCGGCGGATACGATAGCTGGGGCGCACATTGTAACGATATATACAAAAACAAAACTGACAGAATATACCGTTTAAAATTCCAGATCAGGTTTTAACGAAAATAAACTTAATAAAATTGTGCTTGACTTTTTAATATAAAAGGAATATATTTTCTATTGTATCGAAAGGCTACATCTGATATTTTGATTGATAGATGAATTAGAGAGGATTTTTATGAAATCTATTAAAGAAACAGTAATGGCAATTGCAATTAAAAATGCTATTAAATATGCACGCAAGGACTTCTTTAATAATGCGCCAAAGATTTTAAGCCTGCTCGAAATGGCAGACGTTAAAAAGGTAAACAGAAGTACATATGCAGGGCTTCACAAGGTGCTTGATGACCCGAGCAATAACTGGATGATTTTTGCAAAAAAGCTTATTTGTGATACTGATATCCACGTTGTTGAAAAGCTTGTACCCCCTGCACTTAACGTTGCAATCAACAGCTATTCAAAGAGAATGAAGGCTATTGAGGAGAATGACTGCAACGTTCCGTGGGGAATTCTTATGGATCCCACTGCCGCCTGTAATCTTAAATGTAAGGGCTGCTGGGCTGCCGAGTACGGTCAGAATAGTCAGCTTGATTATGATACACTCGCAAGAATTATTTCTGAGGCTAAGGAACTCGGAACGTATATGTTCCTTTACACGGGCGGCGAGCCTACCATAAGAAGAAAAGATTTAATGCGCCTTTGCCGTGAAAATCCCGATTGTCTCTTTATGAGCTTCACAAACGGAACTCTTATTGATGACAGCTTTGCCGATGAAATCGGCGAGGTTGGTAATTTCCTCCCTGCATTTTCTATTGAAGGCTTTGAAGAGGAAAATGACTATAGACGCGGAGAAGGTACGTTTAAGAAATGTACTGCCGCAATGAAACGTCTTAGGGATAGGGGAATCCCATTCGGCGCATCACTTTGCTATACGAGCAAAAATACAGATGTTTTATCGTCAGACGAATATATGGATTGGCTTATTGAACAGGGCGTAGTGTTTGCTTGGTTCTTTACATATATGCCTACGGGTAACGGTGCTGTAACAGAGCTTATGGTTTCACCCGAGCAAAGGGCAACGATGTATAAAAAGATGCACGAGTGGAGGCATACAAAGCCGATTTTTGCACTTGATTTCTGGAATGACGGCGAGTACGTTCAGGGCTGTAT
>JAFLSA010000014.1:0-19881 GCA_022511185.1 Eubacterium sp.
CGCCACCAAAAGCACTAGAGAAATAGCCGTCACCGAAATCATTGTCTTTTTCATTAAAATCGTCCTTCCAGTCCTTCTATTCAATAAATTCCGATTTATCTAATGCGCTATAAATAATTATTATAAGCTATTGATCATATCAAGGAAATTCACGTAATATTCTCTGACGTCGTTTTTCTTGGTCATACCGCCCTGGAGTGACATATGGTCGCCGTTATAAGTCGGCATTATGTTCCACTCGCCTGTTGTGACGTTGTTTTCGTCATATTCCTTTTGCGGTGCGCCAAACGGAGCTCTTGCTGAGATTGTATTGACAAGTCCGTCATTCTCCTGCCAGCTTTCGTCAACGGCAAAGCCGTTTTCGGTAACGCCTGTGTACGAGCCCATAAGCTTTGAGCTTTTAACGTACAAAACCTCCATTTTGCTTTCGTCAGGATAATATGTTCCGTCATCGGCACGTATGGTTGCTGTGCAGGGAATTGAGAAATAATAGACGTTTTCAAGCGTTTCTATATTCTCATTGAGTTCAAGCGCGTTATCGATATACATATCATAAGATGCACTATCATCTGCAATTCTGCCGTCGTCATTTTCCTTGCTTGCAATTGAAATCATCTTTGAAAGGGATGTCTGCACTCTGTCCTTAAAGCCCTCAGGCTCCACAGCGTCGGCATCAATATTATATGCACTCGTTCCGTTATGAGGTGCGGCAAGCGTGGTCAGGCTGTATATCCAGTCAGCTTTTCCGCCTGTGAAGAAATCTGAAATATCATCTTCATCAGTTGCGTTTCTCTCCGCCTCACTGCCGTTTGCCATAAGCTCGGCAAAAAGTCTTACAGTTGCGCCGCCGAAGGAGTGGCCGAGTATATTTATTTTGTTTTCTGCATCCCATTCGTCAATTAGCGGATTTTCGCTGAAATCTTCGCCAAATCTCTCGTGATTACAGCGTTTGCTGTGCTCCTTGCCGTAGTCAACGATATTGCCCGTAAGCTGAGCATAAAGCTCGCACGCTCTGTCCCAAGCGCTGTCAGTCGGTGCAACGGAAGCGGCATAGCACTCATAGCCCTGTTCGTTAAGGTACTTCATCAAATCACCGCCAAACATTCCCCAATACGGCATAAACTTATACTGACTGTCATAGCTTCCCCATCCTGACAAGCCGTGAACAAATACAAATTTATAATTTGTGTTCCAGTTGTTCGTGTCAATTTTTGCTGTCGGCTGGCTTGAGCAGGCAGTAAGCAAAACTGCAACTGATATAATGATAGTGAGTAACTTAATCTTTTTCATAGCTATCCCCTATGTTAAGTTAATATAATTTTTTTCAAATTTTTCTTTCCACGTTGCTTCGATTTTTTCTCGCCACTTTAAAGCAGCATCGGTCATTTCTCTGCAAAGCTCGGGCATTTTATCGGCAAGATTTACCTTTTCGCCGGGGTCAGCTTCAAGGTCTGACAAAAAGACGTCGGCTCTTTGCTCCTCACCTTCAACAAGCTGTCCGTTAAGCACAAGCTTATATTTGCCCTTGCGTGCCGCAGTCTGCCCTTCCATTTCCCAGAAGAGATAATCGTGAAGCGAGCCTTCCTGCTCATTTATCATAGGAACTAAGCTCTTTCCGTCAAGCTCATAATCCTCATAATTTCCGCCGCAAATCTCAAGCACTGTCGGGAAAATATCAGTTGCAATATGCGATGTGTCAACAACCTTTGGTGCGATATGACCATGCCAGCTTAAAATTGCCGGTATTCTTATTCCGCCTTCAAAAAGACTGTACTTATGACCGCTGAATATTCCCGTAGTGCCGCCGTAGTAATAATCCTCTGTGCCGTCAAGCCAGTTTCTCGACTCACGTGAAGGGCCGTTGTCACTCTGAAAATAAATAATCGTATTGTCTAAAATCCCTTGTCTTCCAAGCTCGGCTCTGATTTCGCCGACACCGTCGTCAACTGCGCTGATCATTGCCGCCATAATCTGCCTGTCCTTTGAAAGATGCGGGAATCTTTTTATATATTTTTCAGGTGCGTGCATCGGATAATGCGGTGCATTATATGCAACGTAGAGCATAAACGGCTCGTCATTATGCTTTTGGATAAACTCAATACTTTTTCTCGTTATACGCTCGGTCATATACTCGCCGTTTGCGTAAACCTCTTCTTCATTTTCCCATAAATCGTGGGTGGGGTTAGTGTTGCCATCAGCCATACCCCAGTAGAAAATATGCGAATAGTAATCAAGACAGCCTGCAAGAAAGCCTGAAAATTCATCAAATCCGTTGCTGTTAGGCCTGCATTCGTCCTTAAGACCTAAATGCCATTTGCCTGATAAGCCTGTTGTATAGCCTAATTTCTTAAGAGCTGTTGCGATTGTAGGAACCTTTGGCGTTAAGCCTGATGCCCTGCGGTGACCTGCAAGTATTGCTCTCACGCCTGCATTTCCGGGGTATCTGCCTGTGAGAAGTGCCGCCCTTGACGGCGAGCATACGGGAGAGGCAGAGTACATTGAGGAAAAGCGAATACCGTCACTTGCCAAAGCATCAATATGAGGCGTTTTAAAATCAGTTGCTCCCATACAGCTTAAATCGCCGTATCCCTGATCATCTGTCATTATAATTATAACGTTTGGTTTATTCATAGCTTATCATACAATCCTTAAAATATGTGATAACTCCGCCGTCGTCAATCTGGGCGATTATTCCGTTCTCCTGCCCCGTTATCAGCACTGGTGAATGGGTTATGCGTGTTATTCTGCGTATCGTTCTATAATCAACTTTTTCAGGACTATTGGTGACAACACAAGACTTTGGATTAAGTGTCTTAAGCCAATTTGACGTTGTTGATTCTGAATAGCTGTGGTGACCGACTTTCAGCAAATCAAGCTCTTTTATCTGAGGGGCAAGTCTGTCCTCGTCACCGCTCTTATTGTCGATATCACCTGAAAGGAAAATTCTCGTACTGCCCTTTTCGACAAGCACGCCGAGTGAATTGTCATTTTCACCGATATTCTTTTCATCCTCAAAAACTTCGGTATTAAAAAGAGTTATTTTGAAATTGCCGAGCATAAACGGCGTATTGTCCATATTGGAAATGACAGGTATGTTTTTCTGTTCAAGAGCTGAGAGCATTTGCTCATATACCTCTTTGTTATCCCAGCGTTCAATCTCGTGCGCTCTGATTTTCGACTCGTCATATTCCTTCAGATATGCCCTGTCAACCGATATTGCATCGTCCAAAAGAATTGTATCAAAGCCGCCTAAATGGTCGGAATGAGCGTGAGTGCCAAGCACGAAATCAAGATGCACCTTTCCGTTTTCGTCAGCCGCATAAGTCTTTATATAGCTTAGCACCTCTTCCTCGCTGCCCTCATATGCAAGCTCCTCAAAGCCACGAGGATTGTCGGAGTCCTCACCTGAGTCAACCAGTGCAAAGTGGTTACCGCTTTGGAGTAAAATTGCGTCTGAGCTGTCTGTGCTTAAAAAGTGGATATAGTCGCCGTTTTTATCAAACTCCGACAGGTCTTTGAAAACTACAGTTTCTCTGTTTTTCTCAAACTCATTATCAAGCATTTTGTTATGTATAAAAATACTCAATAAAACGATTAACACTAAGATAATTACAACTAAAACAGCAGCAATAAATTTTTTCATCAAGAACCTCACGTTATGAAAGCTATGCCTTATTAATCATAATAATTATTGAATTAAGCGGTCCCCACGTGTCAAAGTCCAGACCGACGTTCATAAGATAGCTTCCGCTTTTTTTAATAACGTTATCAAAATATTTCACTTCATAAAGCTGATCTGGATCAAGTCCGCACAAATTGATATGATGAAACTTTTCAGTGAAAAACGAGTTCGCGTTTGTGCAGACGAAAACTACACTTTGACTGTCGTCAACGTACTGTGTCGCATAAAGCTCATCGCGCTTAAAATCAGCAAGACGGTAGAATTTACCGAACTGTACCGTATTCCTTATTTCCTTATAAAGCTCAATATATTTTTTATGCGTATCAAGCTCTTCTTTTGTATATTCCAGAAGATTTCCGCCGATTGAAAGCGAGCCCTGCATAGACACGTTAAAGCGGTAATCAAGATCATTCGGACGCTTTCTCCTGTTAGTGTCCGTTACCCACGCACGCATACATTTGATAGGATATAAGAGCGAAAAGCCGTTTTGGATTTCAAGCCTGTCAACAGGGTCGGTGTTATCCGACGTCCACACCATATCAAAATGTGAAAGCGAGCCTAAATCTGCTCTGCCGCCGCCTGACGCACAGCACTCAATCTGCAAATCCTTATACTTTGCCTTTAACGCATCGGCAATTTCATAAACTGCTTTGATGTGTCTGTACCAAAGCTCCTGTGGATTTTCAAGATTTTCTGCACCTGTTTCTGAAAAGGCTCTGTTCATATCCCACTTGATATAGCTTATATCATACTGTGAGAGCATATCGTCCATACATTTGAACACGTACTCCTTAACATCATCTCTTGTAAGATTTAAAACAAGCTGATTACGGAGTAATGACGGTGTTCTTGTGTCATAATGATACGTCCAGTCGGGGTGAGCTCTGAACAAATCTGAATCAGGGTTTACCATTTCAGGCTCAAACCACAGCCCGAATCTCATACCTAAACTTTTGACCTTATCAATCAAAGGCTTCAAGCCGTTCGGGAATTTCTTTTCATTTACGTACCAATCACCAAGACCTGCGTGGTCGTCCTTTCTTTCACCGAACCAGCCGTCATCCATAACGAAAAGCTCACATCCGATTGATGCCGCAATCTCTGCAAGTGCCTGCTGACTCTCACAGCTCACGTTAAACCACGTTGCTTCCCAGCTGTTATAAAGAACGGGCAACGGCTCTTTTGCATATCTCTTAGGTAAAATATGGCAGGCGGCAAAGCTGTTCATCTGATTGCTCATCTCAGCAAAGCCGTTTGTATATCCACAGTAAACCGACGGAGTGATAAACTCCTCACCTGCGTGCAGGTTATATGAAAAATCAAAATCATTCAAGCCGATTACTGCTCTTGTCGTGCCAACGTAATCCCTTGAAAGCTCAACCTTAAAATTACCGCTCCACGCAAGCGCACCGAAATACACCTCACCCTGCTTTTCGTCGGCGTTTTGTGAGAGAATGAAAAACGGACTATTCGTGTGACCGCTTCCGCCCTTTTTGCTCTCATAGCTTAATACACCGTTTTTAAGCTCAGTGTTTTCCATTTTAAACTCAGCACCCCAGGAGCCGTTAGCGTTCGTTGAGGTGTACGGTCTTTTTGATGGGAAATTAAATTCTCCGGAAGCAGTTTTGTCAAGAATAATCAGATTGTCGGAAGCGTTTTTAATTTTAGCAAAACGCTCGATAACGTCATAACCCTCTCTGATTCTGTAGCAAAGAGTGACAAGGAGATTATACGGCTTATCCTTTAAAGTGATTTCTAAAAGGAGTGAATTATCCTCCTGAGTTATTTTATGGCTGTCATAGGTTAAGACAGCTTCACGGCAGCCGTCTGCATACTTTGCCGCAATGGCATTTGGTCTGTAAACCGTACCGCCGAAGGTTATGTACTCAGTCTTAGAAAACTCTCTTGCGGAATGATTTGAATTCTTCTCCCAGCCATTATAGGAGCATACATAATCCTCAGCTTTACAGGGCTTGCCCCAATGGATATGATTAAGAACGCCCTCACAGTCAACAGCCATTACGTAGTGCGTAGATTTTGTTTCGATTATAAAAACTTTATTATTTTCAACTATTTTCATATAAAATTCCTTTTAATTACCCTTCCTCTGTTCCTGTCTTTGCGCGGAGCTCAAGTACCTTTTCGTGCATTTCTTCCTTCGTTTTGCCGGTGAGCTTATAGAAGAAGAACGGAACACCTGCAAGGAACATCATAAGTCCGTGAACTACAGTGTAGAAGAACAGAAGCATAACCTTTGTGTGCAGGCTTTGCTCCTGACTTATACCGTCAATTGCCTGAACATATGAAATAATCGGAACCTTTGTGCCGTAAAGAATTGTCGGTGCTAAAGCAGATGCAATCGTGCCTGAAATCATTGTGCCAATACCGATAACAAACGGCAGTGATGCGTCAAGGCGCTTGCCGGTGTTGAGCTCAAGATCCTCAAGCACGTCTGCCTGAAGCATTGTCGGAAGCAGGTTTGAAGCGCCAAACTGCAGACCGATAAAGAACAGAAATGCAACAAATAAAATCTGAGGCACCGTACTTGGATTTTTGAAGTAAATATAACCAACGGCAAAGGCGGCAACGTTGGCGATAATTGAATAAATACCGCTTGCGATATAGAGCACCTTTGAATTGAACTTTTTGAGAAGGAAGTTAATAACAAGCATTCCTACTGCAGTACCGATACCTGTCGGCAAGCCAAAAAGAAGGAACTTGCCCTCACCGAGAAGAGCTTCAGCAAGGAAAATACCCATATAGGTTGAGATTCCTCTGAAGTTTTTGAGAAACTCTGAAACGATAATAACCCACGCATATTTATTTTTAATAACGTCTCCGTAGCCTTCAATTGGGTTCTTCTTTTTATTGTTATACGTAATTCTCTCACGGACTGTTTTCATTCCGAGAAGCATTGTTATAATTCCGAAAACACTGCAAAGAGAAGCAACAGCAATATAGCGAAGTCCCTTATCCTTAATCATAAATGCAAGCACAAGCTCAACAACAAGCGGTGCAGAGTTACCGACGGCGGACACAATACTCCTGAAAGACATAACTGTATCTCTTTCCTTCATATTAGGAGTCATTACAACTGCAACCTTGTTTACACAGTCACCGAAGTTAGTGCATACAGCCCATGCAACTGCAACTGTTACGAGGTAAATCATAAGTGTTGAAGTAGTGATTCCCTTAGGCGCTATAAAAGAAAGCACTAAGAAAATACCTGCAGGAACTGCAACGAGAAGTGCAAGCGGTCTGAATTTTCCGCCCTTGCCTGTTTTTCTTCCGTCAATATACATAGCTATAAAGAAATTGAGTATAAACGGAATAACTGAGGTTAACGTGTTAAACAGGCTGACACTGCTGTCAGGGAGTGACAAAACGTTGACCAAATAGTCATTTCTGTATGAACCTACGGTACCTGTCATCATTGTGTAAAAGAACACTGCAACAAGGTACATTATAAATTCATTCATTTTTACGTGTTTTTCATTTTGCTGATTAACAGCAACCGCTTTTAATTTTTCCATAATTACCCCTCATTTGTAATTATATTTCTTCTATAGCGGCGATTTTTATATTTGTTTCTCTTATCTGCTCATAAATATCGTCGCTGAATTTCCGTTTTCTGTCATAGGTATAAAGACCGTTTTGCTCCTGCTCAATATCATAAAGCTGTGTGTAGCAAAAGCCAAACAGCTTAACGTTAGTGATAATCGCATCGGTCAGTCCGCAGTACCTGTCTAAAAATTCCTGCTCGGTTTTAACATCCTCGCCGTAGCCCCACGATTTATAAGCACTGTCAGCTGTCCATTTTATACCGCCGTATTCACTGATAAACACAGGCTGACCTGTGTATTTCTGCCTGCCGGGATTATCTACGAGAACGTGCTCGTAAAGATAATTTTCCGTCACAAAGCGGTCATAGTTACGCTTGAAAAAGTCAACGTCATAGCTGTAATCATGAAGGTCGTATATATCCGTTTTGACATGAAAATTACCGCTTGTATCAATACAGGGTCTTGTACTGTCAACAGCCTTTGTATAATCATACACCGTTGAAAGCAGAGGGTCATACTGCTTTCTGCCCCTGTAATCCCAAGTCTCGTTAAATGGACACCAGCCGATAATTGACGGGTGATTAAAATCTCTTTCAAGCGCCTCTTTCCATTCACTGAGGAATACGTCAACGCTCTTTGGATTTGAGTAATCAAGTCCCCAGTTGGCGAATTCGCCCCAGACGATATACCCTGCCTTATCGCAGAAGTATAAGAATCTTGGGTCAAAAACCTTTTGATGAAGCCTTGCGCCGTTGAAGCCAAGCTCCATTGAAAGCCTTATATCACGCTCAAGCTCGTCATCATTTTCAGCCGTATAAATTCCCTTTTTGTAAAAGCCCTGATCAAGAACAAGCCTTTGGAAGACGCTTTTTTCATTAATCAGGAATTTGTACCCGTCAAGTCGGACGTTTCTAAGACCGAAATAGCTTTTGACCTCATCGTCACCGAACTTAATCCTGAGCTCGTAGAGCCTGCCGTTTCCGACTTCCCAAGCGTGCACCTCGTCAAGCTTAAGCTGCAAAGCAGAGTTCCCTGCCGCAAATTCTAAATTTGCCTTACCGACACATTTTCCGTTGTAATAAGCCTCACAGCTAAAGCTGCCTGTGCCGATTAAATTTGCCGATACGGTCACAGTCGCGTTGTTGACGTCGGGATATATCTTGAAATTCTTTATATAATTTTCAGGCACGTATTCGATATATACGCTCTGCCAGATACCTGTTGTTCTCGTGTAATCGCAGTGGTGACTTTTTAAGAGTTCGCTCTGCTTACCTCTTATAACAAAAGGATTTTTCACGTCATCCTCGCAGAGAATGAAAATCTCATTTTCACCGTCAACTGTATAATCGGTAATGTCAAAGCTAAAGGAAGTATAGCCGCCTTTGTGCCTGCCGACAGGCTTTGAATTTACCAAAACCGTTGTCAGATGGTCAGCCGCACCGATATGTAAAAACACCCTTTTGCCATTCTTGTTAACCGTTATCTTTTTCCTGTACCATACCATATTTACAAAGCCGGTATAGCCTATGCCCGAAAGCTCGCTTTCAATACAAAACGGAACGTTGATTTTGTGAGTATATTCTCCCCTGTTTCTTATATCAATGCAGGTGCTTTCGTCATTTGAAAATTTAAAGCCCCTTGTCTTTTTCTGAAAACCGAAGTCCCATATGCCGTTCAGGCTTTCCCAATTTTCTCTCTCAAACTGCGGATTGGGATGATTTGAATTAATATTGCTCATTCTTCATCCCCTTAAATTTCAATCGTGCAGTTATAGTCCATCTGCTTTTCATCGCCTATCATTGAAAGCACGAAGTTATCAATGTCTGAAAGAAGCGGATTTGATGCGCCGGCTTTCTTCTCAACAATATGAGTTATCGAGTGCAGGCGTTTGAGGAGCTTTTCAACCGCATCATATATCGGTGTGCCTTTAACGTACGGCTCGTCACCGACGAAGATATTACGGACAAACTCAACGGCAACGTCCTTGAACAATCTGTCACCTATTGACTTGTCAACCTTAAAGCAAAACAGCCTGCCTAATTTTTTAAGCGTGAGCTTTTGCAGGAGTTTACCGACCATTGTTATCGGCAACTTTAACTTTTTGTTTTTCTCAGGTCCGCCGAAAAGCCTTGTAAAGAACGCAAAATCATATGCCATTGCATCTATAATATCGGTTATCATTCTGTCAAAGCGCCACTGAAAATATTCCTCAGCAGTTCTTCCGCCCTTATCCCAGTCGAAATCTTCTATCGTATATGAAGTTATATCTGCCTTTTTGCCGTCGATAACTACCTTTCTGTATGCACACGGACAGCCGACAAAACAGCCTGTCTGCACATCTGTTATTGTGTTGCCGTTCTCTGAGGTATGCTGAGTAACAGCCTGGGCGTGCATATGACCTGTGAAAATAAGATTCATTCCTGCATCAGCAAATTCATTTGCTCTTTTTTCCCAATCGGTTAATTTTGCATCGCCGATAAAATTCATTACGGGAGAAAACGGCAAAAGCGGATAATGCGTCATTGCAAATATGTAATCACCTTCATCGTGAGCCTTTTTGATTTCACTGAGTGCCCACTCCATCTGATCGTCCCGCAAGCCTTTAAAATCCTTGCAGTCGCCGTCACAGTTGAGTGCAAGAAGCCTGTAGCCTTTTTTTAGCTGAGCAACGTATGACATTGATTCCTTATGCTCCGATATTGCCGAATCAAAGCCGAAATCCTTGTAAAAATCTCTTAGCTCTTCTCTCGGCATACCCTCAACGGGAATGAGCTTGTCGCCGTCAAATTCAACAGGATTACCGCTGTAATCGTGGCGTGCGGTTATAATATAAATTTCCTTGCCCTGCTCCTTGAGCTTATAAAGCCTATCCCTGAAGCCGACGTGGCTCTGATACTCACCTCGATACACCAAATCACCGGGTATGAGAATAATGTCTGTATCAGTATCATCAGCCAGCTTTTTAAAGCCTGCATCAATGATTGCGCTTGTCTCGGCAACGCACTTCTGGTCAGTCCTGCTCCTGTCCTCATATGCCTTGCCCTCTGCCTTAAATGAAGGGTCATAAAAATGCGTATCAGTCACAAGAAAGAATTTTAAATTTTCCATACTTTTCTCCCATACAAATCGTTGTTAATTCAATTTTTTGTAAAGAACATCGCTATTTTAATTATAACCTTAAGCATATATATATTCAAGTATATTTTATGATTAAAGACGATTTTCAACCCATATGACAAAAGACAGAAAGCTGAGCTGCTTTCTGTCTTTTTTGTATAAAATAGATTTATTTTGCCATTTCTGCCCTTGCTTCTTTGATACGCTGAACAAAGAGCTTGCCGGTCTCGGTAATCTTGTCATAATCGCCTGTCTTTGCGCCGGCAATAAGTGAAGAGCCTGCGCCACAGGCAATTGCACCAGCCTTGATCCAGTCCTTAACGTTATCAACGTCAACACCGCCTGACGGCATCATAACAGCGTTTGGAATCGGGCCGTGAATATCCTTGATAAATGCAGGACCTGCGATGTCACCCGGGAATACCTTAAGAACGTCGGCACCGCACTCCATAGCCTGAACAGCCTCAGTCGGAGTATAAATACCCGGCATTGAAGGCACGCCGTAGCGGTTGCAGGTCTTGACAGTTTCCGGGTCAAAATAAGGTGATACGATATACTCTGCACCTGCAAGAATTGCGATACGAGCAGTAGCGGCATCCATAACCGTACCTGCACCTATAATGATTTCACCGGAATTATACTTTTCCTTCATAGCCTCAATGAGCTTGTCAGCATGAGGAACAGTGAAGGTAAGCTCAATTGCAGCAACACCGCCTGCAATACAAGCGTCTGTGATTTTTTCTGCCTGCTCGATTGACGTTGCACGAACAACTGCAACGATACCAACCTCTTGAATTTTTGCTAAGGTTTCAATTTTATTTGACATAATTTTTTCTCCTGAATTTCTGTTATTAAATATTAAAATTAGTGGATTTTTTCGTTAGGCAAGGCTTTGGCAAAATTTCATCGACGGGAGCATACGTGTTGTATGTAACCGAGTGGAATTTTGACTATAACGCAGCATAACGGAAAAAGACGCAATTTTATCTTTGTACTCTTGATGAACCGCCGTTGACTTTATTCTCAACCTCTTTGAGTGATGCCATTGAAGTATCGCCCGGTGTTGTCATAGCAAGTGCGCCGTGAACTACGCCGTAATTAACAGCCTTCTGTGCATCCTGATACGTCATAAGACCGTAAATAAGACCTGATGCAAATGAGTCGCCGCCGCCGACACGGTCAAGAATTTCAAGACCCGGGAATTCAAGTGACTGATAAATCTGACCGTCTGCCCAGCAGATTGCCTTCCAGTCATTTACAGTGGCTGTCTTAACAGTTCTGAGCGTTGTTGCAATAACCTTGAAGTTAGGATAAGCCTTTGTAACAGTCTCAATCATCTTGTAGTAGCCGTCCATATTAAGCTCCTTGAGGTCTGCATCATTGCCCTCAACCTCAAAGCCGAGTGAAGCTGTGAAGTCCTCCTCGTTGCCTATCATAACGTCGATATACTTGGCAATCTCCTTGTTTACCTCCTGAGCCTTGGCCTGACCGCCGATATCCTTCCAGAGTGACGGACGGTAGTTAAGGTCATAGGAAACGATTGTACCGTACTCCTTTGCCTTTTTAACAGCCTCGATAACCACCTCAGCCGCTGTTTCAGAAAGAGCAGCATAGATACCGCCTGTATGAAGCCAGCGAACACCGAGTGTGCCGAAAATATAATCCCAGTCAATGTCGCCCGGTTTCAGCTTTGATGCAGCTGTATTACCTCTGTCAGATGCACCGACAGCACCACGGATACCGAAACCGCGCTCTGTAAAATTGATGCCGTTTCTTACAGTTCTGCCGATACCGTCAAACGGCATCCACTTGATAAGTGATGTATCAACGCCGCCCTGTAAAATCAAATCCTCTAAAAGATAACCGATTTCATTGTCGGCAAAAGCGGTTACAACGCCTGTCTTTAAGCCAAAGCATCTTCTGAGGCCTCTTGCTACGTTGTACTCTCCGCCGCCTTCCCACGCACGAAATGAACGTGCTGTCTTAATTCTTCCCTCGCCGGGGTCAAGTCTGAGCATAATTTCACCGAGTGAAATTTCGTCAAACATACATTCTTCTTTAGGTCTTAATTTCAAGTCCATTTTAGTCCTCCAAAATTATTCAAAATTAAAATATTTAATAGCATTATAATAGCTGATACCCTGCACGATTTCTTTGAGGATACCTTCGTCATAAGCATACCAGCCATCCTCGACCCATCTGCCGATAAGGGCGCACATAATACGCCTGAAATATTCGTGCCTGCCGTATGAGGTAAACGAGCGTGAATCTGTTTCCATACCGACAAATTTACCGAGAACGCCGAGATTACCGAGCGTTTTCATCTGATTAATCATACCGTCCATCGTGTCAAGGAACCACCACGCAGGGCCGAACTGAATTTTTGATTCGGCATCTGCTGACTGGAAGTTGCCGAGCATTGTGCCGAGTACTGTATTGTCTTTATCATTCAGGTTAAAGAGAATAGTTTTAGGCAGTTTATCGTCTTTGTTAAGTGCATCAAGGAAGCGTGAAAGAGGCTGTGCGATTTCGCAGTCGCCTACCGAGTCAAAGCCTGTGTCTGCGCCGATTTTATTAAACATCAGCGTATTGTTGTTTCTCATTGCGCCGATATGAATTTCCATAGCCCAGTCAAGCTCGTGATACTTTTTACCAAGTGCAATCAGAATCGGAGTTCTGTACTTATCGCAATCACAAAGTGATATCTTCTCACCGTTCATTGCACGTGAAAAAATCTCTTCGATTTCTTCATCATCTGCAACAGCGTACGGCGGATAGTCAAACGCCTGGTCTGATATGCGACAGCCGACAGAATGGAAATAATCGACTCTGTTAAGCAATGCCGTTATAACATCTTTATAGTCTTTGATTTCAACGCCTGACACTTCACTCAGAGTGTTAATATAATCAGCAAAGCCGTCAAGATGAGCATTGAGTGCCTTGTCAGGTCTAAAACTCGGAAGCACCTTACAGTCAAAATCAGAAACGTCCTTCAAGAGCTTGTGATATTTCAAATCATCAATCGGGTCATCGGTTGTACAGACGACCTTGACATTGCTTTTCGTAATAAGGCTCTGCGGTCTGAAATCGCCCTTTTCAATCGCCTCATTTGCTCTGTCAAAAATTTCGCCTGCTGTCTTTGCATTAAGCGGCGTATCAATACCGAAATAACGCTGAAGCTCAATATGCGCCCAGTGGTAAAGCGGATTGCCGATGCAATACTGAAGAGCATAGCCAAACTTTTCAAACTTTTCCTTAGCAGTTGCATCACCCGTGCAGTATTTCTCATCAATACCACAGCTTCTCATTGCTCTCCATTTATAGTGGTCACCTGAGAGCCAGAGCTCAGTGATATTCTGAGGGGGCTTATTCTCATAAATTTCCTTTGGGCTCAAGTGGCAGTGATAGTCGCAAATAGGCATATTTTCAGCATATTCGTGAAAAAGCTTCTCCGCCGTTTGAGTGTCGAGCAGGAAATCTTTATCCATAAAGCATTTCATAGATATCTCCAAAATTATCAGTTTACAAATTTTTTCATTGTAATTATATACCTATATTCCTGTCAATGCAATAAAAAAATAGGGACTGTTTTAAAAAACAGTCCCATAATTTTATATTAGTCAGCTGAATAAGGGAGAAGTGCAACGTGTCTTGCTCTCTTAATAGCTGTGGTAAGCTCTCTCTGATGCTTTGCGCATGTACCTGTTACACGGCGAGGAAGAATCTTTGCTCTTTCAGAAACAAATCTCTTAAGCCTTGTAACGTCCTTGTAGTCGATTTCTTCAACTCTGTCAACACAGAAAACGCATACCTTCTTACGACCCTTGCGTGGTCCTGCGGCTTTATTATATGCCATAGTTAGTTTCCTCCTTTAAAATGGTAAATCGTCGTCATCATCAACGATTTCTTCAAAATCCGAATTGTCAGCACTTGCATAGCTTGGTGCAGGCTGAGAGAATGCAGGATTCGTTGTACCACTCTCTGCCTTTGAGCCACAGAATGATACGTTGTTTGCAACGACTGTTACAGACTTTCTCTTATTTCCGTCCTTGTCAGTGAAATTGTCTGTCTGGATAGAGCCTTCAACAGCAATCATTGAGCCCTTGTGGAAATAACGAGAAACAAATTCAGCGGTTTGACGCCAAGCAGTAACATCAATGAAATCAGCGCGTCTTTCCTCGCCCTTTGCCTGATATGATCTGTCACAGGCAATCTGGAAGCTGATGACGGAAAGACCGTTTGATGTTGTTCTCAGCTCAGGCTCATAAGTTAATCTGCCCATAAGCACAACAGAATTAATCACACTAAGCCCTCCTATTACTCGCCTTTAGCGACGATCAATGAGCGAAGAACGCCGTCAGTGATGTTAATTACACGGTCAAGCTCTGCCGGGAAAGTTTCATCACAAGCAAAATTAACAACCATGTAATAGCCCTCGTTCTCGTAGTTGATAGGATATGCGAGCTTACGCTTGCCCCATGTTTCAACTTCGCCAAGAGTGCCATTTTTGCTGATGAGATCTGTGAACTTTTCCTTAAGTCTCTCAACATTCTCTTCTCCGTTTGCAAGGGAGAAAACTAATACGATTTCGTAATTTCTTAATGCCATTCTTTAGCACCTCCTTCTGGTCTTTTGGCCTATGCCCTTTGCATAGGCAAGGATTACCTCTGTTTCCAAAGGCTCGTGTATTATATCAAAAAAGTCTGTTTGTGTCAAGCAAAAGATTTTTGAGACTTAATTAGCGTTAGATATGTGGTTAAGGCACTCGGTGATTACAGCATCATCACCTGCTGTAGTTGTAATAACTATAAATGAATAATAATCACCAATCTTCTGGCAGAGGTAAGTCTGTGCTACATCAACACCCTGACTATTGTATACAGCATCAATTCTTGAATAGGTATCAGTACCTATTTTACAGGTCGTTACTTTCTCACTGCCTACAAAGCCTTCATAATCAGGTATAACAGCGTCAACTGTAGTTTCAATATACTCCTGTGCACTCATATCTGAGGTCAAATAGGTTTTTGAATCTACTATCATAAACTGAACATTCGTTCCTGTTGTTGCCTGAGAGGCAACTGCAACAAAATATGTTTTTTCAATACCTGTATCAATAACTGTTACGCCTGTTTTTTCATCAATTTCCGCACCATCTGTTAATGAAAGAAGCTCATCATATTGAACAAAGCTCCAATCGTCATCAGGAAGTACGTATTTTATATTTGTAAATTCATTTGTGTAAACGTTATTTTCTATAACACCGACTGAAAATTCCGCATCATCTGATGAATTCCCGTCATCATTTGAGTGATATTCAACATCATCTGAATCGTTGTCATCATCGTAATCCTCATAATATCCGGGAATGTTGTCAATAGCATCGTCAAGGACATTATCTACTACTAATAATGCGGAAGCAACGCTTGTAACTACTGAAAAAACTATGCCGAGAATAAAGCTTACAAGAGCACAAATTCCGCTTGCCTTAGCAGTTTTCGGTTTCTTATCCTTTTGTGTAAGGAAGATTATAAGACCTGCAATAGGAATAAAGAATGAAAGAATTGCAAGACCTACATTTGCTTTCTCTTCCTGAGGCGGCATACCATACATATTATTTTGATTAAAGCCCTGCTGATAGGTTCCGTAATTATAGGGCTGATTATCTGAAACATTATTTTCAGTCGGCTGAGCATTGACATTGCTTTCAGCCTGCTGAACATTAGCATCGTTTTCAGCACTTTGAGCGTTGGCGTTACAATTTGGACAATTAACTGCACCCTCCGGTAAAGGTGAGCCACAATTTTGACAATAAGACATAATAAACTCTCCTTTTTATAATTAATTTAGTTTATATATTTTAATACATCTATAATATCGGTGATTACAGGCACATCATCTCTTAAAGCCTCGTCCTTAAACCAGCCGAAATTCATACGGATTACTTTCATACCTGCTTTAAGTGCGCCTTCAACATCATTTACAGGGTGGTCGCCGACATACATACATTCCTCTGCTTTAAGTCCAAGCTTATCGGCAGTATATGTAAAAAGTGCCGGGTCAGGCTTATGCACGCCCACGTCACCGCTGACAACGACTATATCACAGTACGGTCTGAGACCGCTTGTGTCCATTTTGTGATTTTGAAGATATGAAGGGCCGTTTGTGATTACGCCTACGACATATCCCCTGTTTTTAAGCTCCTTCAAGAGCTTCTCTGAGTTTGGAAAAATGACGTTATGGTCACCGAATTTTGTATCGTAATGATCTGCAAGAACAACGTTTGACGGCGCATCACTCCAGCTCCACATTTCTATAAGCTGTGAATACCAAGCCTGTCGGTTGACGTATCCGCCCTTGCCCGTTACCCGCATATCTTCTTTTCTTTTTTCAAGCTCCGCCCTGCTTATATCGGGGCAAAAATCCGCAAAAAAGGTATCCATATAATTTTCAAATGCGGCTGTTCTGTCCTGCAAGGTTTCGTCAAAATCAAATAATACTGCTTTTATCATAGTCAAGCTGTTTTTTCAGTTCACTAACTGATGAAAACTCCTTTTCTCCTCTTAAATATCTGACAAGCTCAATTCTTATGTTTTTATTATAAAGATTGCCGTTAAAGTTAAAAATATGAGATTCGGCAAGCGGTTTATCAACTTTCCACGTGGGACGTATTCCGATATTGGTAAAGGACTTATAAGCTTTGCCGTCAACAAAAGTTATACTTTCATAAACGCCGTATTTCGGCACAGCAAGACCCTCAGGCAAATGCTGATTAATTGTCGGAAAGCCGATTGTCCTGCCTCTTTTGTCGCCCTCGATAACCCTTGACTCAAAGGTGAAATTATAGCCGAGCATTTCATTTACCTTTTCAATTTCACCGCATTTAAGCGCATTCCTGATTCTTGTAGATGAAATAGGCTCGCCCTCAAAATCAAGATGCTCAAGAATTCTTACCCAGATGTCTTTCTCCTCAAGATATTTTCTAAGATCAAGAGCACTCCAGCCTGCACCCTTTCCGAATCGGAAATTATATCCGCAAAGAATTATTCCTGCGCCGAATTTATCAATCAAAATCTTTTCAATAAATTCCTCGCCCTGCATATTTTTAAGCTCAGCAAAATCAGCAAAAACCGCATTGGGAAAACGCTTTTCAAATATGCTTTTCTGAAGCAGGGAAAATTTATTATTAACGCAGTAAACGATTACCTCATCAGCACCTGTAATAACGGTCTGATGGGCACGGTGCATTCCGTCAAAATCTCCGAGTGCAACAGCTATTCTTTTTTTATTATTGAATAATTCCATATCAATCTTTTCTTACTAAAAGCCTTTTTACCGAAAGCTCCTGCTTTTGATTATCAGCCTCACCGATACCCAAAAACAAGCCGTCCTGCGAATACACCCTATATATCCCGTCTGCAAGCTTCTTTTTTATTCTGTCAATCGCAAGCGCTCCGCCGTTTGAAAAGCGCCTTGCCTGCGCCTGAGAAACGTAAACCTTATCATAGCACTCAAACAGCTTTTCAAGGTCAATGACAACGTCATCAAACCCGATACCGTTATCCTTACGCCTTTGAAGTTCATCAAGCGTAATGCTGTCATCAAGCGTAAGACCCATAGCAAGCGTGCGTATAAGACCTGTCATAACAGCACCACAGCCGAGAGTCTTTCCGATATCGTCAATAAGCGTTCTGATATATGTACCTTTTGTACACAAAACATCTATCGTGTATTCTCCGTCTTTGACATCAACAAGTTCAAGCTTTTTAATCTCAACCTGTCTTGCCTGACGTTCAACCTCAATGCCCTGTCTTGCAAGGTCATAAAGCCTTTTACCGTCAACAGATACTGCCGAGTACATAGGCGGGATCTGAGATATAACACCCTTAAAGCTATCAAGAACTTTTAAAATCTCCTGTTGTGTTACGTTTACCTCATATTCACCTGTGACGTTTCCTGTAATATCAAGCGTGTCCGTTGTCTTACCGAGCACGAATGAGGCTCTGTAGCCCTTGTCGCTGTCAGGCAGGTAATCAAGAAATCTTGTTGCACCGCCGAGCATAACAGGCAAAACACCTGTCGCCATAGGGTCAAGTGTTCCTGTGTGGCCTGCTTTTCTTTCGCCTGTAATTCCACGCACCTTAGAAACAACACCGAATGAGGTGATGTCCTTATCCTTATTAATGCAAATTATCCCTGTCATTTAAGAAGCTCTCCGCTTTTTGCAACAAGCATTTCCCTTGCCTCTTTTACACCGCAGTCAAACTTGCACGCCGCCGCCTGACTGTGACCGCCGCCGCCAAAAGCCTTTGCAAGCTCTGCTGCATTAACACTTTCATAAGTGCGGATTGAGGCCTTGCAGGTGCCATCCTCTTTTTCCTTAATAGTAATTCCGATTTCAACGCCGTCAATCTGCCTTGTAAGCGGTGCAATACCCTCAGTTTCCTGCTCGTTTGAGCCTGTAAGGTTATACATTTCCTGAGTGATAGTGATAATGGCAACACGCTCATTCATATAAAAGCGCATAGAATCAAGTGCAAGCCTTTCAAGGCGTGCATACGTCTTTGACTTTGTTTCAAACATTATGCGGTTAATTTTTCCGTTCTCGGCACCGCAGTCGATAAGCTCAGCGGCAGCACGGTAAGTATCGGCAGTCGTTGACGCATAGCGAAAACAGCCTGTGTCGGTAGTAAGTCCCGTGTACAAGCAGTTTGCAAGATTCTTGTCAATCGGGGTGCCGAGCTCCCTGATAACCTCAAAGATAACCTGACAAGCCGCCGGAACATCCTCCAATAAAAGATTGTCGGCATACTCGTCGTTTGTTGAATGGTGGTCAATACACATATCAATATGGTATTTGCCATCCAAGTTACCAAGCAATTTTGACGTCGCTACGTCAACGGCAACAACATAATCAGGATTAAATTTTATAGGAGCAATGTCCTCATACAGATAATCGTACTTTTTCGGAATTTCATCTGCGTTTTCGACAAAGCAGATTTTCCCGATTTTCATAAGCGCACGGCAAAGTGCAAAGCCGCTTCCGAGCGTATCGCCGTCAGGGTTTGCGTGGGTGAGTATTAAGATATTATCCTTTTCCCTCAGTATTGCCGCACACTGCTTAACATCAATTCTCATTATTTATTTCCTTGATTTTCTCAAAAAGATTCATACCTTTTTCAATAGAATCGTCTGCAATAAACTTCAGCTCAGGGCTTTTACGAAGGTGAAGCCTTGTGCCAAGCTGTTTTCTGATATAGCCCTGCGCACTTTCAAGCCCTTTAACAGAGCTTTTTGCAGCTTCAATACCCTCCATAGCGCTGATGTATACCTTGGCGTAGCTTAAGTCCCCGCTGACCTCAACCTTAATTACAGTCAGCATACCGCTGATACGGGGGTCCTTAAGCTCACGCATAATTGAAATAATTTCTCTTTTAATATCCTCAGATATTCTGTCAATATGAAATCCTGCCATAATTAATCCCTGTATTCCTCAACAATATATGCCTGAAGAATATC
>JAFLSA010000014.1:19981-25971 GCA_022511185.1 Eubacterium sp.
CGCATTGCACGTTCGATATCTTCAATAGCATCATAAATAATATCATAGGTTTTAATTTCAACTCCGTCACGCTGAGCATTATCAGACGCAATCTGGTCAACGCCTGTGTTAAAGGCAACGATGATTGCATTTGACGCTGTCGCAAGCATAACGTCGCTTTCGTTTACGGCACCGACTGCACCGTGAACGATTTTAACATTAACTTCATCATTCTCAATCTTAAGAAGTGACTGCTTAACTGCCTCAACAGAGCCCTGAACGTCAGCCTTAACGATGATGTTAAGCTCTTTCATCTCACCCTCCTGAAGAGTGTCAAAGAGAGTGTCAAGAGTAACCTTCTGGAAGAGCTTGAACTCTTCCTCCTTAGCCTGTTCCTTTCTCTGTTCAACAAGAGTTCTTGCAAGCTTTTCATCAGATACGGCATTAAACTCGTCACCGCTCATAGGTGCACTGTCAAGACCCATAATCTCAACAGGAACAGACGGAGCAGCATCAGTAATCGGCTTGCCGTGATAATCCGTCATTGCTCTTATCTTGCCGACAGCAGTACCTGCAACGATAATATCGCCTGCGTGTAAAGTACCGTTCTGAATAAGAAGTGTTGCAACAGGGCCTCTTCCCTTATCAAGCTTAGCTTCGATAACTACACCCTTTGCCGTTCTGTCAGGATTTGCCTTAAGCTCAGCCATTTCAGCAACTAAAAGTATAGTTTCAAGAAGCTTATCAATACCCATTTTTGTCTTAGCAGAAACAGGAACGCAGATAACGTCGCCGCCCCATTCCTCAGGAACAAGCTCGTGCTCTGTGAGCTGCTGCATAATTCTGTCCGGGTTTGCGCCCTCTTTATCCATTTTGTTGATAGCAACGATTATTTCAACACCTGCTGCTTTAGCGTGGTTAATAGCCTCAACAGTCTGTGGCATAATACCGTCATCAGCCGCAACAACAAGCACTGCAATATCGGTAGCCATTGCGCCCCTTGCTCTCATAGCGGTAAATGCAGCGTGACCCGGTGTGTCAAGGAAAGTGATTTTTTCACCGTCAATCTCAACCTGATAAGCACCGATAGCCTGTGTGATTCCGCCTGCCTCAGTAGAGGTAACGTCAGTGTCACGGATAGCGTCAAGGATTGAGGTCTTACCGTGGTCAACGTGACCCATTACGCAGACAACAGGTGGCCTTGTGATAGCATTCTCGTCGTCCTCAATATCCTCTTCAATAATCTGCTCCTCAATGCTGACAATTACCTGACGCTTAACCTTTGCGCCAAGCTCAGTAGCAACGATTTCAGCAGTGTCAAAATCAATTACTTCGTTGACGGTAGCCATTACGCCAAGCACCATCAGCTTTTTAATAACCTCTGTTGCTGTCATACGAAGAAGGCTTGCAAGCTCGCCGACTGTGATTTCATCAGGTACTTCAATCGTAATCTGCTGTTTCTTTCTCTGCTCAGCAATACGTGCAAGACGCTGTGCCTCCGTCTCCTTCTTTGAGCGTGCGTGCATGCCCTGAGGCTTTTTCTTTCTGTACTGCTTTGATTTCTGACTGAGCTTCTGCTTTTTCTGATAATCACCTATATTTGAAGCAGGTGCAATATCCTCATACTTTTGATTATACTTTTCAAGGTCAACCGTATTTACACGAGTATCAACACGGCGAGCCTCGCCCTTAGTCCTTGCCTGAGGAGTCTTATTCGCCTTTTTCTTTGCTTTCTCCTCGTCACGCTTTGCAGCCTGCTCAGCCATCTGCAAAATAGCAGCCTGATTCTGATGCTTCTTATTTTCAGGCTTCTTAGCAGTTGTAGTCTGCTTTTTAGCAGGCTTTTTGCCGTCAGCCTTGCTTGCAGCACTGAAATATGCGTCAAAGTTTTTAACGCTGTTATCCTGTGTCAGCTTATCAAAAACTATGTCAAGCTCGCTCTCAACAAGAACGGTATTTGCTTTTTTTGCAGGTCCTTCACAATAAGTGCTGAGAATGTTAATAATGTCCTTATTAGTTTTTCCGAAATCCTTTGCAACATCAGAAACTTTAACCTTAATTACCATTCGCATTGTCCTCCTGTCTTAATAAATCAATAATTCTGTTTGAAAAATTTTTATCATCGACTGTCATAACGCCAGCTTTGTATCCGATAGCGAAATGTATTTCTTCCATAAGAAAATCAGTCTTAATCATTTTTATATCAATACTATGCTTTTTAGTTGTTCTTTCAAACTCGCTTATAAGTCTTGGCGAAACGTCACTGCAAAATAAAAGTAATTTTGCCTTGTGCTTAATTATCGCCTGCTCTGCCATATCGTGACCCATTGACAGTTTGCCTGCTCTTCGAGCCAGGCCGAGCATTGAAAGAGCTTTAATTGAAATTGCTTTATCCCTTTGCATTTGTCATTTCTTCTTCCATAGCATTGTAAACCTCGTCGCTTATCTGCATAGAAAATGCACGCTCAAAGGCTTTCTTTTTTCTTGCTTTTTTCAGGCATTCGGGATTTCTGCAAACATAAGCACCTCTGCCTGATTTTTTGCCTGTCAAATCAAGGGAGACTTCACCCTCAGGACTTTTTACAACACGCACAAGTGTACGCTTATCAAACATTTCACCGCAGCCTGTGCACATTCTTAAAGGTACTTTTTTTGCTTTCATTTTTCTCTCCTTATTCCTGACCCTCAAAGAAGCCTGATTCAGGCTTGATATCAATATTCCAGCCTGTAAGCCTTACGGCAAGACGAACGTTCTGTCCCTTGTTGCCGATAGCAAGAGAGAGCTGGTCATCCGGTACAGTTGCACGGCAAGTCTTGGCACTCTCGTCAACGATTTCAATTGAGCATACGTCCGACGGAGCAAGTGCAGCTGATACGAATTCAGCCGGGTCGTCGCTGTACTTAACGATATCAATTTTCTCTCCGCCGAGCACCTCAACGATATTAGAAACTCTCTGTCCTCTCGGACCGATACAAGCGCCAACAGGATCAACGTCCTCATCCTTAGTGAATACGGCAATCTTTGTTCTTGAACCAGCCTCACGAGAAACTGACTTGATCTCAATCGTGCCGTCATAAATTTCAGGAACCTCCTGCTCAAACAAACGGCGAACAAGACCCGGATGCGTTCTTGAAATCATAATCTTTGGTCCTTTTCCGCCTTCCTTAACGTCAACGATAAATACCTTGATTGAAGCACCTTCAACGAGTGTTTCACCCGGTACCTGCTCTGACTTAGGAAGAACTGTACGGTTCTTTCCGATTTCAAGAGTAGCATTGCCTGTAACCGGGTCAACTCTCTCAATTTTACCTGTGACAAGCTCCTGATTCTTTGACTTGAATTCCTGTAACATCTGTCCTCTCTCAGCCTCACGGATACCCTGACGGATAACCTGCTTAGCAGTCTGAGCAACGATTCTGCCGAAATCCTTTGTTTTAAGCGGAATGTCAACGGTCTTGCCGATTTTTGCTGATTTTCTGATTGCCTGAGCCTGCTCAAGAGTTAAATCTGTGTCAGGGTCTTCAATCTCTTCAACAACGTTCTTTCTGACGTAAACCTTAATTTTCTGCTTTTCTTCGTCGATGTCGCAGTGAACAATATCCTTGCCGTTGTAATCATGCTTAGCTGCGGTGATTATCGCATTCGCAATCTTTTCATAAAGGTATTCGGCCGGTATGCCTTTCTCCTGTTCAAGCAAACTTACTGCTTCAAAAAATTCCTTACTCATTTTTTCCTATCATCCTTTCCAGATTTATTTTAAAATTTATTTACTGAAATCATTTATATCAAAATCATCCAGCTTAACATATGAGGTTTCTTTTTTATTTACCGTAAGCTGTTGCCCGTCTTGGAGCTCTACAGTAATTACTCCGTCATCGTAGGAAATCATTTTGCCGCTGAAATCCCTGACCTTTTCAATAGGTCTGATAAGCCTCATCATAATGTCTGCGCCGATGAATTTTTTAAAATGTGCGTCTGTGATAAGCTCCCTTTCAATTCCCGGTGAGCTTACCTCAAGCAGATAGCTTTGACTGATTGGGTCTGCCTCGTCAAGAGGCTTTGTGATAGCGTGAGTTAAATCAACACAATCGTCGATTGACACGCCGCCCTCCTTGTCAATAAATATCCTGAGGTACCAATCAGTCCCCTCCTTTACAAAGCGGACGTCCCATATATCAAGACCTAACTGCTCTGCAAACGGAGTAACAATTTCAAGCACCTTAGAAACCGTATTCCCTTTTCCTGCCAAGAAAAAACCTCCTTATAATGATATGAGAGCGGGTCGCACGACCCACTCTCACTCTGAGATTATAAACTTACTATATGTATAATATCACTTTTACAGAAAATGTCAAGTAAAAAGTTAGTATTTATATATAAAAAAGACGATGCAAACGCATCGTCTTTTGATTTGATATTAAACTTAAATTACTTAAGCTCAACCTTAGCGCCAGCCTCTTCAAGCTTAGCCTTGAGAGCCTCAGCGTCAGCTGTCGGAACAGCCTCTTTAACTGTTGCAGGAACACCGTCAACGATCTCCTTAGCTTCCTTAAGACCAAGACCTGTAGCCTCACGAACAGCCTTAATAACCTGAATCTTTGTTGCGCCAACGTCTGTAAGAACAACGTCGAACTCTGTCTTAGCGTCAGCCTCTGCTGCGCCACCGTCTGCTGCAGGTGCTGCAACTGCTACTGCTGCTGCTGCGCTTACACCAAACTCTTCTTCTACTGCTGATACGAGCTCTGAAAGCTCAAGAACTGTGAGAGTCTTAAGCTCTTCAACAATTGCTGTAACTTTTTCTGATGCCATTTTATTTTCCTCCGTTAAATTAATTTTGTTAAAGTTTTAATTTTTTAATTATTCAGCTGTTTCTTCAGCCGGTGCCTCTGCAGGTGTTTCTTCAGTTGAAGCTGCTTCCTCTGCAGGAGCTTCTTCTGCTGCCGGTGCATCCTCTGCTTTAACATCAGCAAGGCAAGCCTCTACTCCGCCCTTGTCGACAATAGCCTGAACGCCGCGTGCGAATGCTGCGATAGGTGCATTGAATACACTGCAAACAGTAGCAAGGAGAACTTCTCTTGATGGGAGCTTTGCAAGAGCAATAAGCTTTTCCATTGAGATTACTTCTCCGTCAAGATAACCGCTCTTTAATGAGAAGTTATTGTGCTTGTCAGCATAATTCTGAAGAATACGTGCTGAAGCAACATAATCATCTACTGATGTAGCAATAGCTGTTGTTCCTTCAAGAACTGAATCAAGACCTTCAAGACCTGCGTCCTGAGCTGCTCTGCCGAGAATTGAGTTTTTAACAACTGTGTACTCAACACCAGCTTCACGAAGCTCTCTACGAAGCTTTGTATCATCCTCAACGTTGATACCCTTGTAGTCAACTACAACGCCTGCGCAAGAATTCTTAATTCTCTCTGAAAGAGCGGCAACCATTTGCTTTTTCTTTTCAAGAACTGCTGTACTTGGCATTTATTATACCTCCATAAATATTTGCCGTATAAACGGACTTTATGGCTGTCAGCTATAAAAAAGTGCATTCCAAAGATATGGAATGCACGTAACAATCAAAATAACATATAATTACAGTTAATCTGAATGTTCATTCCTCGGTAGGCGATAAACTTACGCTCGGCTAATGCCTCGCACCTACTGTCTTTGGCTGAACAGCTATTGTATTTTAACACACAGCAAACGCTGTGTCAATACCTAAATTACTCAGCAGCTACAGATGAGCCAACCTTGCTTGGATTAATCTTAATACCGGGGCCCATTGTTGATGCAACTGCAACTGACTTGATATACTGACCCTTTGCTGCTGCCGGCTTAGCCTTAATGATAGCATCGAGAAGAGCGTTGAAGTTCTCAAGGAGCTTTTCTGTGCCGAATGAAGCCTTACCGATCGGGCAGTGAATGATATTTGTCTTATCAAGACGGTACTCAATTTTACCAGCCTTTGCTTCCTGAACAGCCTTAGCTACGTCCATTGTAACTGTGCCTGCCTTTG
>JAFLSA010000140.1 GCA_022511185.1 Eubacterium sp.
TTTTAAGGACTAATTCACCCTTATAAACCCTTTCAGGAACAGCAAAACCATTGTAAACAACAGTAGGCTTTTGAGCAGTTACAGTATCACCAAAATTAATCACCATTCTGTAAAGGAGATTATTTGAAATATCTCTGTAAAACAGTGCACCGTCGATAAAGGCACAAGCTGCAGTTTCATAATCAGGTGATAAAAGATTTACTCTATCCATCCCCTGCTTATCATAATAAATTTCGGTACTGCAAATGATGTAACCGTCATTTATCGGAATGCGTTGATGCTCATCTCTATAGATAAACTGCTCATCAGTGCACTCAAACGGAGCAAAATCATCAGCTGCATAAGATACAGTTGTAATAGGAGATGACGTTACGTTTTCTTCATCATCTACAGCGTTATCCGTGCAGGCTGAAAAAGAAAAAACGAAAAGTATAGCAAGTAATATGCTGATAGACTTCTTCATAATTGTGACACCTCATCCACCGCAAGCGGGACAAAAAATGTTGATGATAAGAATATTCAGGAAATAATTCTAATCATTAAATATAGTATAGACATATGAGACTTCACCGCTCACGGCATTAACTGCTACACCAGCATTAACTACTACATTAATATCAACGGCAACGGCTTTAAAAGTAAAGTCCCACACGTATTCGGGATACGCATCATAAACCCAATCGGCATTCCACCCAAAAGTGAAATGAGGATTAATTACGAATAATGGTTCGTGATCCACCTCAAATTCCGGCTGAGTATTAGTAAATTCAAACCAATACTTTTTATTTAAAAGCTCTTCCTTTGCTATATCAAGGGCTTTACTTTCATCAATCTGTGCAACGTCTGAATATGAATTATAATCAGCAGTATAATTAAACTTTGTATCTGTCAGCACCCCTGTCTTTGTATCAAGCCAAGCATAGTCACCGTCTATGCAAGCTCCTGATAGTCCTAATGCCAAAAGCATTCTGTTTTTTTCAGCCTTAACCGGCTCAGTATATCTTTCACTGACTAAAGACAACGTGCTGTCGTGAATTTCGCCTGTTTCATCGTAGTAAAGTTCGATTCTATAGAGAGTGGTGTTATAATCAGCAGAAAAATAAATGGCGTTATCAATGTAAGCATAAAGAATTATTTTCCCTCTGACAGAATAGAGCTCTTTAGTACTTGAGTTAAGGGTATAGCAAATAGTGTGAAGGTCATCTGAATATTTCACAAAAAAGTCTATACCTGTTTCACTTTTAACGTGACCTTCGTTATTAAAGCTGTAATAATCGCCGCTGCATTCAAAAGGAATAAACTCGGCAAGTAAATCATCACTGTTTGTTAAATTCTCACCCTCAGTAGATGAAATCTGTTCTGATGTATTATTTTCAGTAGTATTGTCGGTGATGTCCTCTTTTGCAGAGCAGCCGCAAATAGATACAATTAGTAACAAAACTAAAAACAGTGAAAATAACTTTTTCATAATATACACCTATTATTTAAAGAAAAGCGGAATGCGTTCAAGGTATATTATGTCGTCTCTGTCGGCGGCGTCGCCTTCGGCAACCGGTGCACAGCAAGCAACGATATTTGCTCCGAATTCCTCCACAAGACCGATAACTGATTTTAAGCTCTCGCCTGTTGAGATTACGTCGTCAACAATCAAAACCTTTTTATCCTTTAATAAATCGCCGTCCTCGTGACCGAGATAGATTGTCTGCTCTTTTTGTGTTGTGATACTTGTAACAGTATACGCAACAGGGTTATCCATATATACTTTAACGCCCTTACGTGCAACAATGTACTTCTTGCCGCTGAGCCTGCTCATTTCATAGGCAAGCGGAATCGACTTTGCCTCAGGAGTTACGATATAATCAAAATCAGGGCACTTTTCAAGGAGTGCCTTTGCACAAGCCTCTGTAAGCTCAACGTCACCGAAAAGGATAAATGCGGCAATGTCAAGGCTGTCAGAAACGGCAAATTTTTTAAGTTGGCGTTCAACGCCTGCAATTTTTAATGTATAGTATCCGTCATTCATATGATTTTCTCTCCCATCTGTACACCGCCGACAAGGTGGAAATGAAGGTGCTTAACAGTCTGTCCTGCATCCTCACCGCAGTTATTTATAACTCTGTATGAGTAAATGCCCTGTGATTTTGCAATCTCGGGAATTTTCTCAAATATATATGATACATACTTGCTGTTTTCAGCGTTAATATCATTTGCACACTCAATATGCACCTGAGGAACAATGATAATATGAACAGGTGCTACAGGGTTGATATCCTTAAATGCAAGGATATTTTCATCCTCATAGACCTTTGTTGAAGGAATATTACCTGCAATTATTTCACAAAAAATGCACATATCAGTTACTCCTTAATCATTGATTTTACGGTTTCTTCAACTGCGTCAATTGCGCTGTCAAGCTTTGACAAATCCTTAGCACCTGCCATTGCAGAATCAGGACGGCCGCCGCCGCCACCTCCTGCAAGCTTCGCGATCTCACGCACAAGGTCGCCTGCCTTGACGCCTTTAGAAATAGCGTTCTTACCGCAGACTGCAACAAGATTTGCCTTGTCACCGTTTACACCTGCGATAACTGCAACAACGTTATCGCCCTTAGCTTTAAGGTCATCACCCATTGAGCGAAGCGCATCAGGCGTTGTTCCTTCAACCTTTGCGATATAAAGCTCAAGTCCGTCAATATCAACAGGCTTTGAAAACATATCAGCGCTCTTAAGCTTTGTAAGCTCGGCATTGAGCTTTTGAATTTCTTTGTCCTTATCCTTAAGCTCTGCAACGATAGATGATGCTCTGCTCGTGATTTCGCTATCACTTGTTTTAAGAACAGAAGCAACCTCTTTAACAGTATTTTCACTGTTGTTGAGATAGTCAAGAAGATTAAGACCTGTAAGCGCTGTGATTCTGCGTACACCTGCGGCAACTGATGACTCTGAAATAATTTTGAAAAGACCGAGCTCGCCGCTGTTTGCAACGTGAGTACCGCCGCAGAATTCAGTTGAAAAATCGCCTGTCTTGACTACTCGTACGATATCGCCGTACTTTTCACCAAAGAGCATCATTGCGCCCATTTTCTTTGCCTCTTCAATAGGCATTTCCTGCATAGTAACAGTCTGCGCCTGCATAATAAACTGATTTACAAGTAGCTCAACCTTTGCAAGCTCGTCAGCAGTCATAGGATTAAAGTGTGTGAAGTCAAAGCGAACCTCATTTTCATTAACAAGCTGACCTGCCTGCTCAACGTGAGTGCCAAGCACCTGGCGAAGTGCTGACTGAAGAAGATGTGCAGCCGTGTGGTTTTTCATAATTGCCTTACGTCTGTCAGCATCAAGGCTTGCGCTGACACTATCGCCAACACTTATAATACCTGATGAAACCTTACCGCTGTGGAGATAAATTCCGTCGGCGTTTTTAGAAGTATCATCAACGTTGAATATATTTGAATCTGAATTTTTAATTACACCACAGTCGCCAATCTGTCCGCCTGACTGAGCGTAAAACGGTGTTTTATCAAGAACAACAGTACCGTTCTCACCTGCACCGAGCATATCAACAAGCTCGCCGTCAGAATTAACGATAGCTAAAACCTTAGCATCACATTCAAAATCGGTGTAGCCTACGAACTCTGTTTTGTCAGCCTCAATCTTAACCGATTCGCCCTTCCAAGCGTCTGCGCCTGCGTCTTTACGTGCGGCACGTGCAGTTGACTTCTGATTAGCAAGAAGCTCGTTAAACTTATCCTCATCGACTGTCATACCCTTTTCTTCAAGGATATCCTTAGTCAAATCGAGCGGGAAGCCGTACGTATCGTTGAGCTTGAATGCATCCTCACCTGAGAACACGTTGCCCTGTGTGTTAGCAATATACTCGTCAAG
>JAFLSA010000141.1 GCA_022511185.1 Eubacterium sp.
TTATATCCCAAATTATATAAATCAGTGCATCTGCATTCAAGCTCAAATAGCTTTTTACCATCATCTGTCAGCTTTGTGGTATCACTGTAACGGTTTATAACAGGCAATTTCGCCGTTTTCTTCATCTGCCCTAAATGTTCGCAGCCTTTTTTATTAAAACCTAAAATGCGGATATAAGGCGCATTTTTTGTGTATTCCTTTGTTATACCCATATATGCCCTGAGAATAATTCTCCTGATCCTCGAATGAGTATAACGTTTGGTTTTAATCTTATCATATATTTCCTCAAGGCTTGATGATGTCCTCACCGCTTCAACAATTCTGTTTTCAAGCCCTTCGCTCACATCATCAATTTTCAAAAAATCATCTTTACTCATTGTCCTGAGCTTTGAGAGAATAGCAACCTCGCAGTTTTTCATTGAGCAGATTTCGTCAAGGCTGAGGCTCTCTCTGATTGCTGATGCGCTGTATTCTTTATCGTCAGTATCGTGACCCTTGCCGATTCTCTTAACCGCACGGCAGGGCAGAGATGTTTCGCTTATATATTCAAGTGCAAGGATGTTATTAGGCGTGTCAAGTATGTCACTTCCAATAACTTCTTTTCTTGCACTTGGGTAGGAGAGACCCTCCTTCATCTTTTCTTTTATTTCACTGTCACACAGCTTGATTTTTTCTGCAATACGCTTTAATTCTGTGATGTCATCACACTCAGCACCAAAGGCTATTTCGTCAACAATTCCTGTCTTTTCTAAAATCTGGACAGCGTATTTAGCAAAGCCGTTTGCAGACATAACTGAGTAAGCGCACGGCAGCTCAATAATTAAATCAGCCCCGTTTTCTAAAGCGTGCTTTGCTCTTTCAAATTTATCATACACTGCAAACTCACCACGCTGCACAAGGTTACCGCTCATAACGCAGACAACACCGTCAGATGCTTTTCTGACAGTGTCTATAAGATACTTGTGTCCGCTGTGAAACGGATTAAATTCGCAAATTATGCCTGTAATCATAAATTTTACCTAAAAGCCCTTGACATTATTGTATATTATATATTATTATAATACTAAATATAATATGTTATTTCAATAGTTGGAGGAAATATTTTGAAAATACTTGTTATTAACTGCGGCAGTTCATCTCTCAAATATCAGTTAATGGATATGTCTGACGAATCTGTCCTCTGCAAAGGAACAATCGAAAGAATCGGTATGGAAATTAACGGCGGTGAGCAAAACGTTATCGTTAAAGTAAACGGTCAAGCCTTTACTTATGATAAAGAGCTTCCTACTCACACCGATGCATTTAACGAGGTTAAATACATTCTTTCAGAAGGTGAGCATAAGGTTATTGACTCATTTGATGAAATTGATGCTATCGGTCACCGCTTTGTTCAGGGTGGCGATAAGTACACAAGGAGCGTTCTTATTGATGAAGACGTAGTGAAAACTGTTGACGAGCTTTCACCGCTTGCTCCGCTTCATAACCCTGCAAATCTTCAGGGCTATAAGGCTTGCCTTGAGGTAGTTGGTCCTGACGTGCCACAGGTTGCTGTTTTTGATACAGCGTTCCACAGCACAATGCCGCCAAAGGCTTATATGTATGCTGTTCCTTATGAATATTATGAAAATTACGGCGTTCGCCGTTATGGTTTCCACGGCACTTCACATAAGTTTGTATCTCACAGAGTTGCAGACAGAATGGGTAAGGACATCAAGGATTTAAAGATAATCACCTGTCATCTCGGTAACGGTTCATCAATCGCAGCAGTGAAGCACGGCAAGGTCGTTGATACTTCAATGGGCTTTACTCCGCTTGACGGCTTTATGATGGGCACACGCTCAGGCGGTGTTGACCCGTCAGTTGTTACCTTTATTATGAAGAAGCTCAATTTAACACCGGATAAAATGGATGAGGTTCTTAACAAAAAATCAGGTGTAAACGCTATTTCAGGTGTATCGTCTGATGACCGTGACATCTGTGCTGCTCAGGCAGAGGGTAACGAAAGAGCTATTCTCGCTCACGAAATGCAGGCTTATGAAATTGCTAAGTTCATCGGCTCGTATATTGCCGCAATGAACGGTGTTGACGCTATCGTATTTACAGGCGGTATCGGTGAAAACGGCTTCTGGCTTCGTTCAAAGATTTGTTCATATCTCGGCTATATGGGTGTTCATATCAACGAGGCTCTCAATCAGAAAACGCAGAAGGGTAATGAAGCAGAACTTACCGATCCGACAGATAAGGTAAGAGTATTTATTCTCGCAACAGATGAAGAGCTTACTATCGCACGTGACACAGCAGAAATAGTAGGCAGTCTTAAATAGTTAAGCAAATACAAATTCAATATATTATAACAAAAGGAGGAGTAAAAATGCCTGAAATTAAGTATGAAATCACGGAGCATCTTGGCGTTATCTCAGAAACAGCAAGAGGATGGACAAGAGAGGTAAATATGATTTCATGGAATGGTCGTGAGCCTAAGATTGACGTAAGAGATTGGTCACCTGATCATTCAAAAATGAGCAAGGGTCTTACTTTCACAGTTGATGAAGTTAAGGAACTTACTAAAATAGTTGATAAACTTTAAAAAGTTTTAGGGCAACAGTATTGTTGCCCTTAAAGTTTTGTTATGATAAAAATAATATTTTGCTTTGCTTATAAAAGTAAAATTTGAGGTATAGACTTATGGAATGGACATCATTAAATGATTTAAGAGAAAAATATTTATCCTTTTTTGAAAGCAAGGGTCATTTAAGATTACCCAGCTTTTCGCTCGTGCCAAACGGGGACAAGAGCCTTCTGCTCATAAACTCAGGTATGGCACCGATGAAAAAGTATTTTACGGGCGAGGTTACTCCGCCGAGAAATCGTGTAACCACCTGCCAGAAATGTATCCGTACACCTGATATCGAGTGCGTTGGTAAAACTGCACGTCACGGTACATTTTTTGAAATGCTCGGTAATTTCTCCTTTGGTGATTATTTCAAGAAGGAGGCCACTGCCTGGGCGTGGGAGTTCTGCACACAGGTGCTTGAAATGCCTGTTGATAAGCTCTTTGTTACTATCTACGAAAATGACGATGAAGCATTTGAAATCTGGACAAAGCAAAACGGAGTTTCACCTGATCATATCGTAAGGCTCGGCAAGGAAGATAATTTCTGGGAGCACGGCTCAGGTCCTTGCGGTCCTTGCTCAGAGATTTATTTTGACCGTGGTGAAAAGTACGGCTGCGGCAGTCCCGACTGCGGCCCCGGTTGCGAGTGCGACAGATATACTGAGTTCTGGAATAACGTTTTCACTCAGTTTGATAATGACGGAAATAATAATTACACACCGCTTGACCACCCGAATATTGATACAGGTATGGGTCTTGAAAGACTTGCCTGCATTATGCAGGGCGTTGATAACATCTTTGAGGTGGACACCGTTCAGAATATTATGAAAAAGATTTCTGAAATCGCAGGCGTTACCTACCACGATGATGATAAAAAGGACGTTTCACTGCGTGTAATTACCGACCACGTGCGTTCATCAACCTTTATGATTGGCGACGGCGTTATTCCGTCAAATAACGGCAGAGGATATGTTCTGCGTCGTCTTATCCGTCGTGCTTGCCGTCACGGTAGGCTTCTTGGTGTAAATGAGCCGTTTATCTATAAGGTGTGCAAAACTGTTATAGAGGAAAACAGGGTGGCTTATCCTGAGCTTGCAGATAAAGAAGAGCTTATTACAAAGGTCATTCTTGCTGAGGAGGAGTCCTTCGGCAAGACGATTGATGCAGGCTTAGCTCTTCTTGACGAGTATATTGCTAACACACAGGGATCTGTGTTCTCAGGTGAGGATGCATTCAAGCTCAACGATACGTACGGCTTCCCGCTC
>JAFLSA010000142.1 GCA_022511185.1 Eubacterium sp.
CCTCATTTTCGACATTTTCCTTAGTGCAGTCGATATATATATAATCATTGCCGCAGCCGTGCATTTTTGTAAACTTCATAAATTATCACCTTGTTTATTCAGTAAAATCGTTGATTATCTCTTTTGCTAAATCGACTAATTTTTTACCGGTGCGCATACTTTCCTTCTGCAAATACTTATGCGCCTGACTTTCCGTAATTTCCCTGCTGTTCATCAAAATCAGCTTTGCGTCCGATATTATCTCGCTGTCGTCCTTAGTGCGCCTGGTTATGGCTGAACGTGTGCTGATGAGGATTGCGATTGTTTGCAGAAATTCATCTCTATGTACAGGAAGCGGCAGACTGATAAGGTTACCCAAATATTTTTCCCTGCCGTTTTTTGAAAGTGCCACAACGTCAAAACCAACGGGCAGATTCTCTGCAAGAGTGCCTGCACCCATATCGCTGAGGATTGATGCACACACGACAACACCCTCACGCAGATTATGTGCAATTCTTAAAACACTTGACCCTGTCGCACAAACAAATGAAACGTGAAAGCCTTCACCTTCGAGAAGGGAGCGCAGCTGTAACGCTGTATCTTTACTTGGATATGCAATAATTATATCCTTCATAATCTCCCACCTCATTAATATAGTACATTATATCATATGTGAGGCAAGGTATTCAATACCAAAATACCCTTTATTTTACAGCTTTTTAGTTCTTCACTATTGCAACAATTTACACATAAATCAGGAATATTTTATATTTTTTTGTAACAAACTAACCAAAAACAACTTGATTATTCTATTCAAAGGTGATATTATAATGATGTATATAAATTTTGGTAAAATTAAACAGTCACAGAGGAGATATAAAATGTCTGTGTTAAAACACGAGTATGAGTTTCCGCTCTACCTTTTTCACAGCGGGAAGAACTATAAAGCATATGAGTTTTTCGGCTGTCATAAAATAAAGGATGACAGATTTGTTTTCAGAGTCTGGGCACCGCACGCAGTCGGTGTTTCAGTTGTCGGCGATTTCAACGGCTGGAATGAAAACGAAAATGTAATGAAGCAAATATCCCAAGGAATATGGGAAACCGAAATAGATAACGTTTCGGTTTTCGATTGCTACAAATATGCGGTACACACAAAAAACGGCAAAACGAATATGAAGGCTGACCCGTACGCCTTTCACACTGAAACGAGACCGGGAACGGCATCAAAGATTTACGGCGATATAAACTACAAGTGGGTTGACAAAAATTGGTACGAAAAATCAAAAGCAGGCAATATACTTGAAAAGCCTGTCAACATTTACGAAATTCACTTTGGATCGTGGAAACAGCACGAAAACGGAGATTTTCTCTCCTACAGACAGATGGCTGAGGAGCTTGTGCCGTACGTTAAGGATATGGGATATACCCATATTGAGATGATGCCTATTATGGAATTTCCGTTTGACGGCTCATGGGGTTATCAGGTAACAGGCTACTTTGCCCCTACCTCACGCTACGGAACTCCCGAAGATCTAATGTATTTTGTAGAAACGTGCCATAAGGCAGACATCGGTGTAATTCTCGATTGGGTGCCTGCTCACTTCCCTAAGGATGCACACGGATTATACGAATTTGACGGCGAATGCACCTATGAATATTCCGACTTAAGAAAAGGCGAGCACAAGGAATGGGGCACGAGAGTTTTTGACTACGGCAAGAATGAGGTTAAATCATTTCTCATTTCATCTGCTATGTACTGGGTAGACAAATTTCATTTTGACGGACTTCGTGTTGATGCGGTTGCGTCAATGCTCTATCTCGACTACGGCAGGGAGAACGGAGAGTGGACACCTAATCAGTTCGGCGGACGTGAGAATCTTGAGGCAGTTGAATTTTTCAGGGAGCTTAACAGTGCAATGTTTACAGAGCATCCTGATGTAATGATGATTGCTGAGGAGTCAACAGCGTGGCCGATGATTACAATGCCGCCTGATATCGGCGGTCTCGGCTTCAATTTTAAGTGGAATATGGGCTGGATGAACGATATGCTCCGCTATACGTCTATGGATCCTCTTTTCAGAAAAGGAAACCACAATTGTATCACTTTCAGCTTTTTCTACGCCTTCAGTGAAAACTTTATATTACCTATCAGTCATGACGAGGTCGTTCACGGCAAGGCAAGCCTTATAGGCAAAATGCCCGGCGACTATGATATGAAGTTTGACGGCATACGTCTTTTCCTTGCATATATGTTTGCTCATCCGGGCAAAAAGCTACTCTTTATGGGCAGTGAATTCGGTCAATTCATTGAATGGAACTATAAGCAGGGACTTGACTGGCTACTGCTTGATTACGAAAAGCACAAACAGCTTCAGGGCTTTACGAAAGAGCTTAATACCTTTTATAAAAATACTCCTGCACTTTGGGAGATTGATTACAGCTGGGAAGGCTTCCAGTGGATATCAAGCGACGATAATGCAAATTCTATAATTGCATTCAGGAGAATTGACAAAAAGGGCAACGAGATTATTGCTATATTTAACTTCACGCCTAACAGCTTTGATGAATACAGAATCGGCGTTCCCGAAGAAGAGACATATAAGGTCATTATGGACACCTCACTTGAGAGATACGGCGGAACGAAATCTCGTATGTCGGGAACATATAAGGCTAAAAAAATCCCGATGCATAGCTTAAATTACAGCATCGGTGTTAAGCTGAACGGTCTTTCAGCTATATATCTTGAAAAAAGATTTCAAAAAAGAAAAATGATGTAAGGAGATAAAAAATGGCACACAAATCAAACGTTGTAGCAATGCTGCTTGCAGGCGGTCAGGGAAGCCGTCTGGGCGTATTAACAAAAAGCATTGCAAAGCCTGCAGTACCGTACGGCGGCAACTACAGAATCATTGACTTCCCCCTTTCAAACTGTGTAAACAGCGGTATTTATACCGTTGGTGTTTTAACACAGTATCAGCCGCTTGAGCTTAATGATTATTTGGGCAACGGTCAGCCGTGGGATCTTGACCGTCAGAACGGCGGTATTCACATTCTGTCACCGTATGAGGCAATCGGCGGCGCAGAATGGTACAAGGGTACTGCAAACGCAATTTATCAGAACATCAATTTCATTGAGAAGTATGACCCTGAATACGTAGTTATCCTTTCAGGTGACCACATCTATAAGATGAATTATGCAAAGATGGTTGATTTCCATAAGAAAAACAATGCTGCGTGCACAATCGCCGTGCTTGAAGTTCCTTGGGAGGAGGCTTCACGCTTCGGTATCCTTGCAACAAAGGACAATGATGAAATCTATGAATTTGCTGAGAAGCCTGCCGAGCCTAAAAGCAATAAGGCATCAATGGGCGTTTACGTTTTTAGCTGGGATAAGCTAAAGCAGTATCTTATTCAGGACGAAAATACCGAAGGCTCTGCAAACGACTTTGGTAAAAACATTATCCCGACTATGCTTGATGCCGGTGAGAGAATGTTTGCATTCCCGTTCCAGGGTTATTGGAAGGACGTCGGTACTATCGACTCCCTGTGGGAAGCTAACCTTGATATTATCAATCCTAACGTTGACCTTGATTTAAGCGACACAAGCTGGAGGATTTATTCAAGAAATCCTATGGCACCGCCTCATTATATCGGCAAAAATGCGGTTGTTGAAAATTCATCAATCAGCGAAGGCTGTGAAATTGAGGGTAACGTTGATTACAGTGTTGTATCATCTAACGTTACTATCGAAGAGGATGCAGACGTAAGATACAGCGTCATTATGCCCGGTGCAGTTATCAAGAAGGGTGCAAAGGTTTACTACTCAATCGTTGCAGAAAATGCTGTGATTGAGGAAGATGCAAAAATCGGTGAAATCCCTGAGCATCTTGAAAA
>JAFLSA010000143.1 GCA_022511185.1 Eubacterium sp.
GGCTTCTGCTTCAGGCGGACAGGGTAGCGGCTCACCGATATCTATGATTGTTATGATGGTATTACTTCTTGCAGTAATGTATTTTCTTATGATTCGTCCGCAGAAAAAGCGCCAGAAGGAAGAGCAGGAAATGCGTGCTTCACTTGAAATCGGTGATGAAATCGTTACAATCGGCGGTATTGTCGGCAAGGTTGTTACAATCCGTGAAAACGATCTTATTATCGAAACAGGCTCAGATAGAAATAAGATGAAGATTGAACGCTGGGCAGTTAACACTAATAGAACAAAGATGGAACAGCATCAGAAAGAAGTAGAGGCAGCACGTGAGGCTGCTAAGTCTAAGAAGTCTAAAAAGTCAAAGAAGGAAATCGTTGACGAAACAAAGAATAATAAAGACTAATATGTTCTAAAATATTATCCCTCCGAATAATAATTTTCGGAGGGATTTTTATGCGTAAAATCACATCTTCAGGAAATACTCACGGACTGCTTGTTAAATATGCAATTAAAATTGTATTATCAACTCTTTTAAGCATTTTGCTTTTGAGTGTAATTTGCTCATTTATTGTGCTTAAGCTTGATATTGATATGAGCGTTCTGCAATATCTTGGTACTGGCATTTGTATAATTTGTGGATTTTTAATTTCATTTATAAGTACATCAGGATTTAAAAATAATTTTCTTGTTCTTTCAATGATGTCGATCTTGCCTTTGTTGGTTTATACTGTTGTGAATTTCTGTGTAAACAAGCCAAGTGCTGTATTTATTATTGTTAAACTTGTAGGAGTAATTCTCAGCGCACTTGTAGTTTCTTTGATGAGATCAAGCAAAAAGTCAAGGTGAGTATATGCGAAAGGAAGAATTAATTGCTTTTGAAAATAGTAGCACAAAACTAAATAAAGAGAAAAAAGAAAAACCATCCTTTAACTTTGAAGAATATAAATCGATTATTTATACAGCTCTTTTTTATTCCTTCGGTCTTTTTATTGGTGCATATTTTTATAAAATTTCTTCAAGTGAAACACTTGATTTACTATTAAAGCCTGAAGAGCAAAGCGTAATAAGCCTCTTTATTTCAAACTTTTGTATTTATTTTTCACTCTTTGTACTTGTTGTTTTTTTAGGATTTTGTTTAATTGGCTATCCTATCATAAACATTATACCCACAGTAATTGGAATAGTAACAGGTATTAAATCAGCATACCTTTATATTAACTTCTCAGAAAAGGGGATAGGGTACTCTCTTATAATGCTGATTCCCTATGTAGCTTTACTTTTAACTGTACTTGCCTTTACAATCAATCTCAGCTCAACACTATCAAAAAAGCTCATCAATATTACAAAGAATACTGATGAGCCTATTGAGCTTGATGTTAAACCTTATATCAGAAAATATCTTGTGCTTGCGCTCTGTATTATGATAACAACACTTATCGAAGCCTGTCTTACATCTTTATTGTTCACTGTGGTTGCCATTTAATCTTTGCTTCGATAAAGGATTTGATTCAATGGCTTTTCTTGTTGCATCGTCACTGATGTGTGTGTAAATCTCCGTTGTGCCGAGATTTTCGTGACCGAGAATCTCCTTCAGTAAGAGCAAATCAACGTTGCCGTGCTGATACATCAGCGTTGCAGCAGTGTGCCTTAGCTTATGCACAGACAGACCTCTGTCGCCGAGCCCTGCTTTTGCAAGATATGTATAAACGATATGCTGCACTGTCTTAGGACTGATTCGCTGATTTCTTGTGCTCAAAAACAAAGCCTTATCCTTAACGCCATCGTGTGGTCTTACCCTCATATAACCTACAATTGCATCAATACAGGCTTGATTCAAATAAACAATGCGTTCCTTATTTCCTTTACCAATAATCGTTAATGAGCCGTCCTCCTTGATATCGTTGTAATCAATTGATACAAGCTCACTTAAACGCATACCGCAGTTTAAAAACAGAGTAATAATTGCGTAATCACGCTCTTTAAACTTGCCATCTATTACAGATAGTAATTTTTCAGCTTCTTCTAAAGTGAGATATTTTGGCAGAGCTTTTCTTGTTTTTGGCGCGTCAAGGCTCTTCATAGGATTACTTTCAATAAGTCCAAGATTATCTGACAAATAGTTATAAAATCTACGTATCGCAACAACACGCCTCGCTCTTGTAGTTTCGTTGTTATTTCGCTCACTTTTACAGTAAATCAGAAATTGATATGCATCAGTAAGATTTACTCTTTGTATAAATTCTAAATCAATAGGGGACAAGTCAATTTTTTCATCAGGGGTATCGGGAGAGCATAAGCCCTTAGTCCTTGCAAGGTATCTGAAAAAAGTCCTTAGATCAGATGCATATTCAAGTACAGAGAGTTCACTGTGACCCTTGATTGCTTCGAGATAAATTAAATATTGCTGTACAAGCTTTGGCAAATACATAAATTCTTCTTTACGCAAAAGAATCAACTCCTTTACTAATTATAAAGTATTTAACTCATTATTTCAAATAATTTTATGATAGGTGGCATTTAAACAAAAAATCTATCAAATAGGAATTTTTAAAACGATGCTCAGTATGTCTGGAAAAAACTGAGAAGCTGGAAATTAAAGTGAAATTTTAATTGCGAGATAAAACATATCTATATCAATTTGAATAATACCATAATTATATTTTTGTAACTAATCTTTATATTACTAAATCTGTAAAAACTCTACAAAAGAACTACAAGAGGCTTATAAGTGTAAAAAGCGCTATTTAGCTACTTTTCTCTTATTTTAACTCCCCCCCTAATTATACAAAATATTAATTTTGTATAATTATATTACAAAAACGCCCTATTGTAAAGAGTTTCAAGACAATTTTTTTATTATACAAAATTTTTGTAATTTTATTTTAAACGCTTTCTGCGTTTATCATTTCCATTAATAACGGCTCTAAGTTCATTTAATGCTCTTTCATATTCAAGCTTATCAATTTCATTAGTACCCGCAATAAGCCTTAAAGAATAGCCGTCAGTTAGGTTTATGCTTTCTATTTCCATTCCACCGGGAACGCTTAAAAGCAGCCTATGTATTATTTCAATGTCAACATCTGATACTTGCATAGACTCACCTACTTTGTAATAGTTAAAGTTTTAAAATCTAATACGTCATTCCAATGTATCTGCTCCGGCTTTTCTTTCTTGCCGAATATAAAATCAGTTATAAATTTTCCATAATAGCTTTTACGCCAAAAGTGATAATTACGTAAAGGTACTTCACAAACATCCCAAGCGATTTTGCGCATTCCCTTTTTGAACATTCTACCTTGTACTTCTGTTTGCTTATCTGCAACCTTACATAATGTTGTATGTGAACTTTCTATATGAGTAAAATGCCAAAACCACTGAGTTAAATACCATACCTCGTCGGCAGCTCTTTTAACATTTAGATCTAATCCGTCATATGCTTGTGTAGCAATAAATAATCTTACATTATTATGTCGTATAAAATTAAAAAATTGTTCATCTTGCATTGACCAGCTCTTAAAGCCTCTTGCTGGCCATACCGTACGTGCTTCATCAATAAGGAGTACACAATCTCTAAAATCATGATTATATAACCACTGCTTATCTATATCGAGATATGTATAGCCGTCTTTTGTTTTCTGTTCTATCATTGGTATCTGATAACAGTCTTTATAAGGAAACTGACAGTAAACATCTAACCCCGCTTTTAACCCAGATTCAAGAACAAGAGCAAATACTGATGATTTGCCAGCTCCCCTATCCCCTGTAACAATCGTACAGTAAGGCTCTAAAACGTGTTTAGCTAATCTTTTATTAAATATATTCATTTTCTGTAATACCCCCTAAAATAAGCCTG
>JAFLSA010000144.1 GCA_022511185.1 Eubacterium sp.
GGTGCATAATAGCCCTGCTGATACGGATTATTCATATTATAGCCGTTATATTTCATAATACGCTCTTCGTCAGAAAGGAAATCATCCTCAGTAATTCTGCCCTGTGCAAGCGCTCTTAAACGGAAATTCTCATAATAAAGAGCCTTTGTTGTTCGAACATATGGAATTACGTAAATACCTGCAATACCAAAAGTGATTGCAACAAGCAGATACCACGCAATAAAGCTGAGATCGAGAACAAACAGTTCAGTACGATTACCCTTAATCATTTTCTTTGAAAGTTTAATTACCTCACTCGGCTTAAGATTAGGATAATCGTTCATAATCTGCATTGAAAAATACGCACTATAAGTAAATATGATACCCGGAATAATAAACAGCAAAGAAAGAGCAACTGTTAATAAACCAAGTAAAATATTCAATACAAGCTTGTTCGCGAAAGTGTCATTAAAGGTATTTTTAAATATACCGCCAAATTCCTTACCAAAATTAAAACGCTCGTTCGCATTCCTTCTGATAAGTGATACGTACATTCCCGCAAGCGTTACAGCAAGAGGTGCCAACACAAAAGCCGCAACACTTGAAAGCATACCAACTCCCGCAAAAGCAATCGGAAAAGCTGTAACAGATATTTTTGCAGGGGTCTCTAAACTGCTTGGTCTATATTCAAAGTCCTCAAATGGATTGTTATCATAGAAATCAAAACCATCGTCACCAAAATTACGCTCAAAGTAATCATCAAAATCACCGTAATAGCCGTAACCATTATCATAAGATGACCCACTGCCATAACTATTAATGATTTCGTCACTTAAATTGCTGCCGAAATTATATACCGACGTTAAACCGCCTGTAAGAATAGTAACAACAAGGGTGATGAGAAACAGATAAAACACCTTACCCTTGATTATCTGCTGTGCCTGAGACTTAACAAGCGATCTGTTAATGTCATTCATAAACCCACTCTCTTTTCATCAATAAATCAAAACAATTTAAAATACTATCTTTTCCTCAATAAATGAAGCAAGATTTTCAATCGGTATTCTCACCTGCTCCATAGTGTCACGGTCGCGGACTGTTACACAGCCGTCCTCCTCCGATTCAAAATCATAAGTGATACAGTACGGTGTGCCGATTTCGTCCTGACGGCGATATCTCTTACCGATTGATCCTGTTTCATCAAAATCTGTCATAAACCTTTTGCTTAAATCTTCACAGATTTCCAACGCTTTATCTGACAGCTTTTTTGAAAGAGGTAAAACTGCTGCTTTGTACGGAGCTACAACAGGGCTGAGATGAAGAACAACTCTTGTGTCATTCTTCTCAGCATCAATGACCTCTTCATCATATGCCTCACAGAGCAGTGCTAATACTGTTCTGTCAAGGCCGTATGTTGACTCAATGATAAACGGAATATATTTCTCGTTAGTTACAGGGTCGAGATAATCCATCTTCTGACCGCTGTATTCCTGATGTCTTGTAAGGTCAAAATTAGTTCTGTTATGCGTGCCGTTGATTTCTCCCCAGCCAAACGGGAAAAGGAATTCGATATCACACGCTGCCTTTGCATAGTGAGCGAGCTTTTCGTGATCATGGAAACGCAGATGATCAGAAGGAATACCTAAGTCCTCAAAATATTTTTTACCGTATTCCTTGAAATAATCATAAAGCTCTGTGTCAGTTCCCTCCTTGCAGAAGGTCTGGAACTCCATCTGCTCAAACTCAATGGTTCTGAAGGTGAAGTTACCGGGTGTAATCTCGTTTCTGAAAGCCTTACCAATCTGGCCGATACTAAACGGAAGCTTTGCTCTCATAGTACGCTGAACGTTAACGTAGTTTACGTACTCGCCCTGTGCATTTTCAGGGCGGAGATAAATAACGCTCTTGCTGTCGTTAGTAACGCCTCTGAAGGTCTGGAACATAAGGTTAAATTCTCTGATATCTGTAAAATTATGCTTACCGCAGTTAGGGCATGGAATGCTATTATCCTTGATATATTGGAACATTTCCTCTTTAGTCATACCGTCTGCGTGTGCATCAGGGTTAAAATCATCAATAAGATTATCTGCTCTGTGACGCATTTTACATTCCTTACAGTCTAAAAGCGGATCTGAAAAAGATGCAACGTGACCGCTTGCTTCCCACACACGAGGATGCATAAGAATATCAGCATCTACCTCATAGCTGTTCTTTCTCTCCTGGATAAATCTTTTTCTCCAGGTGTCCTTAACGTTATTCTTAAGCCTTGTGCCGAGCGGACCGTAATCCCACGTGTTTGCAAGACCGCCGTAAATATCACTACCCGGGAAAATGAATCCTCTGCCCTTACAAAGTGCAACTATTTTTTCCATTGTTTTTTCAGTATTAAGCATATGACTAAACCTCCGATAGAATGCTTTATCAGGGTTGAGCGATTCGAATCTCTCAACCCTAAGTTATTTTACTATTTTTTATATAATAAGTCAATAAAAGGCTACTGATAAATCAATCAATAGCCTTTAAAAATCATATTTAATTTACCAGCCGAGTCTGATGATTTCGATTGAGCATGAGCCTGTGCCGTACTGATAGCAGGCTGCGTGTCCCTCAGGAGTGAAGATGTCAACTCTTCCTACTTTAGAAAGACCTGAGCCACCTCTGTCGACTACGGTATAATTTATTCCGTCAACGCTTATAACCGTGCCGAGCGGCAACCAGTTACAGGCAACGTAATACGGGTTTTCCATACCATTAGTGATACGCTTACCGCTTGAGGTTATGCCCCTTGAGTTACCGTTACATTTAGCGCAAGCGCAGTAATGTGTGTATTTGCCGGTAATTTTCTGACCGACTGTGTAGCCGTTCTTTGACGTTACACCGTTTGGCTTAACAGTGCTGTTATCTGCTGTCACCTTTTTAGTGCCGACATTAATTACTTTGTCTACAGGCTCTTTAACTGTTTTACGGCTGATTTCGGTTTTACTGATTTCCTTACCGTTTACGTATTTAATCTCGTAGGAAATCTCTTCTTCGCCTTGAGTGCCTTCAGTGGCAACCTTTTTAGTACCTGTGGTTAAAGTTGAATCATTCTGAGTTACTGTCTTAAAGGGCAGAACATTAGTTTCAGTCAAATTCTCAAACTCAACACGGTAAACAGTTACGACCATATTTTCTTTAAGCTCTGTATCAAGAGCAGGCTCTGAGTAATCATTCTCACCGAGCGTTATCTGTGCAAGTGATAATAAATCAGCAACCGTTCCCTGATAGATTGCGTACTTAACTGACTTGCCGTCAGCATTAAGTGTTACGGATTTTGCAGACATAATGGAAATTACCATACCGTCTTTTACTGTATCCGCAAGCTCATAATTCATTTTGTCTGTCGGTGAAACTGTGATTCCAAGACTGTTAAGAGCCTCACCTACCGTATCCTCATATAAGGTGTAGGTGTTAATTACTCCGTTAAATTCAACGTTAATGCTGTTTGCCTTGTCAATCTTAATTGTTCCGCCTTCACCTGCTGCAAAAGCAGTGATATCGAGTTTATCGGTATCAGCTAAGGTGATATTTGCTTGTGCCAGGATTTCGATTGGTTCCGTCTCATTCGTTGTAATTACTACTGCGTCATTGCTGTCAATTACAATCTCTACGTTATACTGATTTGCAAGACCTGCAAATGAAGTTGTCGCAAAGAATGCAACAGCAAGAATAAGAGCAATTACTGCCGTCAGGACAGCTTTACTAAAGCCTTTAAGTCCCTTGGCGTCAGATTGGTTAATCATCTTAATCTCCTTTGTTGTTGTCGGAAACATTAGGGCTA
>JAFLSA010000145.1 GCA_022511185.1 Eubacterium sp.
AGCGTTTCAAGAGGGGTGATTTGTGTTGTCGTGGTGGTAGTAGTTGTGGTTGTAGTAGTTTCTGTAGTTGTTGTGGCAGTTGTTGTTTCTTTTTTCTTTGTAGAATCCTTTTTACTTGAGCTCTTTGTAGTTGATTTTTTTGTAGTGCTCTTTTTTGTTGTACTTTTTTTGGTAGTAGTCTTTTTTGTTGTGGTATTGCTGCTGCCGCCGCTTACAGAAGAATAGTCAGGGGAGGCATAGCCCATAATTGAGCTGATATTGTTATAAGGCTTTGAGCCGCTTGAGGTGTATTGCCTTTCCCTTACCATACCTGAGGAGTTTCCCTCAAGAGTATAAACGGTACTGCCTGAGGTGCCGGTAACAAAACCTACGTGCTGCGACGAGCCGTTGCCGCTCCAGTCAAAAAATATAAGGTCGCCGTATTTTGGCGTATAACCGCTTGAACGCTTGTAATACCTGCCCTTATTCGTGAACCAGCTTATCATACTGTTGCAGTTGCCGCCGCTCGGAACGATGCTCCCGTACATCTTAACACCTGCTTTTGAGCCTGCCTGATTAAAACACCACAGCACAAAGGTGGTGCACCAGGCGCCCTGATAACCGTACCATTCACCGTATTTTGAATATGTAGAAGTGCCTTTGTAGCCGATTTCTCCCTCAGCCACGGACATAACTGCGTTTCTGAGTGAGGTTTCAGTTGCCGCCTGTGCAGAAAAAGACACAAGCGATGATGATAAAATTATAAGTGAAATTAAAACTGATAAAATCCTTTTACTCAACCTCATAATAACCCCTCCTCACGTTTGCATAGGGTTTGATTCTCTCAACCCTAATCTACCAACGTATATTATACTATTTTGTTTTAAAAAGTCAAATTATATTTACTTATTGAAAAAATTACCGCTTTGCGTTAAAATATATGTGACGAAATTCATTTTAATGGAGAGGACTTTATGAAAAGATTAGACAGGTATCAGCTTGAACATACTACGCCTGAGGCAGTCGGTGTTGACAGTAAGGTTATTACTGCGTTTTTAAATGAAATAAATGAAAAGGGTTTAGGACTTCAGAGCTTTACCGTTGTCAGACATGACAAGGTTTGCGCTCAAGGATTTTTTAAGCCGTATAGTGCTGATATACCTCACGTGCTTTATTCTATGAGTAAATCGGTCACATCAACTGCAATTGGCTTTGCAGTCAGTGAAGGGCTTATAAATCTTAATGACAGAGTGGCAGATTATTTTCCTGAATACACTATGAGCAAAAGACCATTTAACAGAATGCTTACTATCCGTATGCTTCTTACAATGCATTCAGATAAGCTCATTACTGTTCTCGATGAAAAGGGACAGAAGGACTGGGTTGCTAACTTTTTGAATGCAACCTTTATGCTGCCGCCAAACAGCAAATTTAACTACATATCTGAAAATACGTTTATGCTCTCCGCAATTATTTCAAAGGTAACAGGCATGAGCGTGCTTGATTATCTTTATCCGAGGATGTTTGAACCACTCGGAATTGAAAAGCCGTTCTGGGAAACAGACGGCGAAGGCAATAGCGCAGGCGGCTGGGGCCTTTATATGAAGAGTGAGGATCTGGCTAAATTCTTTTTGCCGTATATTCACGGCGGTAAATGGATTGACGGCACTCAGCTTATCCCTGAAATCTGGGTGAAAGAGGCTACGAGAAAGCAGGTTAATTCCGTGCGTGACGGCTTTATTGACTATATGGAGGGCTACGGCTATCAGTTTTGGAAAAACCCGATTGCAAACAGCTTCCGCGCAGACGGACTTTTCGGTCAGCGCTGCTTTATGTTTCCTGATTATGGCGCACTTGTTGTTCTCAATTGCGGTGAGGCTGAGGACTATAAGGTAATGAAAGTATTCTGGAAATATTTCCCTAACTGTTTTGGCTACGAGCCTTTGCCTGAAAATAAAGAGGCTTATGACGAAATGCTTTCGACAATTGATAATTGTCACGTTGAGGACTTGCCGAAAACAGATAGAAATACTCAGCTTGAACAAAAAATTTCAGGCAGGCTTATAAAGTGCAAAACGTCTGAATTTGTTTCTGTTGTTACAATTTCAATCACTCAGATGCTTTATAATAAGCCGGGTGAGATCAATGAAATGAAGCTGACCTTTGATGAGAATAAGCTCAGATTTTACTGGAAGGAAAAGGATTACGAAAACACGATTGATGTAGGTCTTGACGGAGAGTATGTAGTGTCTGAAATTACTTTAGGCGACCTTCATTATCATACATATTCAAAGGCTGCGTGGCAGGAGGACGGCTCGCTCAAGCTGTGGATAAGACCGATTGAGACCGCCCACGTGAGAAAGTTTACATTCTATTTCAGAGATGATGACACTGTTAAAATTGTAAACGAAATGACACCGCGAATGCAGGAGCTTGTTATTTACTATATGACCTTTACAGGTCACCCGATAAAAGGCGAAATTACGGAAGACGTTATTAAGGGTGCAGTTAAATCCCTTGGTTTGCCGATTATAGAGCCTGATTTCAAGGGAAGATTTATTGAGTAAAAAATTTAAGTGCTGAAGAGTATTACATCTCTTCAGCACTTTTTTATCTTATTCTTCCTCAGCAACAGGATATTTTAAATTCTCTTTTGTCCAGTTCTCAATTACTTTTAAAAACGCTCTTGACTCCTCTTTAGCTTGCGGGAGGTTATGGTCAACGCAGTTTCCGCACTCCCTTGGAGATGCACCGGGGACAACACCCCAGTAATCTGCAATGAACTGAAATGCTTCTCTGATAAGTCCGATTGTGTAGTTATCGCTCAGGCTTCTTGTGAGAAAATAAAAGCCTGTCCTGCAGCCCATCGGGCCGAAATAAATTATATTGTCACCAAACTCTGTATTGCGCACGTACGTTGCAAAAAGATGCTCGATTGTGTGCATTGCGGCATTTGTCATAACAGGCTCTCTGTTAGGCTCTCTCATACGTATGTCGTAAGTTGTGATATCATCATCAATTCTGCTGATGTAGATCCCTTTTTTTAAAACATTGTGGTCGATCTGAAAGCTTGGTATAGTTTTCATTCTGCTTCAACTCCTGTTAAAAATGATTTGTTTTCAGTGATTTCCTTACAGCTTTTGTTTTGCAAAAATGATATTATCATTCTTTTTGCATCGGCTTTTGAAAGCTCAAATAATTCCTCAAAGCTTTCGTTTCTGAAATTATCGCTGTAGGGCGATTTCCATTTTCTTTTTTCTATATTAACATACTTTTTTGCTTTTTCCAAGTCCTTTGGGCGCATCATTGCAGTAAATTTATAATTAAGACTGAAAGGGGCGCATATTGTTTCAAATACAGAAAGAATTTTCTTTTTGCAGCCCTTTGAATCAAGGGTGAGGTTTTGTATATATTTTATATCTGTTATTGCCGTCTCGCCCTGCTTTGCACTTATCTCTTTGCCGATTGTTTTTGGGACAATGTATTCAAGCAGTCTGCCTACTTCTTCAATAACATTCTTATCGTCTGTAATTATCTCAGCTGTATTGAATTTTACAGGCTCTTTTATGCCGAACCGTTTGTTTAAAAGGTATGAGTCGATTGAAAATTCAATGGTGTTATGTGCAGTATGAGGATTTGTTAATTTATGAACATCTGTAATTTTATTTTGCAAAAAATACACGTACGGATGACAATTTCTGTCCAATGCATAGTGAAGAATAAAGCCGTATGTATACGATTTTGCAATGCTCGGCTCATTTGAAATTTCACAGTATTTTCGCATATTTTCAAAGA
>JAFLSA010000146.1 GCA_022511185.1 Eubacterium sp.
AACGGTAAGGCTACCCGTCCTGAGCTTCACTGCGGTATCTGCGGTGAGCACGGCGGTGACCCAAGCTCAGTTGAGTTCTGCCACGAGATCGGACTTGACTATGTATCTTGCTCACCATTCAGAGTACCGATTGCTCGTCTTGCTGCTGCACAGGCTGCTATCAAGTCTAAGTAAGATATAGCAATTCTTATTCCCAAACACGATAAAGTATTCTGTTTGAAACAAAAGCAAATATTTTAACTGAATAACACTATACCCCTTGTCAGAGTCAAATTTGGCAAGGGGTATTTTTATTGGATACAAAGATAATACCAACAAGGTTCTGCCTTGCGACGAGCAAGTCAGGTTCTTATTATCGGAATGTATAAAATTGCAAAAATGAATAAATATGCAAAAATTAATGTACAAAATGCATAATATACATTAGCTGAAAGCATAACATATGAACATTTTTGCATAAAAAACGCTTTATTCCTTGCAATTTGAACATCTTTGTTTTATAATAGCCCTTGTCGTAATTTATAAATATAAACTCAGGAGGAAAAATTATGAACAAAAGCATTAAGTCGCTGTCACATAAGATACTGGCATTACTGCTGGCAATTGTGATAGCTGTACCAGTAATGGTCGTTAACGCGGCATCAGTTGCCCTTGAAAGACCATACCCTGAAGAACTTGCAACTGCCTATGAGGTAGATTGGGAGATTCCAATGACTGAAAACCTTAAAGGCGCTGTTGTTTCTATTCCCGTTGAGGGAGTGAGCGCAACGGAGCTTGAGGCTCTGATAACCAATGGCATTGTGATGTCGATGGTGCGTGACGACAGCAGACCTTATATTGACAAGGAGCTGTTCCCCAACCAGTATGCCGGCGGTCCGATAAGCGGCTGGACAGCATCCTCTTCCAAGAATAAAATGTTCGGTACCCCGAAATATGCTGTAAAGGAGCTGGGCGGAAAGGTTTATCTTGAGGTTACTGTCGATGTAAACTGCTACTTCGGCACCGACCCAAGCGCCCCTCATTCCAACGGCGGAGCATACCTTGATAAGTGCGGTTATTTTGACTTCATTGCAAAGAGCGGCGATAAGGAGCTTGGCAGTATTGCTGTAAAGATCACTCCTTACATAGGCTTCCATACTATGGATGAGATTTATGTCGAGATTGACAAAATCGTAGCCACCGGTAAGGCTAACGGCTTGTATTCAGAGAAGTTCTCAATGGGAACCTCTACTGCCGGCAGAGATATGCCATACATCATCGTTGCTGACAAGGAGTCAACAGTAAAAGATTGGCTTGCCTTCACTGAAATTGCTGAGACCAACCCGACTCAGGTTCTTTCTGATATCAAAAAGGGCAAGTATGACGATATACGTGTTCCAATCGTTTATTCAAACATTCACTCAAACGAGGTTGCTGCTACTGACGGTATCATGGACTTTGCCAAGATGCTGGTAGCAAGAGAGGACATCCCTTACAACTACCTGACTGGCTTCACTACCGCAGGTGAGGCTCAGTTGAAATCGGAGATGGGTACTGTCGGTAAGAACGGCAGCCTTGCTATTCCTGACCTTGTTAAAGAAGATGCTACATATCTCGGCTTCCTCAAGGCAGGAAACCGTAACTCAGGTGTTGTTGATCTTGAGAAATACTATGAGGTTGACAACAGAGTTGCTGACATCGATGAGTTACTTGAAGATGTATTCTTCATCCTCGTTCCTGAAGAGAATGTTGACGGCAGAACCTATATCACACGTACCGGTGAAAACGGTTATGACCTCAACCGTGACAACTCTTTCCAGACCACTAATGAAACTGCAAATATGCAGCAGCTTATAGGAAAGTTCAATCCTGTTTCCCTTACCGAGTTCCACGGCAGGGTTCAGACCTTCCAGTGCGAGCCTTGCGATCCTCCGCACGGACCAAACTTTGAGTACGACCTGCTTTCAGAGCACTTGATGAAGGGCGGTGAGTCGCTCGGTATTGCGGCTGTATCAAACAACAAAAACTACAACAGCTATGTAATTCCACAGAGGGATTATCTTATCTATAACGGCAAAACCACCGAGGATGGTGAGTATCAGACCTATTGGGACGATCCATGGGATGATATGTCCTCAAGCTACACTCCGCAGTTCTCTATGCTGCACGGCTGTGTTGCATACACAGTTGAGTTACCTGCCTATAACTCAGACACCGTTCTTGCTGTAAGCTACGGTATCGTAGGTCAGGCTTCATACATCGCAAGCGATAAGTTAGGTTATCTCACCTCCCAGACTAAGATCTTCGAGCGTGGCGTTACAAACTACAACTCCGACGGATTTGACGAGGTTGGCCAGTGGTACTGCGACCAGTACGACGTAGAGGGCGCAGAGATGGATATATTCCGTCCTGAGTTTGACGGTGAGGACGAGAACGGCAACTTCTATCCTGAGGCTTACATCATACCGCTTGACGGAAAGAATCAGAAAAACCTTCAGGCAGCATATGATATGATAGAACAGCTGGCAAGAAACGACGTTAAGGTTACACTTGCTACTAAGTCCTTCGTATATGACGGCGTTACATATCCTGCCGGCACAGCAGTGATCCCGATGTATCAGGCAAAGCGTTCAGTAGCTAACGAGCTGCTTTATGACGGCACTCTGATTACAACATGGACCGTGCTTTATTCCGAGGCTGTAAACAACTTCAACGAGACTCGTGGCTTCGATATGGCTACTGTAACAGAGCCTGCCGAATACAGCAATATCGCTGATGTTCTCGGAAAAGCACTCACCTATGAGAAGGCCGCTAAGTATAACGAAGACGCTGTGTCCTACTTTGAAGGCTTCAAGAATGGCGACGTTATAATCGACAACGTTTCAGAGGATTCTACCTCTGCTGTAAATACTCTCCTCAAAGCAGGCTGCACCGTTGCTATGATAACTGAGGGCGACGAGATGGGCAACTTCATCTGCTCATATGAGGATTATCTCACCGTTGCAGATCAGTATGTTCTTACAGCAACAGGCTTATTTGCTAAGGATAACAATATTGTAGCTGAAGTTATCGAAAAGGATCCTACAGTATTTATCACAGGCGCTTCTTCAAACAACACTTCAGGCTTTGTAGGCACTTCAAGGGTCGGAAACGCGAACTGGAACTATGACCGCGTTGCTATGAATCTTATGAACTTTGACGTTACAACTGATGCTACCAAGGCTGATGCAGTTGTAGGTGCAAGCTCACTTTCAGGCACAGCACTCAACGTCGTTAAACAAGGCACACCTTATGTCGGATACGGCAGCAGCGCCTCAAGCAGCGTGTCAAGCTTACTTGGTAGCGCAAACTATGCTCGTTCAAGCGTAAGCGGCTCTATGGATTGCTTCGCATATGTTACTTATCCAAACACCACATTAGTAAATGCAACGTATGTTAACGAGGGTGACAATCTGCTCTACGGTTATGGCGTAGGCTACTTTACAAGAGTTCCGGCAGCTGCAACCGTTCTGGTACAGATCGACGGCAGTAAGGAGCCGATAGAGGGCTTTGTACCTCTGACAACCACCTCACGTCAGACCAGCTATAAGACCTACCTTAACAACTCTATTCAGGGCTTTGAGTACCACGGCAATGATGCAAGCGGCAACGAAGTCAATGTTGC
>JAFLSA010000147.1 GCA_022511185.1 Eubacterium sp.
TTATAAAACCGAGCGGAGTATCTTACGAAAACATGACCGCCGAAGATATGGTTGTGGTTGACTTAAACGGGAAAGTAATAGAAGGGAAATATCGTCCATCAAGCGACACTCCTACACATCTTGAATTATACAAAGAGCATAAAGAAATTGGCGGAATAGTTCATACCCATTCAACCTATGCAACTGCTTGGGCACAAGTGGAAAGAAGTATTCCCTCTTATGGTACAACGCACGCAGATTATTTTTACGGCGATATTCCCTGTGCAAGAAATCTTGAACAGGATGAAATGGATGAATATGAAAGGAACACGGGCAAAGTAATAAACGAGACATTCAAAGACAAAGACGTGGTTGCAATTCCCGCCTGTCTTGTATCTCATCACGGCGTATTTGCTTGGGGTAAGAGTGCAGACGAAGCAGTTTATCATGCAACCGTAGTTGAAGAAGTAGCTAAAATGGCTCAGATAACCGAAACGTTAAAGCCGGTTACAAAGCGATTACCTCAATATGTAGCAGATAAACATTACAACCGAAAACATGGTAAAAATGCTTATTACGGACAAAATAAATAATCAAACTATTTTTAGAAAGGTACGCGGAGTTCTTTCGTGTGCCTTTAATTTTGAAAGGAGCTTATGAGGAGTAAATTATGAATGTAGAAAAAACAATACAGGAAAAGACGGTTGATACGATTCGTATTTTGGCGGTTGAAGCAATTACAAAAGCAAATTCGGGACATCCCGGCATCTGCCTTGATGCTGCACCGATATGTTACGAATTGTTTGCAGATTATCTTAATTTCAGTTATAAAAATCCCAAGTGGGATAACCGCGACAGATTTGTTTTGTCTGCGGGACACGGCTCTGCTTTGTTATATACGTTGTTGCACTTGTTTGGGTATAACGTAACAAAAGAAGATTTAATGAACTTCCGTCAGCTCGGATCAAAGACACCCGGTCATCCCGAATACGGTATAACGGACGGAGTGGAAGTTTCTACAGGTCCTTTGGGGCAAGGAGTGGCAAACGCAGTCGGAATGGCTGTTGCGGAAGCACACCTTGCAGCAGTATTTAATAGAGAAGGTTTTCCTATTGTTGACCATTATACTTATGTGTTATGTGGCGATGGATGCCTTGAAGAGGGAATAAGCTATGAGGCTTGTTCATTTGCAGGTTCGCAAAAACTCGGTAAACTTATTTTATTGTACGATAAAAACGACATTACAATAGAGGGAAGCACAAAAGGAACGTTTGACGAGGATATTGCCACCCGTTTTAAAATGCAGGGCTGGCATGTCGTCGAAGTAGGCGATGCTAACGATCTTAAAGCATTAAATAGCGCTTTGAAAATCGCAAAGAGCAAGAAGGATAAACCGTCCATAATTATTTGTAATTCTGTAATAGGTTACGGCACTGCGCTTGCAGGAACGGCGGCTGTACACGGTACACCGTTGAATATTGCACAGTTAAATCAAACGAAAGAAGCCTTTGGTTGGGCTGAACAGCCTTTTGAAGTTCCTGAAGATGTGCGCATTCATTGCGATTACATAATAAATGAAAAGCTAAAAGCCGAACAAAAGTGGAACAGATTATTCAACCGTTATAAAAAGAATTTCCCCGAACTTGCCGAAAAGTATCAGGCGTATATGTCCGGCAAAACTTTCAATGCTGACAGTCTTAAAGATTTGAGCATTTTTAAAAATTCCGAAGCAACACGCATTAGCGGTGGTAAGGTTATAAATAAAATTGCCGAAGCTATGCCGAATTTATTATCGGGTTCTGCTGACTTAACGCCTTCCACAAAAACCGATTTGAAGAATGAAGAGTTTTTCAGCCCTGAAAGCAGAACAGGCAGAAACATTCACTTCGGAATACGCGAACACGCAATGGCGGCAATTTGTAACGGTATTGCGGTTCATGGCGGTTTGCGGGTTTTATGTTCAACGTTCTTTACGTTCTCTGACTATATGAAGGGCGCAATGCGTATGAGCGCGATAATGAAATTGCCCGTACTTTACGTCTTAACCCACGATTCGATTGGTGTAGGCGAGGACGGCCCTACACATGAACCGATAGAACAGCTTGCAGCTCTTCGTGCGACACCTGATTTAAACGTTTTCCGCCCTTGCGACGGTATAGAAACTGTGGCGGCTTTTAAATTTGCATTAGCGGATAATAATCCTTCTGCGATAGTACTTTCAAGACAGAATTTGCCTCTTTTGGGTAATGTGGAAAAAGCATTGAAAGGCGGTTACGTTTTGGAAGATTGTGAGGGTAAGCCCGATGTAATGCTTATTGCAAGCGGTTCGGAAGTAGAGATTTGCGTAAAAGCAAAGGCGGAATTGTCAAAACTTAATATATCTGCAAGAGCTGTATCATTACCTTGTATGGAATTATTTGACAGTCAAAGCAAGGAGTATAAGAACAGTGTTTTGCCGAAAGAAGTAACAAACCGCATCTGCATAGAAGCCGCACATACACAGCCTTGGTACAAGTACGGCGGACTTGACGGAAAATATATTTGTATGGATACTTTCGGGCTTTCGGGTAAAGCGGAAGAACTGTTTGCACATTTTGGATTTACTGTTGGAAATGTTATTGAAGAAGCTAAAAAATGTATCGGAAAGGACTAAATCATGACGATAACAAATAAGGTTAAAAACTATATAGGTATAGATATTGGCGGTACGACGGTAAAAGGGATTATCACCAACTACAACGGTGATATACTTTACGAAGACCATATCGCAACGGGAATAGCAATGGACGGCGATGTTTTAAGCAACCGTATTGTTGAGTTAATCAATAATTTGATTATGGCAAACGGCGGTTTTAAATCTTCTTTTTCAGGTGTCGGTATCGGTTGTCCCGGACTTATTGACAGTAAAAGAGGTATGGTTATCTTTGCGGGCAATCTCGGTTTAAAATATTACCCTCTTGGAGGAAAAATATCGGAAAATCTCGGTATGCCCGTTAAAATTACCAACGACGCTAATGCAGCCGCACTTGGTGAAGCAAAATTCGGCGCAGGGAAGAAATACAAAGATAGTATTCTCATTACTCTCGGAACAGGTGTCGGAGGAGGAATTGTGATTAATGGCAAGCTGTTCGAAGGGGGGAATTCCGCAGGAACCGAAATCGGACACACTGTAATAGTTGAGGACGGTGAAAGCTGTACATGCGGACGAAAAGGATGTTTGGAGGCGTATTCATCGGCTACAGCTTTAATTCGGCAGACACGCCGAGCGATGGAAGAGAACAGAAACAGCTTGATGTGGAAAACCTATAATCTCGATACTGTTTCAGGTAAGACGGCATTTGATTATGCGAAAACCGATATAACAGCTAAAATAGTAATTGACAATTATATTAAGCATCTTGCGTGTGGAATTATAAATTTGGCAAATATTTTCCGTCCGCAGGTTGTTATGCTTGGTGGTGGGGTTTCTAATCAAAAGAAGAATTTGACAGCGCCACTGCAAAAGATATTAGATAAGGAATTGTTTGCAGGTCAGACCTATGCGCCTGTAAAAGTTGTTACCGCTTCACTTGGTAATAAGGCTGGTGCACTTGGTGCTGCGGCATTGTGGTTATAAGCCGATTACAGTCAAACTGATTTTCAGTTTGTTCATTTAACCTCCA
>JAFLSA010000148.1 GCA_022511185.1 Eubacterium sp.
AAGTTCTCTCAGCGTTTTGCTGAGTGCTACCCTTTCAGCCATTTTAAAATCAAGTATCGTATCGTCAAGGTCAAAGAAAATATTTTTAATCATATCCTACTCCCAAAAAAATCCGTTGATGAGTGCTTACTCAAATATTATAGCAGACATCAACGGATTTTTCTATACTATTTTATTGACCCCCGACTGCAGCCATTACATTGACCGCAATCGCAACCACACGACGATTTGCCCTTTTTCTTATCCTTAACCATTTTCACAATAACTGCCGCAACAACGGCAACTACGATAAGAAGCACGACAAGCGTACCGATATTATTTGATAAAAAAGTCAACATAAAATCACCTTATTTCTTTTTCACCGTTGTTTTAGCTTCCTTTGAGTTAAGCATTTTGCTTTCTTTATACGGACGCAAAAGCATAAACAATATGAACGCCAGAACAATAACTGCAAAAATCACGCCTATAAAGTTTGCCTGACCCATAAAGAGCATACCGAACTGATACACGATAAGTGAAATTGCATAAGCAAACAAACACTGATATCCGATTGCAAACAAGGTCCATTTAAAGCTGTTCATCTCGCGTCTGATAGCACCGATTGCAGCAACACACGGAGCGCAGAGAAGGTTGAAAATAAGGAAGGAGTAGCCTGCGAGCGGAGTAAAGCCTTCAAAGTCAAGCACGCCGAATACACCTACAATCTCTTCTTTTGCAATAATGCCCATAACCGTGGCAATTGTCGCCTTGATATTGCCGAAACCTATCGGTGAGAATATCCATTTGACAGCACCTGCGATTATGCCGAGTATTGACGACTCAAGTCCCATATCAACATCAAAGCCAAAGGCACCATTCTCAAGTATGCCGAAATGTGATGCAACCCAAACAACAATTGATGCAAGGAGAATTATCGTGCCTGCCTTTTTGATAAATGATGAAGCACGCTCCCACATTGAGCGCATAACGTTTTCAAATGTCGGCCAATGGTATGCAGGAAGTTCCATAACAAACGGTGCGGGATCCCCTGTAAACATCCTTGTCTTTTTAAGCATAAGACCTGAAATAACGATTGCCGCTATGCCGATAAAATATGCACTCGGGGCAACCCATGCAGAATTATGGAACAATGCTCCCGCAATAAGAGCAATCACAGGCAGCTTTGCACTGCACGGAATAAACGTAGTCGTCATAATTGTCATACGCCTATCACGCTCATTTTCAATAGTGCGCGATGCCATAACACCGGGAACGCCACAGCCTGTACCGATAAGCATAGGGATAAACGATTTACCCGAAAGACCGAAACGACGGAAAATTTTATCCATCACAAAGGCTATACGTGCCATATAACCGCAGGCCTCAAGAAAAGCAAGGAATATGAATAATACGATCATCTGCGGAACAAAGCCGAGAACGGCACCTACACCGCCGATTATACCGTCAAGAATCAGGCTTGAAAGCCAGTCAGCACAGTTTACTTTTTCAAGCAAACTTTCAACAAGAACAGGTATTCCGGGAACCCAGCCTTTATACGCTGAAGGGTCTGGCATACTGTCACTCTCAATCATTTCATCGACAAAGGATATGTCATAGCCCTCCTTTGCAAGAGATGCACCGTAAAAACCGTAGGCCTCCTCAAATGCGCCGTAATCTGAATCTTTAACGGCCTTTTGAATATCGTCAGCACCGATTACGTCTGCCTCTGCCGCTGCATTGACTGTCGTCAATAGTTCATCGGTGAATATATATTCCTCGGCATAGGTATCGACATCTTGATTATAAGCAGCACTGCCTTTAATAAACCAGCCGTCACCGAACACGCCGTCGTTTGCCCAGTCAGTTGCCCAACCGCCTACTGTATTTACTGAAATGAAGTAAACCAAAAACATAATTACTGCAAAAATCGGCAGAGCAAGAATTCGGTTAGTTAAAACCTTATCAATTTTATCCGAAGTTGTGAGCTTGCCTACACGCTGTTTTTTATATGCTTTTTTGAGAACAGAGTCAATATAATTATATCTCTCATTTGTGATAATGCTTTCCGCATCATCGTCAAGCTCAAACTCTGCTGCCTTTATATCTTCCTCAATATGGTCAAGAACTGATTTGCTCGGTTTGAGTTTTTCAAGCACTCTTTCATCACGCTCAAAGATTTTTACCGCATACCAGCGCTGCTGTTCAAGTGGTAAATCGTGAACTGTTGCCTCCTCAATATGAGCAAGAGCATGCTCAACAACGCCTGAAAAAATGTGCCTCGGAACAGTCGTTACACCGTTTGCGGCATCTACTGCAGCCTGAGCGGCTTCCATAATTCCTGTTCCTTTGAGCGCAGAAATCTCAACAACCCTACAGCCAAGTCTGCGTGAAAGCTCGTCAATATAAATTCTATCGCCGTTTTTTTCAACAACGTCCATCATATTGATAGCAATAACTACCGGTATGCCAAGCTCGGTAAGCTGGGTTGTGAGATAAAGATTTCTTTCAATATTCGTGCCGTCAACAATGTTAAGAATAGCATCGGGACGTTCGTCAACCAGATAGTTGCGAGCGACTACCTCCTCCAGAGTATAGGGAGAAAGTGAGTAAATACCCGGCAGATCCATAAGGATAACGTCGTTGTGCTTTTTAAGTTTGCCCTCTTTCTTTTCTACAGTAACACCCGGCCAGTTGCCGACGAACTGGTTTGAGCCTGTAAGCGCGTTGAACAACGTCGTTTTACCGCAGTTGGGATTACCTGCAAGAGCAATTTTTATCTCCATATGTAATTCCTTTCATCTACTTTTTTAATCTATTGTGAATTTGATTTGCTTTTCATAGTGATTAGTGACAACTAACCGCCACTTATAAAAACAAGGGATATCCCCTGTTTTTATTCAATCTCAATCATTTCGGCATCAGCCTTACGGAGTGAGAGCTCGTAACTGCGAACTGTAATTTCGATAGGGTCACCAAACGGTGCAACCTTTTGAATAGTGATAGTAACACCCTTTGTGATGCCCATATCCATAATACGTCGCCTGATAGCACCCTCACCGTGCACCTTAACAACAGTTACGATTTCCCCGATTTTCGCCTGTCTCAAAGTTCTCATATCTTTAACCTCAGTCATTTTCTTACTGATAGTAACAGCAAATTAATACAGTTAGCCTTTTCTAACCGTCTATATGTTAGCATTGACTAACTCATTTGTCAAGACTAAATTTGAAAAAATTTTTAAATATTTCATAAGCAGTATATGAAATGATATTCTTGAAAATAACTCTATGCCGTGTTATAATAAAAATGATATTTATATTAGGACGTGTATTTATGAAGATTCACGAATCGGCAGAGAATTATCTTGAAACCATACTTATGATTAAAAATAAAAAGGGCGCTGTGCGCTCTATCGACATAGCAAACGAGCTTGAATTTTCAAAGCCGAGTGTCAGCGTTGCAATGAAAAATTTAAGAGAAAATGGCTTTATTGACGTTGATGCAAACGGATATATCACCCTCCTTGAAAGCGGACAGGAAATAGCTGAAAAGATGTACGAACGCCACACTACCCTATCAAACTGGCTTATCGGTCTCGGCGTCAGCCC
>JAFLSA010000149.1 GCA_022511185.1 Eubacterium sp.
TAATTTCGTCAACGGTAGGTATCTTATAAGGACAAATATTGCCCGTACCTTTTAAGGCACGGGCAACAGTCTGTTCTTGTTCGTCGATATATTCCATATTGGGTATTTTATTTGTAAAATCGAAAGAGAAAGGCGGCATTATATTAACTCCTTATGGAATAAATTTTGCCGCTTATCTCTATGTTTTCGCCGTTTAATATCGGTTTACCCTTATTGCAGGCACGCAATATCAGGTATGCCGCATCCGGCGGAGCTTTCGGAATATTGCCGAAATCAAAACGGCCTTCAGCTCTTGCTTTTACGACTTTAATGCCTTTGTCTATCAGATATGAGGAAAAGTCGTATAGCGTGTTAAATTTGCCGTATGAGTCCACGATAAAGCAAACGTCGGCTTGGGGGTAATAAGCTGTAATTCTGAAGTAGCTGTTCATAATGTTTAACTCCTTTATGCTGCTATTTGTTCTAATTTTCTGTTTGCGTAAGGTAGCCATTTGTTATTAACGAAGTCGAGTACGTCGGCTTTCGGTCTTTTGTCTTTATAACCGTAGCATTGTAATATCTTTTTGTTTTTAGGCGAGTATTCGATTGTAACGTATGGCGTATCTGGTGTGTTTTTATCTCGTATAAAGAAAATGAGCGATTCCTCACGTATCATACGCTGGTCGTAATTCATACGTCCAACGCAGTGGTGAAGGTAATCGCCCTCGTGTATTAAGTCAGCAGGTGTACGCGCAATTATAACGATAAAAGCGTCTTGTAAATTTCGTTGAAGCGGTAAGTATTTTTCTGCTATTGTAGCAAATTTAGCGTAAAGTTCTTTTCGTTTCTCTGCGTCGATAATTGCCTTTGCCGTGCTGTATTCGTCTATGCGTATATCGTGCCACCGTTGGAAGTCGCGCGGTAATATATTTCGCTCAATGCTCATATCCAAGTTGAGGAAATTACACGCTTGTATGTAGTCCGAATATGAAGATAAATTTGCATCATTTCTGTAGAGATATTTTAATAAAAGCTCTTTCCCGTCGTCTGTTGGGAATAACTTTCTTATTTCGGCAAAACCAGATGGTTGGCTTAATTGCTTTTTATTGTTTTCATATTTTTGCAATTTAGCTACAGGTTTTCCTGACTTAAAAGCATTTAGAATTGTGCGGATATAATATTGATTTTCCGAAAGCTCGTTGCGGTGCTGTATAAGCCATTTTCTAAATGTTTTGTCTTTGATAACTTTTTCTACAATAATTTTGCTTGTTGCGTAAGCGGATAGTCCGAATTTAACCAACATTTCCGTTTGCGGGTATTTTTTGTAGAAACGCAGATAGTTCAATATATCTACGTATGTATATTTGTCTGCTGCGCTGTATTTATATTCGGGGAATTTCAAAGCGTATTCTGGATTGATTACGGGTGCATTAGGATCAAAACCTGCGTCGTAGCCTTCACCCCAGCAATTTTCATAATCCCAACGTTTGTGGTTCTTTTGTATTCCCTCACTATACCAATCTACTACAAAGCCGCCTATGTAGTAAAATGCCATATCTTTAACGAAGCACTCTGACGAGTTTACGCCGTGTACTGCAACTTGTTTGCAATACCAATTTTTGATTTTCTTCTTTACTGCGTTCTTTACGGCAACAGTTACTTTGACAAGTTCGCCGTCGTTCTTGGTTAAGTATGCGTAATACCTTGTTTGTCCGTCTTGCCCTTTGAAATCTTGCTTATCACGCTTTCTGATAATTTCACGTATGTATTTTGGAATAGGTTTAATGTTTTCTATCTTCATTTGTCTGCTCCTTATGCTAATGTAATTTCACCGTCTAATAGTTCCGAGATTATGCACATAGCTTCCTTATCGAAAGCCTTTGCAGCTTCTTCGTCGAGTATGTCGTTGCAGGTATCATCTTCGTCGTCAACCTGTCCTACAATTTTGGAGATTGTAAGCAGTTCTTCGCTTTCATCTTCTTCGTCAACGTAGCTGTCAAATTCACGCATTTCTTCTTCGGACAGTTCTTCAGGTTCTTCGTAATCGTCGAAGGGTTTAACCTCTATGACGGTATCAAAATCTTCTGCAAGAGCAACTTTGTAACCACGATCAACGAGTTTGTTTACGTAGTTATTAACTGCGTGGTAAGGAATACCTGTCATTGGAACGCGCTCGTCAAGTCCTACGTCTCTGCCCGTAAGCGTTAAATCTAATTCGTTGGAAAGCGTTGTTGCGTGGTCTGCAAATGCTTCGTAGAAATCACCCAGACGATAGAGAATTAAAAAGCCTTTGTGTTTTTCTACCAGCTTCAAATAATTCTGATACATGGGCGAGCCTTTTTTCTGTTCGGGTTTAGGCTGCTCAATAATAGGTGCAGGTTCTTCTTCAATATCGTCGTCGTCAATATCATCTGCATCCTCGTCAGCTTCTTCAGCTTCGTCAGTTTTATTTTCGGCGCTCAATAGGTCAAACATTGATAATTGAGGTTTAGGAGCAGGTTTAGCTGTCGTGGTGGTAGTAGTTGTGGTTGTTTTCTTGACGGGTGCAGATTTGTATTCAGAGCCGTCCTCGTTGTAGAGTTTGCCGGTAATATCGTTTTCTTCAAAGTAGTGAATTAGCCAGCCGAATACGGTGTCATCTTCTACGCAGGCGCCCGATTCGCCTTTAGCAGCTTGTTTTCTTGCTTCTTCGGTGGCGAATTTTATAAAGCCGTTAAGGTCTTTTTTGTTTAACAAGCGTTTTCCGTCTTTTTCGATATAGACGCCGTTATTGATTTTGTCGGCAAGGGTTTCGCTTGCGTTCTGTTCTAAATATTTCTTTAATCGTTTTTGTGTGCTGCTTTCAGCATTGAGATTTATGGTTATCATATAATCAACTCCTTTTTATTTTTTTGCTGTAAAATTAAAAAAGCCGTTCTGTCAGAACGGAACTTCTCGCCATATTCCTTTTTGTACTTCTTGGCGATTGATAGGTACTATGTACCACTTGGGATTGACAAGTTTATGATTATCAATTCTGGAACGAGGGGGATAGAGCAGATAAAATTTTCTCATGCTCACCGCCTGTCGGTATGTGTGTGTTATGAAGTATCTTATAAGTGCTTTTGAGTTTTCTTCTCGGTAGCAAACTTTGTATCCGTAATTTTTACGTTCAGCCATATATTGCCGCTCCGAGTTTCGGTAATGTTGAGTAGAAGTTTGTTGTCATAATCGTATTATGTAATTTACGGTCATTGGCGAAATAATAGCTGTTTGCAAGTTCGTAACCTTTTCGAGTTAGCCGTTTAACTTCGTATCTGTCGTGTCCGTCGTGATGGCTGCCTTCTATTATCAAGTGTCCGTTGCGGTCTATAATTTTGAAGTCGTTTAAGTGCTGTAAAACGCTTATAAAATCATCATAATCGTTTATAAATTTACCGCCTTCCATATTGCCGTGCCAAGTTCCGCAATAGCCTGTTATGAGGAAATGTCCTTTCTTGAATAGCTTTATCAGGTCGTTTTCCATAAAGCTCCAAGCTATATCGTCTATATGTTCAATTTCTTGAAATATGCGATAATT
>JAFLSA010000015.1 GCA_022511185.1 Eubacterium sp.
TGGTGCGTTGGCGACGATATTTCTTGGATCAGAAAAGGTCCTGACGGACGTCTTTATGCTATCAATCCTGAAAACGGCTTCTTCGGTGTAGCTCCGGGTACAAATGACAAGTCAAATCCAAATGCTCTTGCTTCAACTAAGAAGGGCACAATCTTCACCAATGTTTGTCATAACCTTGACAACAACACAGTTTGGTGGGAGGGTCTTGATAAGAATCCGCCAACAAACGCAATTGACTGGAAGGGCAATCCTTGGAACGGTGCTGAAAGTGAAGAAAAGGGCGCTCATCCAAACTCACGTTTCACAGCTCCTGCTGTAAATTGCCCTTGCATTTCATCAGAGTTTGAGAATCCACAGGGTGTTCCGATTTCTGCTATCGTATTCGGCGGTCGTCGTGCAAAGCTCACTCCGCTTGTATATCAGTCAAAGGACTGGAACCACGGTGTATTCGTTGGCTCAATTATGGGATCTGAGACAACTGCTGCTGCAACAGGTGCAGTTGGTGTTGTTCGTCGTGACCCAATGGCTATGCTCCCATTCTGCGGCTACAATATGGGTGACTACTGGAAGCATTGGATCGAGATCGGAGAGACTCTTGATCCTGATAAGGCTCCTAAGATTTTCAATGTTAACTGGTTCAGAAAGGATGACGAGGGCAACTTCTTATGGCCTGGTTTTGGTGACAACCTTCGTGTTCTTGACTGGATTATCGACCGTTGCGACGGTAAGGTTGACGCTCAGGAGACTGCTATCGGTTATCTTCCTTATGCTAAGGACATCAACCTTGAGGGTCTTGATATGACAGAGGCTGACCTTGACAAGATTCTTGACGTTGACAAGGCTGCTTGGGAGGAAGAGCTTAAGGGCGTTGACGAGCTTTATGCTAAGTTCGGCGATACTCTTCCAGAAGAGCTTGCAAAAGAGCTTGCAGAGGTTAAGGCCGACCTTGAGAAATAATCTTGAATAAAAACAATAATGCAGGTAATAAAATGATTACCTGCATTTTTTCTGTGAATATGCGTTTTAGTTTTAATACTCAATATTTCTGAACATCTTTGTGATTGCATCGCAGAGGTGTTTATTTTTTTCTAAATCGAGGTTGTAGTCCTCTTTGAGAATATCACCTGCGCAGTTCTGTGCAAGGTGCAGTATGTCAATATCCTCAAGCATATCGGCTATTTTTAGCTTTGGCAGACCGTGCTGTCTTTCACCAAAAAAGTCGCCCGGGCCACGCTGCTTTAAATCCTCATCAGCTATTTTAAAGCCGTCGCTGTATCTTTTCATTGTCATAAGACGACTGCGAGAAATCTCACTTTTACTGTCAGATACAAGTACGCAGAAGCTTTTTTTACTGCCTCTGCCGATTCGACCCCTTAACTGATGAAGCTGTGAAAGACCGAATCTCTCAGCATTTTCGACAACCATAATCGTAGCATTCGGCACGTCAACACCGACCTCAATAACTGTCGTTGCCACGAGTATCTGTACATCTCCGTTTGAAAAGGCTTTCATTACGTTATCCTTTTCCTTTGCCTTCATCTTGCCGTGAAGCAGACCGAGATTGTAGCCTTTAAAAGCAGTTTCGGAAAGCCCCTCAGCAAGCTGTTCGGCAGATTTAATATCGAGTGAATCCTCGTTTTCCTCAACCATAGGGCAGATTATGTAGCACTGCTCGCCACGGTCAACAGCATCACGAATGAACTTATAAAGCCTTTCGTGATAGCTTGAGTCAACAACGTCTGTTCGTATCGTCTGTCTGCCGGGCGGAAGCTCATCAAGTATGCTGATATCAAGGTCGCCATAAAGGATAAGCCCGAGCGTTCTTGGTATAGGTGTAGCACTCATAACAAGGGTATGTATGCCCTGTCCCTTGCTCGCAAGATTTGCCCTTTGCTTAACGCCAAAGCGGTGCTGTTCGTCAGTTATGACCAAGCCGAGATTACTGAATTCGACGTCATTCTGGATTAATGCGTGCGTTCCGATAAGCAGGTCAATTTTGCCGTCAATCAAATCAGCCTTGATTTCTCTCTTTTCCTTCGGCTTTGTTGAGCCTGTCAAAAGCCTTATGGTGATACCTTTGCCGTCGAGCATTTTTGAAAGGCTTTCAAAATGCTGTGTTGCAAGTATTTCGGTTGGCGTCATAAGCGCAGTCTGATATCCGTTTTTAACGGCGGTATAAATTATTCCTGCGCCGACCGCCGTTTTTCCTGAGCCTACGTCACCCTGCAAAAGCCGGTTCATCGGATATTTTCCCTGCATATCTTTAATGCACTCATCAATAGCTCTTTGCTGTGCATTTGTCAATTTGAAGGGAAGCAGGGAAGTGAATTCACTTGTAAAATCTTTTGTGATTTTTAACGGCGTTTCATTTTTCTTATTGCTTTTAAGCTTTAAAAGTCCAAGCTGGAGCGTAAGCAGTTCTTCAAATATTAAACGCTTGCGAGCCTTGGAGGCTTCCTCCTCATTTTCGGGAAAATGGATTTGTCTTATTGCGCTGTCAAGAGATATCAAATCATATTTTTTTCTGATATCATCACTTAACGTTTCAGGTATTTCGTCAAGGCTTTCGAGTGCAGTTTTTATAACCTTTGCAATTGCATTTGACGTCAGCTTTCCTGTAGTTGAATAAATAGGGTGAATACGTACACCTGTGTCGAGCTTTTCAATCTTAGGCGAGGACATTGAGGCTGTAGTAAATGTCTTTTCAATTTTACCGAAAAGGACATAATCCTCATAAACTCTCAGTGCCTGTGCCAAGTATTTGTTGTTGAAAATCGTAACGTTTATAACACTTTCACCGTCGGAAAATCTGCACTTATAAAGCGTCATTCCACGCCTTATCATATGCTCCTTAACGGGAGTAATCATAGTAGCTTTTATGGTGATATTTTCGCCGTTTTCAACCTCAGCAACAGTTTTTGTTTTGGTCCAGTCCTCGTATTTTCTTGGAAAAAAGTGAATAAGAGCGTCAACATCAAAGATGCCGAGATTATAAAACATCTCGGCTCTTTTTTCGCCAACGCCCTTAATAAATTTTATGTTGCTTTCAGGATTTAACATGGTTTACTCCACGGAAATTATAAAGTAATAAATAGGCTGACCGCCGTTTACAATGCTGATTTCAGCATCAGAGCCGTATTTTTTAGTAAGCCTTTCCTCAACCTTGACAGCATCCTCTTCGCTCACACCCTCACCGTAAATAATCGTGATAAGAGTATGCTCATATCTTTTGAAAAGCCTGTCTGTGCATTTGTAGGCAATGTCACAAATACTGTCGCCTATGAATTTGATTTTACCGTTGCAAAGACCCATTATCTCGCCTTCGTGAATTTCTCTGCCGTCAACCTCGCTGTCCCTTGCAGCAAATGTAACCTGAGCTGTTTCAACAGCATCTGCAGCGGCCATCATTGCCATTTGGTTTTCCTCTGCGCTTGATGTATCGTCAAAGGCAAGCATTGCAGAAATTCCCTGCGGAATAGTCTTTGTCTGCAGAACTCTTACCTCTCTGTCAGATGCAAGCGAGATAGTTTGCTCAGCAGCCATAATTATGTTTTTATTGTTAGGTAAAACGAAAACGGTCTTTGCCGGTGTGCTCATAACGGCGTTTAAAATATCGTCCGTTGACGGATTCATTGTCTGTCCGCCGCTGACGATAACGTCTGCACCAATGTCGGTGAAAAGTTCCTCAAGTCCTTCGCCAGCGCATACGGCAACGAAGCCGTAATCATTTTCAGGAGCAGATACGACAGGCTCAATAACCTTGTCGCCCTCCTTGACACCAACCTCAGCATTAGCGTGCTGATAACGCATATTATCAATCTTTATGTTAATCAGCTGACCGTACTTGAGAGCAGCCTGAATTACGTTACCAGGCTCATTTGAGTGAACGTGTACCTTGATGATATCGCTGTCGTCAACGACTACGACGCAGTCACCGATTGACTCCAAAAATGCACGAAGCTTAAGCGGATCCTTTTCCTTAGCCGTCTCCGACTTTTCAATCAAAAATTCGGAGCAGTAGCCAAATTCAATATCGTCTGATGCATTCGCAACAGTTGATTTTGAAACGGTAGAAACAGGCTTAACGCTTGAGTCGTCAAGCGGCTGAACGATAACGCCGTTGTGCCAGACACTCTCCATACCCTCAAAAATGAGGATAAGTCCCTGACCGCCTGCGTCAACAACACCTGCTTTTTTAAGTACAGGCAAAAGCTCAGGAGTTTTTGCAAGCGCTTCTTTTGCTGCCTGAAGTGCCGCAAAGGCTACCTCAAGCGGATCATCCTGAATTTCAGCCATTTCGACAGCGGCATCCTTTGCCTCTCTTACAACAGTCAGGATAGTACCCTCAGTCGGCTTCATAACAGCCTTGTATGCGGCGTCAACGCCCTCTTTGAAAGCATTTGCAATATCCTTTGAACCTGCCTCCTTGAGACCCTTAAAGCCTTTTGAAAAGCCCCTGAAAATAAGGGAAAGGATAACGCCGGAATTACCTCTTGCACCTCTTAAAAGTGCAGATGCGCATTTTGCCGCCGCTTCATCAATAGTGCAGTTATCGTCAAGCGTTGCTATTTCCTTTGCAGCAGCGCTGATTGTCATACTCATATTTGTGCCTGTATCACCGTCCGGAACAGGGAAAACATTTAAAGCATCAACAGCCTGTCTGCTGTTAGTAATATTATTTGCCGCAGAAATAATAGAATCACGAAACATTAAACCGGTTATCATATTTTATCTCCAATCAGTTAAGTGCATCAACGTACACGTTTACCTTTGATACTTTTAAATCAGTAGCCTCTTCAACAGTATATCTTACCTTGTTTACAATGCTTTCAACAATTGCATTTATATTTACACCGTATGAAACGGAAATGTGCAAATCAATCGTAAGATTGCCGTTTACGCTTTTAACTGAGACACCCTGGTCGTAATGCTCGCGGGATGTCTTGTTTTTTATAGCAGATTTAATATTCTGGTATGCATTGCTGTTTACCATACCTGTTACGCCAAAACAGCTCTGTGCTGCTCTTCCGACAAGATTCGCAAAGTAATTGTTCGTTATTTCAATATATCCGTTCGGGTTTTCTAATTTTATCATAAGAATACCTCCAAATTTTCCCTCTTGTTATAACTATTATATGTCTTATCTAAGATTAAATCAAGAAATAAAATTCCAGCTGTCAATATTTGAGAAGAAATTGCCGTAATATCCCTGCATATCACCCTTAAGTGCCTTGCTGTAGCAAATCATTCCTTTTTTATAAAGGATAGGGATGTAGGGCATTTCATCATTAAATGCAAGTATGAATTTTCCAAGCTCCTCATCACCTGAAAGATATTTTTTGTATATATCATCACAGGTCATCTCTTTGTCGTTAATGCCGTATCTTGCGCCGCCCTTTGAATCAAAGAAGGGATAAAGGCTCATATCGTCGGAAAGCTTAATTTCTCCGATATATAAATCAAATTCAATATTGCTTACTCTTCGCCTGTATTCCTTAATACTTTTCTTTTCAATCGTAACTCTGAAGCCTGCATTCTCAAGCTGAGACTTCAGAAGATTTGCACAGGAAAGCTTATTTTCGTTTGTATCAACGAGAATTGACAGTGAAAGCTCCTTGTCAGTATATCCGCTTTGAATAAGTGCCTGTCTTGCAGTTGATGAATCGGCAGTGTCAGAAAATAAATTTATATCCCCGACTGTTTTAAAATCCGGATGGAATGTTGATGTTGCAACGCTCGCATATCCTGCATAAGCACTTTCAGCAAGGACTGTTCTGTCAACTGCAAGTGAAATTGCACGCCGTATCTGCGCATCAGCCGTTACACCGCTTATTGAGTTGATACCGATAAATACGAGATTGTTCATTGCCACAGGCTTTTTGGCGCAGGACAAGCGTTTTGACGTGTCAGCACTCATATCCCTGAAAGCATATGAAATATTGCCGATATTAACCGCATTGTCGATTGAATCTGCCGCCGCAATATTAACAAGCGTAATTGTTGTAAGGTATGGGTCAAAGCCGTTTTCCGTGTTAGCTTTCAGCACGACAGTGCCGTCTTGATTAGCATAATAGTATCTGCCGTTGCCGACAGGGAAGCCGTTTTCATCGTCCTTAACTGAAGTGATTGGAAAGGTCAGAAGATTCACGGCAAAGGGATTAGCATATTTTAGATTTATGATTACCGAATTGCCATTTGCCTCAACTGAATTGATACAAGTAAGAGCACTGCCGTATGCAGGCGATTTTTTTGCAGCGTTTATTGAAAAAACAACGTCCTCTATGTCCAAATCACTGCCGTCTGAAAATTTAAGCTGAGGATTAATATCAACCCTGAGCGTTTTATCATTGGTAAATGCATAGCCTGTTGCTATATTTGTGACAGGCTCATAGCTTTCGTCAAGGTCAAATAGCGACTCAAAAACGAGGGAAGCAAGCACTTGATTATTCTGCGTCTTGGCTTTGAACGGGTCAAGGCTGTCCGACTGAGTATAGCTTAGCTTGAACGTTGAATTGTCCTTTTCCTTTGCTGTTGTTGATATGGTTGTTGTAACGTCTGTGTCAGAGTTATTCGCACTGCAACCCGCAAAACAGGAGATAACAACGGCGATTGCTAAAAATAACGCAATATATCTTTTTCGCATTTCTACCTCCTGATTAAAGATGTGCTGACAGTCTTTCCACTGTCCTTGTCAATTTCAAATAAACAGCCTTCTAAAACGCAAGGTCCGTCGGAATTTGTAAATCTGACAGGAAGGGAAGTCTTAAATTTTTCAATAACACATTCGGGCGAAACACCGAGCACGCTGTAATACGGGCCTGTCATTCCGATATCGGTAATATATCCCGTGCCGTTTGGCAAAATCTGATTGTCGCTTGTCTGCACATGGGTGTGAGTTCCGTATAAGGCTGAAATTCTGCCGTCAAGGTAAAAACCCATTGCTCTTTTTTCAGATGTCGTTTCAGCGTGAAAATCAATAAGTATTATTTTAATACCCTGTGCTTTGATTTCTTCAACTATTTTGTCGATAACCGAAAAGGGATTTTCGACAGGCTCCATATACATATTGCCCTGAAGATTAATAATTGCCACTTGACAGTAGCCTTTGTCAATTATCATATATCCCCGACCCGGGGCAGAATGATGATAATTCGCAGGCCTTATAATAGGATTATCCGAGTCAAGAAAATCATATATTTCTCTTCTTTTTAAGCTGTGGTTTCCGAGTGTTATCGCGTCAACGCCGCTGTCTAAAATGTGCTTTGCGCTTTGTGGCAGAATGCCGTTACCAACCGCAGAATTTTCACCGTTTGCAATAACGATATCTGCCTGAAGTTCTCTTTTAAGCTTTGGCAGTTCCTGTCTTAAATAGTCGCATCCCTGCTGGGATACAACGTCGCCGATAGTTAATATTTTCAAGCTTACACCAGTTTCTATATAAATAATCAAAATAATTATACTATAATCAGAACATAAAAACAACAAATTGACACAAAATTTATACTGTGTTAAAATATTAATGTGCAAAATAATATTAAAACCATATATTGATATTATGAACTTTTTAAGGAGTAGCTATGAATATTTGTGTATTTGGTGCTGCGAGTAGTGAAATTGACAAAAAGTATAAAGATGCAGTTGAGCATATGGGCGAAAGGCTTGCACAGGAGGGGCATAATCTTGTTTTCGGCGCAGGCACTCACGGACTGATGGGCGCCGCCGCACGCGGCTTTAAAAAGGGTGGAGGAAGGATAACGGGAGTTATCCCGACCTTCTTTAAAGAGGCTGACGTTGAGGTTATTTATAACGACTGCGATGATTTGATTTTTACTGAAACTATGCACGAGCGTAAGGCAAAAATGGAAGAGCTTGCAGATGCTTTTATAATCACTCCGGGCGGTATCGGTACCTTTGAAGAGTTCTTTGAGGTGCTCACGTTAAAGCAGCTTGGCAGGCATAAAAAGGCAATTGCAATTTATAACATCGACGGCTATTACGACTCGCTTCAGGTAATGCTTGAGCATTTGATAAAAGAGCGATTTTTAAAGGAAAACTGCAAAATGCTCTATAGCTGTTTCTCGGATTTAGAGTCTATGATAGATTATATTCAGGCGGATATACAGGTCGATTTCACTGTAAAACAGTTAAAAGATGGGTAAGAAAAAACAGATTGAAACAGCAATGTTTCAATCTGTTTTTTGTTGATATGTAATTGACTAATTATAGAATAAATGATATATTTTAGTTGGATTGATTTAACTAAATTAGAGGTGATGATATGAATAAATTTATCAAAAAGGCACTTTGCTTGGGTTTATGCGGTGCATTTGTTTTTTCGATTTCCGCTTGTTCAGGGGGTAAAAGCACGAATGCGCAGATTGAAAATTTGTTTACAGATTTAAGCAAAATTTCATACAGTAACGATTACAAAGAGCTTTCTCCGACAAAGAAAAACAGTACGAACAGATGGAGACACGGTATGGTGTCCGGTAACGGACTGCAAGGCTTCGTTGAAAGCGGTTCTCCGTATTCCGATACCTTCATTTTCCAGAATATGCATTTCATTATGCCGAATGTAAACGTGCGTTACTGCCCTGAAACCTTTGACGAGCTTGAGACTGTCAAGCAGTCAATCGTTAAGGGTGAGAATATTGTTGACAATGCAAGCTATGACGACGTTTACCGCTTTCATCCCGGCGGTCAGCTAAGACTTGATATTGAGGGTAAGGGCAAGTCGAATTATGCACGCTACACAGATTACGAAACCTCTCAGGTGGGTGTGTATTATGAAAACAAAAGCGGAGCATGGCAGAGAAAGTCATTTACATCTATGGCAGATGGTGCTGTTATCACTCAGCTTAATTCATCAGACACAGGGGCGAAGATTAACTTAACACTTTCCTTTGATGATATATCAACTCTTGCGAATTTCGGTGACAGTGATGAGGTTAATCTAAAATATAAAAAGCTTGTGGATGACAATGCCGACAGCATAGCATTTATTGCCCATTATCCGAATTATGAAAACAGCGAGCTGAAAGACGGCGGTTATGCAACGCTCACTTATGTTGTTGCTCAGGGCGGTACTAAGGAAAAGGTTACACTTGATAAAAATACTGATGAAACGCAATTTTCCGGTGAAAATAACGGCATAAAAATCACTGATGCCGATGCGGTTTATTTAATCACAATTTCCGACCGAACATATGATATGGGCGCATATGACACTTTTGAAAAGCAGCCAAGCTTTGCCCTGATTGATGACCTTTTTTCACAGACAAAAGCAGTTGCGGATAAATATTCTGCAAGCGGAAGCTTTGATTATGAAAAAGCACTTGAAAATCATTTAGCAATTTATCAGCCCCAGTTTGACGCTGTTACGCTCACTTTGGAGGACAGTACAAAATCAAATGAAAGCCTGTTAAAATCACAGAGGGGCAATAGCAAAATAAATTCTGCACTTGCACAAAGAACGTATTATGCAGGCAGATATGCTTACCTCTGCTGTAGCGGTTATTCCACAAGCCGTCTTTACGGTATGTGGACAGGTGAGTGGAACACAGGCTGGGGAAGCAAATATACTATGGACGCAAATGTTAATTTGCAGACCTCGTCAATGAACACAGGCAATATGGCATCAACACCTGTCGGCTACACATATTTTATCCTCCGTCAGTTACCCGACTGGGAGGAAAACGCATATGCAACTCACGGCTTTACAGATGCAATCCAAGCGCCTGTAAATTCCGACGGTGACAAGGCTGTAATAACAGAAACCTGCTATCCGTATCCTTTCAGGTACTGGAACGCAGGCACCTCCTGGATGATACAGCCTTTATATGAAACCTTACAGTGCTACGGCAATATAGATATTCCGCTTAGTGATGAATTTGACCTTAACGCTCTTAAATCTGTCCTTTCTCCGACTGAAAATGATTTAACAGATGCTCAGATTAAAGAGATTACAGACAGGGGATATTTAAGGCTTCAGGAGGATATTCTCCTTCCTCTGCTTATAAAATCGGCAAACTACTGGGATCAGCTTATGACACCCGAATACTATACCGACAAGGACGGCGGTATTCACTACGAGCAGGGCAAAACTGCTTTGAACGAAGGTGAAAGCTACTGCATACTTCCAAGCTATTCACCTGAGAATAATCCGTCTAACTATCCAAGCCCGTCTGACGCAAACTGTGCAATTGATATTGCGGCGTGCAGAGATAATCTCAATATGCTTCTTGACGTTATGGCAAGCGTGACACCTGATGCAGACACGTCAAAATGGCAGGCTCTTCTCAATAATTTACCGCCTTATCTTTATGACGAATCAGGCGCACTCAAGGAATGGGCAACAACTGCATTTGAGGAAAATAACGAGCACAGGCATCTGAGCCACCTCTACTGCGTATGGCCGTTATTTGAAACGCAGGATAACGAGGAGCTTGCACAGGCTTGTATTCAGGCAATAGATAACAGAGAGAGCGAAAATGAAGCAAGCCACGCGCTTGTTCACCGTTCACTTATTGCCGCAAGGCTTAAGGACAGAGACAGCCTGACTGATGCTCTGACAAAGCTGATGAATCATAAAATCCGCTATGATTCGCTTATGACAAACCACGATTATGATAGGGGAAGCTGTTACTGCACTGACTTTGCAATCGGCTACCTCGGAATAATCAACGAAAGCCTTGTGTATTCCAATACAGGCGAAATTGAGATTTTGCCTGCGCTTCTGGACAATGGCTTTGACAAGGGTACTTTAACAGGTATCAAGGCACGCACACAGGCAACTGTTGAAAAGCTTGAATGGGATGTTGACGCAGGTACTGCAACTGTTGAAATCAAGTCTGACATTGACCAGAAAATCAAGATTTCCTGCGGGCTTTCAGCAGATGAGCAGGAGCTTGACTTCAAAGCAGGTGAAACGAAAGCAGTTACGTTTGAAATAAACAGTTGATTGTTTTGAAACGTCAGGGGAGGATAGAAATGGATAATTCAGATGTGATTTTTCATTACGATTCTTTAATTAATGAAAATAATGACCCTGTGCGTGACCCTAAGCCGCTAAGAGATTATATGGACAAATGGGACGGACAGCCGTTTTTTGACAGTATGCAGTTATCAGCTGAAAAGACTGTTCTTGAAATCGGTGTTGGCACAGGACGCCTTGCGGTTCGTACTGCGCCGTTATGCAACCGACTTGTCGGTATTGACATCTCACCAATAACTATCAAACGAGCTGAAGAAAATCTTTCGGAGTATAAAAATATTTCACTGATATGCGATGATTTTCTCGAGCATAAATTTGAGGAAAAGTTTGATATCATTTATTCATCGCTTACCTTTATGCATATTGAAGATAAGGAGCAGGCAATAAAAAAGGTGAGTGATTTGCTGAAAAGCGAAGGACTGTTTGTCCTTTCAACCGATAAAAATCCGAGTGACGTTATTGACATAGGAATAAGAAAAATAAACATTTATCCCGACACTGTTGATAATATTATAATGGGCATAAAAAACAGCGGTCTTATCCTTAAAAAGCAGTTTGAAACTGAGTTTGGAAATATATTTGTTGCCGGAAAAATATAATAAAAAAGCATAACAAAAGGGGAGCAGTTCAATGAACTGCTCCCTATTTGCGTTATTATTTATCCTCTTGGAATTCTGATTACTGTTGCTGAATATTTTGGAACGGTGTAATTAAAGCTGTTTGAGAAGCCTGAAACGGTGAATTCCTTCATATCACAAATATCATCTTCGCCGATAACATTTTCTTTTTCAAGGTTATCACCTGCAACCTGATATACAGTTGCAGAATCAGAAATGTTCTCTGCGCCTGAAATATCAACTGCATAAGTGCGGTCTGTACCTGTTACGTTGACGAGCTTAACGATAATGTCACCGCTTTCGTCGGTGCTTACTACCTGATAAGCCTCAGTCTCCATAGTAGTTTTTGCATCGTAATCAATATAAAGCTCGTCGTCAACGTAGCACTTGATATTTGTGCCGTCTACTACAATCTTTATATTATATGTTGTGCCTGTTTCAGCCGTAAACGGTTTTACTGTGCCGAGATCCTGACCGAACTTGAAACCGTTTTGCATATGCTGTAAGCAGGAAACTGTATTCTCCCAGCCGCCTAAATTCCAGAAATAGTTTGTATTTTTGTCCTTAACGGCAAACGGAATGATAAAGCCTTCAGCGCCGTCAAGCTTCGTTGCCTCAAATGTGTAGGTGTAATTTGACCAGTTGGTATCACCAAAGTAAACAACAGAGCCGTTTTCGCTGTATTCCATCTCAAGTGACTGCTGCTGAAGCTTGCCGTCAACGATTTTCCATTTTCCGTCTGTAGCACGCTCCCAGTTTTTCTTGAAATCACTTTTACCGCCTGAGAAATCGTCCTCGCCAAGAACTTCGCCTGTCAAGTTGTTGACGATCTTAACATTATCAAATTCTGCTGATGTATTCCAAGTGCCGAGACCGACCTTGCCGTGAAAGTCATTTTCAGATGCTGCCGTACTTTCAAATTCTGATGAAAGGAGCTTTGAACCTGTATTTGTTGAAAACAGCTTCTGAATGTAATAGCTTGTTGAGCCAACGCTTGCGTTGTTGCTAAACCAGATAAGGTCAGGTGCCCAGTGCCTTGCAGCAGTACTGCTGAATAGAGGGGCATATGCCGCCATACGAACGATATCGCCGTTTCTCTCAAGACCTGTCATATATGCGGCCTCTGAAAGTGCTGATTTAAGCGTGTTGGACTGTGACGCATATTCACCGAGGAATACGTTGATTGCACCGCCGTATGGTGTATCGGTCATACTGTCAACGTCTCTTGAATAATTATTCTCGTCATAATAATCTGTGTTATCGAGGAACCACTCAGGTGCACAGTAATAATGATGGTCTGTTGCACCTGCAAAGTCAGTAGCATTATCGCTGTCGCCAAGCTGTTCCTTTGCATATTCATAAGATGCAAGATAATTTGCGCCGCCGGCAGCAGATGCACCTGATGAGTAAATCAGCTCGATGCCTTCATACAAAGCAGGATTTTCAGCCTTTGCGGCATTGAATGCATCAAGGAATGCCTTGTAGCGAACAAAGTAATCGTCGCCCTCATTTTCGTTTCCTATGCAGATATATTTAAGTTCAAACGGCTCTGTATGGCCGAGGTCGGCTCTTACCTTACCCCACGTTGTTGAGGCATCACCACGGCAGAATTCAACGAGGTCGAGCATATCCTGAACGTATTGCTTAAATAAATCTGTGTCCATATCAATCGGACCCATACCTCTCATCTGGCAGTAAAGACCGCAGTCAAGAACAGGAACGCCTACAGCGCCGATATCCTCAGCAAGCTGGAAGTATTCATAAAAGCCAAGACCGTATGTCATAAAGCTTGGCCACTCATCATCTGTAGCAGCGTGGTCTGTCCAGATGTTTTCGCCCTGCTTTCTTACGGCAACGTCGCCGTACTTGCCGTTGAATTCAAGCGGAAGTCCGTCACTGCCAACGCCGACGGAATCTTTCCATTTATAAGCAGTATTTTCGTCATAACCCTCAATTACACAACCACCGGGGAAACGGAGGAATTTCGGCTGAAGCTCCTCAAGCAGACTTGCAAGGTCATTTCTCAAGCCGTTTTCTCTGCCCTTATATGTATCAACAGGGAAAAGGGAAATCATATCAAACGCAGCAGAGCCGTTTTCGATAAGCACCTGAAGTGAAACATTCTCATTTGCACTGACAGTAGATGTGAGTGAAAGCTCGTATTTTGCCCACTTATCAGTGATGCTGTCTATCTGTGCCTCACCGGCAACAATTTCACCTGTCTTATTGCCTTTATCATCAAGCTGTGATACAACGATGCGCACTGTAACAGGAGCTGTATATCCGTCTATACCCTTTGCATAGAGTGAAAAATTATATTCCTCACCCTCATTAACAGACAGTCCGTCAAGGAAGCCTAAGTTTTCAATACCTGCCTGCTCAGAGCCACTATTTGTAAGAACAAGGTAATTGGTATTGTTTTCGTTAAGGCAGTTTTCAGTATCGTTGATTTTAACCTCTGTGCCTGCATTATTAACTGCTCTCCAGCGGTAAAGCTGGTCATCTACTGCAAGCTCAGTAAACTCAAATGAGCGGTTAGCAATCTTTTCTGCATAAAGACCGCCGTCAGCAGCAAAGTTGATGTCCTCAAAGAAAATACCGAAAAGCATATCGCTTATATCGTGTATTTCGTTTGAAGCGTCAATGCTCAGCGTATAATTTGCATTTTCAACGCTGTAATCAGTAATCTTGTTGATGTTCGGATTTTCCGGCTGAGGTTCACTGCCGCTACAGCCACCCAGGCAGATTACCGAAACAGCAAGCACTATCGCAAGTACAGGCTTGCATATTGATTTCAGAAAGTGTTTCATAAAAATACCTCACATAAATTTTATACCTTATTTTAACATAAATTTTTGATTTAAACAATAAAAAATTTTTGCGGTAGCGAGAACATTCTCACTACCGCTGTTTTATATAATAGAACTCCTCTAAAACTTAATATTTCTGAAGTTAATTCTGCCTCTTAATCTTTAAAAGCAATTCAATACCTCTGCACCCTGTTTTACAAAGGCTATGTATTCATCAATTTCTGCAGTTATTTCGTGCCAGCCTTCATCATATTCCTTCATATCTTTGGTCAATATCCATTTTCCCTTTGGCAGATAAACTGCTTTTTTTGTCTGTCCGCGATTTACTATCGGCGCAAATAAGATGTCATCGCCAAACATATACTGCTCTCCGAGAGTATAACAAATCTCATCATCAGGGAATTCAAAGAACATCGGGCGCATAATCGGATAACCTTTTTGTGATGAAATTTCCATATGATGCTCAACATACGGTCTGAGCCTCTCCCTTAAAAATACAAGTTCTTTCAGAATTTTAAAGTTTCTTTCACCAAAGCTCCAGATTTCGTTAGGGTCGCCTGACGGTTCCTTTAAATTGCTTTTTTCACCGTGACGGTTTCTGTTGCCGTGCAAGCGCATAACAGGGGAGAACACGCCGTATTGAAACCAACGTACAATAAGCTCCCTGAATTCATTACTTTGCGTGTCACCGCCGTAAAAGCCGCCGATATCAGTATTCCACCACGGGATACCGCACATTGCCATATTAAGCCCTGCTTTCACCTGAGCGCAAAGGCTTTCAAAGGTTGACGGAATATCACCCGACCATACCAAAGAGCCGAATTTTTGACTTCCAAGATATGCACATCTGGTGAGTGTTATGGGATTGTCAACACCGATTGACTTGAATCCGTCATAAGCAAGCTTTGAGTAATAGTATGGATAAATCAGTGCAATTTCGTCACCTCTGCCCTTATGCCAAATTAAATTATCAAACTGCTCGGGGTGTATCTCAGGCTCAGCCTCGTCAAACCAAAGTGCGTCTACGCCGTTATCAATGTAGTTTTCTTTCAGCTTGCTCCAAACGAAATCGCGCGTCGCGGGATTTGTAACGTCAATTTCTGCCTGCCAGCCGTAGAAATTAAACACTCTGTTCGAGCCGCGTGAGGTGATCATTAGCATATTGTTATCACGCATATGCGAATAATTCTCGCTGTTTTCGTTAATTGTTGGCCACATTGAAACAATGAGCTTTGTATCCATTTCGTGCAGCTCGTCTGTCATAGCTTTAACATTTGGCCAATATGCAGGGTCAAATTTATAATCACCCTGCTCCGTCCAGTGAAAATAATCTGCGACAATAGCAGATAGAGGAATGTTCTCTTCTTTATATCTGCGTGCTACAGCAAGCAGCTCATCCTGCGTTTCATATCTCAAACGGCTCTGCCAGAAGCCTGTTGCCCAGTGCGGCATAACAGGTGCGTGACCTGTAAGATCGGCAAGGGTTTCTGAAACCATTTTTGGTGTTCCGCTTACAACCACGTAGTCGATTTTCTTTGTCGTATGAACGCACCAGCGTGTTCTGTTGTTTGACAGCTCAACATTGCCGAGTGCAGGATTATTCCACAAAAAACCATAGCCGAGTGAAGAATAGATAAATGGTATCGTGCATTTTGCATTGACGTGGCGCAAATCAAAGGAACAGCCCTTTAAATCAAAGCAGTTGCTTGCCTCGTGACCGAGTCCGTAAAGATGCTCACCCTGAGTGCTTTTAAAGGTAACACGGGCAGACCACAATCCGCTTGCCTTGTTCTCATAATGACGAAAGCCGTCGTCAAAGGTTAGCTCAGGCTTTTCTTCAAGAATTGTTTTGCCGTTTCGTGAGAAAGTAACCTTTCCGTTTCGCTGAAGTCGAACGGTAAGATCACCTACAGTCATCTTAACCGCATTTTCCTCTTCAGTGATTTCGGCATCTGCATCCTGTGGCATTAACGTATAATCCTCGTCAATAATTCTGCAATCTGGAAATGCCTGAAAACGGATAGCGTTTTTATGGCAAGGGGTTATTCTGACGAGCTCGCAGTGTCTTGAAAAGAGTATTTCATTTTTATTTATAACAGTATTTCTCATGATCATCACCCTATCTTAAATTCAACAGTTACGTTGCCGTTTCCGACTGCCTCCGCAAGTCCTGACGGATTGTCAATCCGACCGATTTTTGTGTAGCTGTACTGTGTTGAAAAGCTATCGTAAAACAGTACAACACAGTCATCACCGTAAAGCATTATATCGCCGCTGTTGATTTTGCCGACTGCTGAGCTGTCAGTTGGAAGTGAACCCTCCATATAATAGTATTTTTCGTTGCCGTGTAATTCCTGCATATCAAGTGTCATCGGCAGCATATCGGAAAACGCCTGCGCTGTTTCATTGTCATAAAGCTGTGCTGAAAATGATTTTCCGCCTGCATTTACGGTAATAGTTTTTGCCGTTTTCTTGGTCGTACTTGTTTCTTTCATTTCGGTTGCCTCATATTCTGTTGTAATTTGTGTTTCTTTTTCAGTGTTTTTATCTTGTATGATATCACTGCTGCAGGAACATAGAACAGAAAGAATCAAAAATATTAATAATATCAGACTTAATTTTTTCATTCGTTATTCCTCGATATATTTGATGAACTTTGCAGGAACTCCTCCGACTACAGTCTTAGGTGCAACATCCTTTGTAACTACTGCGCCTGCGGCAACAATTGCACCTTCACCGATTGTAACGCCCTGCAGGATAGTTGAATTTGAGCCTATCCACGCATTTTTACATATATGAATCGGCTTTGGTATCATTGAGCCTCTGTTTTCAACACTTTCACAATGATTAAGTGTTGCCAGAGTTACACAGTGGCCGATTAACGCACCGTCGTCAATAGTTATTCCACCCTGATCTTGAAAGTGGCAGGAGGCATTGATAAACACGTTTTCGCCTATATTAATATTTTTTCCGCAGTCTGTATAAAACGGCGGAAAAAGTGCAAAGCTCGCCGGCACTTCTTTTCCGATAAGTCTTGAAAATAATTCTCTCAGCTCATCAGGTGAATGATACGTATTATTTATCTGAGTAGTGATTTTAAGTGCTTCCTGACTTAATCTGTGCATAAGCAGATGTGCAGGTGAGCCTGCCTCAATAACTTCACCTGTTTTTACGTATTCAAGATATTCTTTTAATTCCATATTTTCTCCTTTTACTTACTTTATATTTCAACAAATATTTTTACATTCCACTTGTCTAGAGTGATTGTATCACCGCAGGAATAGCTTTTATCTTCCGTAATTTCTTTGCAGTTATTTGGAACGATATAATTCTGCTCGTCTACACTGATGTTGAAAACAAAGCTGATTTCATTTCCCTCAGCATAGCCTTTCTTAATGATTATAGGGAATTCATATTTCGGCTTATCTATTTTCGCCTCAGCAAGTGCAAGGGATAATAACTGCTTTAATTGCCCGTCATTTGGGACATAACCTAAGTAATATGCAGTGCCGTTTTCAAATTTATTCTTGCAAAATGCTGAATAATTGTTCCATACAGAATGTTGATAATTATAAATTACTTCTGCCGTGCTTGGCTTCAGCAGCTCCATAAAATATTCGGCAGGAATACCGTTTACGGTTACTTCCTCCGTTCGTGTGTGCTGATTGTATGTAAGACCGAAAACGTCTGTCATACCGTGCGGCAGTCTGTCGTGAAACACCTTAACATTTCTGTCTGTAACGAAAGATTTAAAGCCTGAAAACAGCACGCCGCCGTTTGCAACAAATTCTCTTAATTTGTCAATTATTTCGTTACTTACGCTGTAAAGCGCAGGTGCGATTATTAAATCATATTTACCGTAATCAAGCGATTTTGCAAATATAATATCGCACTCTATATTCATTTCATAAAGTGCCTTGTAGAATTTTATAATTATGTCGTTATACGACAAATCCTTGTGAATAGGGAACCATTTTAATGCGCCGTTTGCCTCGTTATCAACAACAAGGGCAACACGGCTTTTCTTTTTCATATTGCCGATAATCGGTGAGAACTTTTTAAGTTCTCTGCCAATTTCACAAATCTCATTATAGGTCGGGTTTTCTTCAAAATCGTGGCTGAGTATGCCCTTCCAGTAAGTTTCCTTCCCGTTGTGGATTGAATGCCAGTTCCAGTACATAACGCCCATAGCACCGCTTGCGATGTTAAGCAGAGCATACAGATGCATTTGATTCGGATAAGGCAGAGTTTCAGCAAATGCCTGCGCCTGCGTTTCAAGCACAAGGTAAGGAGCATTTTTCAGGGCATATAATTCACTCCCCGCAAAAGAAATTTCCATTCCCGTGAGGTGCTTTTGCGTTTTGTGATAAACGTCAACGCCGGCAAGAGTAAGGCACTTGCTTATTTCAAAATGATCGGCATTTGACTGAATACCGTATGAACGGCCGTCGTGATGAACGGGAGGGCCGAAGGATTCCCAATCATAGTCAAGATTGTGCGTTATAAACTGATCGTCACGCTTGTATTCCTTAACAATATCTCTCTGCCAATTTAAAAATTCCGTGACCTTCTGCCGCCTGAATTCCTCAAACGCACAGCCGAGGCTTGCATTCTGGACGGATGTAATATCGGGAAAGTCCTCCCAGTCGGCAATCGAATTACTCCAATACGCAAGACCGTAAGCCTTGTTCATTTCATCAGGTGTTTTGAATTTGTCAATAAGATACTGCTTAAATTCCGTCTGAATATTTTTACCTGTATTTCCATAATGCTTCGTTTCGTTATCAATCTGAAAGCCGATAACATTAGGGTGTTTTGCTGTGTGCTCTAACAGCTTTCTGATAACAATTTCAGCGTGTTTTAAATACGTTTTGTTTGTTATATCCATATTCTGACGGTAGCCGTAGCCTGCCTTGCCATAGCTTGTTGTAACTAAAACATCACTGTCAAGCTTAACAAGCCAGTACGGTACAGCGTACGTAGGCGTTCCGATAATAACGTATATTCCGTATTTTTCAGCGGCGTTTAGCATTCTGTCTATATGAGTGAAATCAAAAATACTTTCCTTTGGCTCAAGCGTGCTCCATGTTGACTCGGCAATGCGAATTACGTTAAAGCCTGCTTTTTTCATCATCTGCATATCAGTATCAATTCTGTCATACGGCATATATTCGTCATAATACGCCGTGCCAAATAAATAATTTTTCAATGATTTTCACCCCTGTTACTTCATCTTTTAGAATAGCACAGAAATACGAATAAAACAATGTATAGTTTACTTTAATTATTTTTTACATTAAAATATCTGTATTTATTAAAATAAATATGATACACTTGTATTAGGTTTATAAATTACTGAGGTTATGTTATGAAGATAAATATTGGTATAAATAAAAAATACCAAGTCTTTGAAGGATTAACCTCAAAAGCCGATATTGAACAGGCATTAAAAAATCTCATTTGCCAAAGGTAATTGCACAGGCTATTGAGGAAGCTATCATATAATTTAAAGAGGAAAAAAGTATGATTTTATCAGATAAATTTATAAGTGCGTCACAAAATTTCAGTACGATGAATAAACGTGTACCTGCACCGTGGTTTAAAAAGAATATACAAATTGACGGCGATGTTGAAAAGGCTGAAATTACCGTCTGCGGACTCGGCTTTTATGAGTTCTTTTTAAACGGCAGTCGAATAGCAAAAGGACTTCTTTCTCCATACATAAGCAATCCCGACGATATCGTTTTCTATGATAATTACGATATTGCAAAACTACTTTTATCGGGTGACAATGAGCTTAAATTCCTCTTGGGCAACGGAATGCAAAATGCGTTTGGCGGCTTTATCTGGGATTTTGATAAGGCATCCTTTCGCTCTTCACCGAAATTAGCATTTGCTCTTGAAATAACGTATAAAAACGGAGAAAAAGTCCTGATTAAGGCAGACGAAAGCGTACTTACGCAAAGCTCAAAAATACTGTCTGATGATTTAAGACTCGGTGAAATTTATGACGCTGCCGCTGAAAGCGGTCATTGGTCAAACGCAATTTCCGTATCGTCACCAAAGGGAGAAAAGAGGATATCGACAGCCAAACCGATTTTGGTGCGTGATGAGGTCAAGCCGATCAAAATCTGGGAAGAGAATAAGTCATACATTTATGATTTCGGAATAAATACGTCGGGTGTCTGCCGTCTTAAGATAAATGGCAAAAGGGGTCAAAAAATAACTCTCACCTTTGGTGAAATTTTAAAAGGCGGCAAATTTTCATATGAAAACACCACATTTGATCATTCCGCCGATAAATATTTTCAGCAGGATGTTTATATCTGCAAGGACGGAGAAAATGAATGGAAACCGACATTTACTTATCACGCCTTCAGATACGTTAAGGTTGACGGAATAGAGGAGCATCAGGCAACAGAGGATTTGCTAACCTTCGTTGTTTTCAATACCGATTTAGGCTCTAAGGGTGCTTTTGAATGCAGTGACGAACAACTCAATACACTCAATAAAATGAGTCTTAACTCTACTCTTTCAAATTTTCATCATTTCCCCACAGATTGTCCTCACAGAGAAAAGAACGGCTGGACGGCTGATGCTGCTCTGTCAAGTGCGCACACGTTGCTTTATTTTGAACCTGTTGATAATTACAAGCAGTGGATCAGGTGTATATGTAAGGCTCAGAGAGAGGACGGAGCACTGCCCGGAATTGTTCCCACAAGCGGCTGGGGCTTTGACTGGGGCAACGGCCCTGCGTGGGACAGTGTAATTGTTGAACTGCCTTATCAAATTTGGCAAAAGAGAAACGATATTACCGCTTTTGAAATATGCAAAGATAATATTATCAAATACGTAAAATATCTTGAAACAAGGCTTGACAGCAATGGGCTCCTTGCAATCGGCTTGGGCGACTGGTGCGCTCCTCATAATCCGATGAAGGCACCGCTTATTTTAACCGACAGCATTGAGGCTTATGATATTGCATCTAAATCAGCTGAAATGTTTGGAAAAATCGGGCAGACACAAAATGCTGATTTTTGTGCAGAGTTTGCACGTAAAATCAGAAAGAGCATCAGGGCAAAGCTTTTTGATGAAGAAAGCTGTACCTTTAAAGGAAACTGCCAGACCTCTCAGGCTATGGGTATTTATTACGGCATAATAGAGGCGAGTGAAACCGAGCAGGCAATGGCAGTTTTGCTAAGGCAAATTGAAGAAACGAATTATCATATTGACACCGGTGTTCTCGGCGGCAGGGTACTGTTTCACGTTCTCGCCGAACATGGCGAAATTGATACGGCGTTAAAAATAATTAAAGCGCCGACACCTCCGTCATATTCTCAGTGGATAGATGCAGGCGACACTGCTTTGTGTGAGGGCTTTGAAGAGTATGAGGGCTTAAGTTCACATAACCATCATTTTTGGGGTAATATCAGCGCATTCTTTATGGAGCAGATTTGCGGTATAAATGTAAGAGGGGAAAAGATAGATATTGCACCTCATTTTCCTGAAAGCATAAGCCATGCAAAAGCAAGCTTTGACAGTGTGTTTGGTAAAGTCTCTGTTAAATGGAAAAGGGAAAATGAAAAGATAATTTTTGAACTTACCTGTCCCGAAACATCAAAGTGCAAAATCACCTTTGACAATCCCGATAATGTTGAATTAAAATACCTATGAAAAAATAAAGAGCATCGTTGCCACGATGCTCTTTAATATTTATAATAGCACAAGCGCAGGAGTAAAACTACTCAGTTTTTTAAAGTGATTTTATATTTTCTGTAAACATAAACTGACAAAGCAACTGTCAATATATCCGCCGTAATCTGCGACCATACTATACCGTACATTCCGATAATGCCGTTTAAAATAAAAAGCATCGGAATATTAAATACTGCCCATCTCATAATACCAAGGAACAGAGCCTTATTTCCCTTGCCGAAGGCCTGGAAAATGTGTACGGTAAAGAAGCTCAAAAACATCAGTGGTGTGGCAAGTATTCTTATTCTGAGGAAATCTGTTCCGAGCAAAATAGTTTGGGCATCTGCAATAAAGAGCCTTATTATGTATCTTGCAAGTATTTCATAAAAAACAATGCTTATTGCAGCGGTAATCAAGCCTACATTCCTTGAATATTTAACAGTGTCATTCATTCGTTTATAATTTTTTGACGAGTAGTTATATGCTACAATCGGCATCATACCCTGGCATATACCTATGCCGACATTAAGCGGCAGTCGCTCTGCCTTTAATACAATACCAATTGCGGCTAAAGAAATATCACCGTAAGCAACCATCAGCTTATCAATTACAATATAGTCCAAATCGAAAAGCAGAGTTGCAAGCGAAGACGGTATGCCGACGTTGAATATTGAAGATATACTTTTTCTTTCAGGAAGACCGAGCTTTATGCTCAAGCTGATAACTGAATTCTTCCTGATTTTATAAATGATGCAGAGAAAATAAATACAGGCAATGCAGTTCGACAGGCAGGTGGCAATGCCAACGCCTAATATTTCATATCCCTTTGGCAGAATTACAAACATAAACAGGGGATCTAACGCTATATTAATCAGTCCGCCCATAGTTATGCCAAATCCTGCCTGCTTTGATATGCCGATACTTCTCAAAAGGTTAGATAATACGTTTGACAATACTGTGGGAATACCGCCGAAAACGATGACACAAAGTGCATATTGCTTTGCAAATAAATATGTATTTTCGCCTGCACCGAGCAAATTGAGTATCGGTTTCATAAAGATTGCCATTGATGCGGAAAATACTGCGGTAACCGCAATAGACAAATAGATGCTGAAACTGCTGACCTTTTTTGCTTCATCGTGCCTGTTTTCGCCGAGCAATCTTGATATCAACGAGCCTCCGCCGACACCCGTAAGACTTGCAAGTGAAAGCGTTATATTAAACACGGGAAGAATTAAAGACGTAGCGGCAACCATATAAGGATTGTTTGTCTGACCGACGTAAAACGTATCGGCTAAGTTATATATCAGCACAATAATCTGGCTTATTACTGTCGGAACAGCCATAGCTTTTAATGCCTTTGGTATCGGCAGTGTTTCAAATATTTCTCTACTTTCTAATTTTTGTTTCATAGCTTAAACCCTTTTCTCAATTTCTTTATTAAGATGCTCGACATAACCTTCAAGAAATTCTGCAACAATACTGATTTTATCCTTAGAAAATTGGGAAATAAAACTGTTATCTCTTTCTATCCAGCTTTTATGTGCAATGGCGTGCTTATCATAAATCTTTTTACCGTCATCTGTTAGACTGTAAAAGACTTTTCTGTTATTGTTATCTGCCTGATAGGTGTCAACAAGGCCTGCGTTTATAAGCTTTTTTATATTTTTACTTATGCCGCCTTTTGTCATACCCATATGCTGAGCAATAGCCGTAACATTCGGGCTTTCCAAATCTCCGATAGCAGCAATGATATGCAGCTCAGAATTATTGTATTTTCTAAGCTCTTCACTTTCACACAATTTAGACAATATTTCCTGCTTGTCACCGTATTCCTTAAATAATGAAATTAAATCCTTGTTCATATCAGTTACCGCCTATATTATTTCCGTGGAAACAATATAGCATAATAATGTTTCCTTGTCAACAATATTTTTTTAAAAAGCTACATATATAAGGAGAGGTGAGGCATAAAATTACCTCACCTTAATGTTTGTTATTCATATAGATTGTACTTTTTCAATCCGTGTTATATTTAATCAATTTCAATTTTAAAGCAGATAGGGTTATCTGATTTAAAGTCAGCATTAGCTTTGATAATCATTTCATCTGCTGTTCTTTCAAATTTTAGATTTTCATTTGTTGAAAGCAGTGTGACGGAATTAACAATAAAATCGTGGGGATTATGCTTTGCAAATGCTTTGATTCTTGCGTCATTTCCGTCAGGTCTCATCTGAAATGCGTAAACACAGCCGTTTTTATATGTGAATCTGAAATCCTCAAAGGTAAATTTCTTTTCGTGATAATCCTTGAAAAAGCCTTCCTCGGCATTTACCTCACCCTCACCAAACTGCTTCCAGAAGGTAGTGCCGTAAATTCCCTCACCGTTTGCTTCGAGCCATTTGCCGGTATCAAGCAAAACTTTAGTTTCCTCTGCCGTAATCGTGCCGTCTGCTTTTGGGCCTATGTTGATGAGCAAATTGCCGTTTTTGCTGACTATATCAATTAAATCGCAGATTATCTGCCGTGCCGGCTTGTATTCATTATCAGTGATATAACCCCAAGATTTTTTGCCTATAGCCGTGTCTGTCTGCCAGGGCACCGGTGAAATATCTGTGAGCGCTCCGCGTTCAACGTCAAACGTTGCAACCGTCGGTGGAAAAGCCTCATGCTTGAAGTTTATAGTTACCTCCTTGCCCCATTCCTCTGCTCTGTTGTAATAATAGGCGGCAAGCTTTTTAAGATACGGCTTAAAAGAATGATTGTGTATCCACCAGTCAAAATATAAAATCTGCGGCTGATATTTATCTATAATTTCACAGGTGCGCACAAGCCAGTCCTCAAGCCATTCCTTGCTTGCACCTCTTGAATACGTATCGGCAGTTGTCTTATGAACTAAGCCGCTGTCAAACTCAGGGCAGTAGTATGCAGGACCGTAAAAATCAGCATACTCGTCATTGTTTACATCACTGTCAAAGGTTCTTCCCATATTCATAAAGAAGTAATGTTCCGCCCTGTGTGACGATGCGCAGAATATAAGATTTTTTTCATCACAGGCATTTTTCAGCTCGCCGACAATATCCTTGCAAGGCCCCATATTCTTTGCATTCCAGCGGTTAAATTCTGTTTCATACATTGCAAAGCCGTCGTGATGCTCTGCAACGGGCATAACGTATTTTGCGCCTGATTTTTCAAATAAATCTGCCCACTCTTCAGCATTGAATTTTTCAGCCCTGAACATAGGGATAAAGTCCTTGTAGCCGAATTCGTTTTGAGGGCCGTAGGTTTTAATGTGATGCTCAAATTCTCTTTCGTTTTTATCGTACATTGCTCTTGAATACCACTCGTTTCCAAACGCAGGAACGCTGTAAATGCCGAAATGAATGAATATTCCAAACTTCTCATTCATAAACCAGTCAGGCGTTTTATGGTGCGATAAGGACGCCCAGTTATCCTTGTATTTACCATTTTCTATTACGTTATTAATCC
>JAFLSA010000150.1 GCA_022511185.1 Eubacterium sp.
TTTGAACTGTTTTGTTTCCGCCATGTAGAACATTCCTTTCTATATACAAATAGTAATAATATTAGCACTTTGACATTAAAAGTGTTAGCACTCAAACTTTTTGAGTGCTAATTATAGTATAAACCAATAGAAAGGAAATTTCAAGGGGCATTTTGAAATGTTTACATTTTGGACATAATTATCGGTGCTTTTTAGGATAGGGTTCTTTTATTAAAGTACGTCCGAGAATATAATCGGTGGATGTACCATAAAAATCTGCAAGAGTAAGAAGGTATTCCACTGGGATATTCTGATATCCTCTCTCATATCGTGAGTATACTGTCTGTTTTATGCCAAGAATTTCTCCTATTTGCTTTTGTGTCATATCCATATCTTCCCGTAAATCTCTTAATCGTTGAAAATACATAAAAATCCGCTTCCTTTTTAGTACTTTTATGTACTTGACGATACCATATTTATATGCTATAATGTTACTGTTAGTACTTATAAGTACTAAAAACATGATATTAATTTAAAATTATAAGGAGTGAACAAATATGGCTGACCAAGTTTTAAGAGACAAAATGGGAAGAATTATTGGTAGAATCACAGAATCTCAAGGCAAATTGCAAATCAGTGATCATTACGGACGTTATAAAGGTTCTTATGATCCAAAATCAAATTCTACATATGACCATTTAGGCAGGAGAGTAGGAACAGGAAATTTACTTACAACATTATTATAATTTTGATTTACTTTTCATTTCATAGGATTAGGAAAGTTAAACACAAAATATAGTAGTAAATATTAATCCCCTGTATCAAATAAAATTCGATACAGGGGATTAATCATATCAAAATTATATTGAATAAATTAGGTATTATATCCTTTCAAGCAGCTCAGAAGGCTTCAAAGCAGGAACTTTACTGTCTTTAAAGTCACGGATATTTCGTGTAACAATATAATCTGCACTGATACGGCTCGCCTGACACATCTGCACAGCATCCTCATAATCAGAAGCAAGCGTTTCCGCAGCAAGTTTCAAATCACCAGATTTAAGATCAACTACCTGAAAGATCATCATAATCTGCTGAATAAGCTGTTGAGTTTTCTGGGGTGTAAGCTCCTTGCGAAGAATATACACAATATTCGGAACAGATAATGCAGAAATATATCCCTCTATCTGACTTATCTCGCAGCACTTCCAGACCATTAACGACGTTTCAGCAAAATCAGGACGGTCACAAAGAACATCAAGTATCACGTTGGTATCTATCAATACTTTCATGTGTTTCTATCCTTTCCGCACGCATAGCTTTGTCATCGTAATCATTCTTAAGAACCCCCCTAAGTGAATCAGCAAGGAAAGAAACACTGGACTCATAAGAGATCAGTCTTGCAGCTTCTTTTCCGTTTTTAAGAATAATGACCTCATCACCAGATTGAACGGCTTGCAGATAATGTCCGAAGTTGTTCTGAATATCTGTGGCAGTTACAGTGATCATAATAACACCTCCATGGATTTTAGCTAATATTATTATATCATCTTTTAGCTAAAATATCAACAGCAAGTTTGAATTTTTTATTTTTCTATTGACTTATACGCACAAAAGGCGTATAATAATATATAGAAAGAGGTGTCAGAATGAAGAGACGAGATTTAATAAAGTTATTCGAGAAAAACGGCTGGAGTTTTGAACGGCATGGAGCAGGGCATGATATTTACAGAAAAGGAAACGAAGAAGAGCCAATACCAAGGCACAATGAAATAAACGAAAATCTTGCAAAGGCAATAATCAAACGCCGTGATCTTAAATAACAAAAACAACATACCTTTTGAAAAGGAGAGAATACCTATGAAAATCTGTTACCCTGTAATTCTCACTCACTGCAGTGATGAGAACAGCAAAGGCTATCTTGTATACATTCCAGACTTTGATAATAATACCTTTGGTGAAACCATCGCCGAAGCTATGGACATGGCAAGGGATGCCATCAACCTCGTCGGAATTAGCAGACAGGACAATAACCTACCCGTCCCTGAGCCATCCGACTTTGAATCCGTAAAATGTGAAACGGGAGAAATGAAAATACTCGTTGATGTTGATTTTGACGCATACCGCCGTATGCTTGATAACCGCAGCGTAAAGAAAAACTGCACCATCCCTTCATGGCTCAACGAAAAGGCGGAGCAGGCAAATATAAACTTCTCCGCTGTCCTGCAGGAAGCTTTGAAGCAGCGTCTGCAGATCAATTGAGCATCTTGTAAAAAACGGGGGAGAAATAAATGGTTACAGCATATTATACCGCAGCTTTCATGCTGTCTGTGATGCTGATGCTGGTGTATGTCTTTTTATATCGCAGTCATAATGATATCCATATATCACTGGTTTTCGTACTTGTGCCCATCAGCAATCTTGCGCAGCTGCTGCTCAGCCGGAGCGAAAGTGTAGAAGCTGCATTGCTTGCAAATAAGATCGTATATATCGGCGGCTGTTATCTGATAATGATGGTAACGCTGGCGATCTTCAGCTTGTGTGAGATACGTCTGAGCCGATATATCAAACTCATGCTCTATATCGTCACAACGGCAGTATTCTTCTTTAGCCTGCAGATAGGCAGAAACGAGCTTTATTATACCAGTGTATCCATGATCCGCGAGAACGGTGTCACTGTTCTTGTGAAGGAATATGGTATTCTTCATACATCCTATTATATAATGGTGATGGCTTATTTCCTGATCAGCGTGGCGGCTGTTGTTGCCGGCTGTATAAAGAAGCAGGTGTCAAACCGGTTCATAGTACTGCTGGCACTGCCGGAGGTACTGTCGGTCATAAGCTTCTTTGCTGGAAGAATGCTGCTCCAGAATTTTGAACTTTTCCGGAATGTTGAGATCATTCCGTTAGCTTATGATGTGTCTCTGGTGTTTTATCTGTTCATTTCACGCAAGCTGATACTCTACAATCTTCCCGGTATGGCAATAGAAACGGTCGTTCAAAACGGCAATACAGGATTTATCTCCTTTGATTTCAAGCTCAGGTACCTGGGCAGCAATGAAACGGCAAAGAGCCTTTTTCCTGAGCTGGCAGATATGATCGTTGACAAGCCTATAACATCGGACAGCCTGAAAGATACCCTCCTGAAATGGCTTGATGATTTCAGAAATGATAACTCCTGCAATAATGTCTTTTATAAAAAGGAAGAGAAGATCTATCTTATTGATATCAGCTTTCTTTCTGACGGCAGACACCATCGGGGCTATCAGATGTATATAACGGATGATACACAGGATCAGCAGTATATAGCTCTGCTGGACAAATTCAATACCGAGCTTAAGGCAGAGGTGGAGCAGAAGACCGCTCATATTGTTGAGATGCACGATAATCTGATACTCAGTATGGCGAT
>JAFLSA010000151.1 GCA_022511185.1 Eubacterium sp.
GATTTATTTCATTTATTATTGCAATGTTTTTTGCACTTAAAATTGAACAAACAGCCGGATATTATGAATGCAATAATTGTCATTATAAATATGTGCCGACATATAAAAGTGTATTTTTTGCAATGCATATTAACAGAACAAGATATATGAAATGCCCAAAATGTAAAAAAAGAAGTTGGAATAAAAAAGTAATAACAAAATAGTTTTATTTGTTTAAAGCATTTACAAAAAATTAATTAAGTCAAGGCATTTGCCTTGGCTTTTTTAGTTGACTGATATTATCAAAAATTATATAATAAATATACTAATAATTTAAAAGGGGAATTTAATTATGGAAGCAATAAAATCTTTATTTATGGTCAATATTCCTGCAAGTGTTGCCGTTATAGGACTTGTCGGCTATTTCTTCGCAATGGCAGTTGTGTTTGTTATAAGTCCAATAAAAAATGCTGAAAGCTTTTCAATCAAGCCTGTTGACAATGCAGGAAAGACAGAAATCAGAGTTTATTACGGCGGTATCTCTTTCGCATTGGGAGCATTTCTGCTGTATCTTACCATTGCGCTTGAAACTCCTGTGTATTCACTTGTCGGCGGTCTGTTCTTCTCAACAACTGTTTTTGTAACAAGAACAATATTCCTTTGCGTTGACAAGGGATGGAAATGTCCGTATACAAAGCTCGCAATCCCTGCAGAAGGCTTATTTGTTGTAGCACTCTGGGTCTGCTTCATTCTCTCAAAGGTGCTTTATTAAGTTTTCTATGAAGCTCATAAAAGAAATTACAGACAAGGATATTTTAGGAACCGATGGTATTTCTACTGCAAAGCCGAGATTGACTGCAAGGGCAATATTAAAAAGAAATGACGGTCTGTATGCCGTTATGTATTCTGAAAAATTCAACTTGTATTCACTTGTAGGCGGCGGTGTCGAGGAAAATGAGGACATAATAACTGCGCTAAAAAGAGAAATCTTAGAGGAAACCGGCTGTGAATGTTACGAAATCAGCGAGCTTGGATATGTGTATGAAAACAGGGCGCATTGTGACTATACTCAGTATTCCTACTACTTTGTTGTAACAACAAATGGCGCTGTATCAGCTCCTGAGATGACAGACAATGAAATAGCGAACAGCACTTCTTGTAAATGGAAACCTTTAGATGAAGTAATTGACTTAATCAGAACACCGACACATAGTACAAATCAAAGAAAATTTCTACAGGCAAGAGATGTCGCAGCGTTGAATGCGTATGTAAAAACGGAGAAGATATAATGATTGAAAAGCTTATTATGAGTGAAAACAATATACCTGACGGTATTCTTCACGACCAAGACCTTTATAAAGTAGAGCTGAACAATAAAGAATTCACCTTAAGCTTTAATACACATTTGTTTTCTGACCAAGTAGGAATTGAATTTTGTGAGCAATACAAGGATTTTACCAAATGCCATATCAAGTGTAAACTTGAGGACGAATATTTTTGCAATGTTGAGCTAAAAACCTCATTAAACAAAAAAGATGTGTATAAAGTTAAAGTGTTATCAGTTTCGGAATTTGTTAAAATAGCTAATGAAGAATTAAATAAAGAAGCAGGAAAAGGACATTATCCTTGGGAGTATCTTAATACATATATTTCACCCGGTATTAAAAGTGCAGTAATTGAATTGAGCATCTGGCTGAAATATAAAGGTGTTGAATACACAATGTGCAATTTACAACTGAATACAAATGAAATTGAATATATCTGGGAATAAAAATCATATAAAACAGAAAGGAAAATAAAATGTTATTTATTGAATATCCAAAATGCTCAACCTGTCAGAAGGCGAAAAAGTGGCTTGATGACAACGGCTTTGAGTATGAGAGCAGACATATTAAGGAAGATAATCCGACATACGAGGAACTGAAAAAATGGTATGAGCAAAGCGGTTTGCCGCTCAAAAAGTTTTTCAACACAAGCGGACTGCTTTATAAGTCAATGGAGTTAAAGGACAAACTGCCGACAATGAGTGAGGATGAACAGCTAAAGCTCCTTGCAACCGACGGAATGCTCGTGAAACGCCCGCTGATAATATCCGACAAAGCCATTCTGACAGGCTTCAGAGAAAAAGAGTGGGCAGAAAAATTAAAATAATTTGTGACAAAAAAATCAAAACGGCAACAGGATAACTGTTGCCGTTTTGATTTATATAATCACTTGTCAAAACTCGGGTTAAAAGCGTAATAATTTTTACTGTCTAACTTGTCGGTTACAATTCTCAAGCCTTCACCAAAGCGCTGAAAATGAACGATCTCACGCTCACGCAAGAATTTGATTGGCTCGATAACATCAGGGTCATCAACAAGTCTCAAAATATTGTCGTAGGTTACACGTGCCTTTTGCTCAGCCGCCATATCTTCGTTAAGATCTGCAATCGTATCACCCTTAACCTGCATACTCGCAGCCGTCCACGGAAAACCACTTGCGGCTGTCGGATAAACACCTGTTGTATGGTCAACAAAATATGCAGCAAAGTTTGGATTATCCTCAATCTGCTTTTCAGTCAAATTTCTTGTCAGCTGATGCACGATAGTTCCAATCATCTCAAGATGTCCCAGCTCTTCAACACCTGTAGAGTACACACAAGAGGGAACTTTCACCTTGAAACCGATAAAAACATATGAATTCTATGCGGACAAGCAAAATCTGCCATATGAACTTTATTGCACTAAAAAAGACGGAATCAAACCAAAACTTACTTTCAATGTGAGCATATATGTAATATGAAATTATTTAATTCTTATTTATTGAACTAAATTGCTGTTGATAAAATAGCAATAATATAATATTATTTAGATAACAACAGATGAAAGGGTTAATATCGATGAATAAAAACTATAACTGGGCTTGTATAGGTTGCGGACATATTGCCGATGAAATGGCAAAGGCTATGAAACAATTAAACAAAACCTTTTATTCACTTGCAAGCAGAACAAAAGTGAATGCCGATGCATTTGCCTCAAAATACGGCATTGACAAGGTGTATGATAATATTGATGATGTTTTCACCGATGAAAACGTTGACATTATTTATATTGCAACTCCTCATAATTCGCATATTGAATATATTTTAAAGGCGCTGAATGCAGGCAAGCACGTTATTTGCGAAAAAGCAATAACCCTTAACTCAAACGAGTTAAAGCAGGCTGTTGAGTTGGCAGAGAAAAACAACGTTGTTCTTGCCGAGGCAATGACGATTTTTCATATGCCTGTATATAGAAAGATTGACGAGGTTATATCATCGGGTAAGCTTGGCAAATTAAAGCTGATTCAGGTTAATCTGGGAAGCTGTAAGGATTATGATATGACAAACAGATTTTTCAATATGGAGC
>JAFLSA010000152.1 GCA_022511185.1 Eubacterium sp.
TGAACACGAGAGTAATCAATTTTCACTCTTTTACGTTTGAAAGCATCACAAATAATTTTATATTTATCATCATCTGCATCTAATGTAACCGTTTCATTATTGTCAGTAATTTTTATTTCGTTCAGGTCTGATAAATCAATTGATTTTATATCAGAATGTGTTACTCTTGATTTTACCATTACTTGGTAAAATACTGCATAGCTGCTTCCGACAATTAATAAAATCAGAACTGTAATAATCAGCGGAATTATTACAAATAGCCTTTTCTTTTTCTTCATAATTTAATATCCCCAAGTGAGCAGTTCCCAATCACTATTCTCTGTTCTGGCGAGATACCATTGCCAGCCATCATATCGGAAATTAGAATTGAAACCATCTGACTCTGCCGAGTTTCCAGTTTCAAACGAGGATTCAAACACAACGCATTGTGTATATTCCTTGTCATTCAGTATGTTACAGTAAGACAACTCTTCTGTTGCCATTTCATCACCGCAATATGAAATACAGTAAACTTTTTTTACACTTTCCCATGTTCTTATTTCATTCAATACTACATTCACTGCATCTTCCATATCCTGCTGGGAATATATATCTGAATTTCCTAAATCAATATTAACATTTTCTATGTTGTTTTTTGCACAACTGCTGAACAAAACCGTAAACAATAAAAGTAAAATAATAATTCCTGTCTTTTCATATCAATCCCTCCAATTAAATTATAGCATAAAATCTTGAAAGATTTAAGAACGATAAGTTGAACTTGTCCACTTATCGTGGAAAAACACGGTGTAGGTAAAACCTACACCGATTTTTTAGTTATTTAGTTGTCGCAGTCAGGTTGACAAGGTGAGCATGAGTTATTATCTCTATCCACAGGGAAGAACTCCTCAACAGGGAAATCAATTGACTGGAAGGTTTCGCAAGGGTTAGACGTGTTGCAGTTGCACTCTCTGTCTGGTATGCAGTAATCATATGCAGGTATGAGAATCTGAGCATCTCTCTCCATCTGCACGATTGAGAAAAGGCCGAGTGTTACAAGTATTGCCTTTGATGCACCGCAGGACGGCATTGTATCCTCAATTGAATTAAGAATTGACTGAGGGAATGATGAGCAAACCGATACGTTGCAATCACAGCTGTCACAAATATCCGTTGCAAGAATAACAGGGTCAACCGCCTGAACCTTTGCTACAGGGTTTGTGTACTGCGGAGCAACAGGACAGTCAAGCGCTTCGCTTGTCGGGTTTGAAACAAACACCTTAACGTTGCCGTCGCTGCCGTAAAGGATACATTTTTTATTAAACTGTGCAAAGCCGACTGCTACCTGCGGAGTAGTGCAGGGAGAAGCATACGTGTCAAAGCACAGCTTGAAATAAAACGTAATGTCGACGCTGTAAAAGCCTCTGTTAAAAGGCACTTCTTCAACGTCAATGCTTACCTCTTCAATCGTACAGTCACGTGTCCTTATCGTTACAGCCTCATCAATAAGACGCTGACTGCGTGAGAAAAATGTAACCCTTAAATCTTCTAAGCAGTCCTTACTTACACAGCTGTCAAAAATGCGCTTTGTGTCGATACATACTGCCTCATTTATTCGTCTTTCACCTGTTTCTAAAATAGGATTGTCAGGCATAACAAAACTCCTTCATAGTATTATTGAACCGGGATAACAAAAGAAATTTATAAGGCTATTTCTGCTACCCCTAACTTCAGTATCATACTATGAAGGAGTTTTTAAAATGTTAATTATTTGCTTATTTCATTTACTGTAAATGAAGCGATATAAGGAATGTTCGTGTCCTGATTGTTAAACTTGTTATTACCACTGTTGGTAAAGGTTACTGTATTGTCGCCTGCATTTAAATCAATGTAGCAGGTAACTGTTTTATACGTATCCCAGCTATACGTATTTCTGCAGTATACGTCCTGCGATTTACCGCCTGCCGTAACGGTCACGTAACGCTCGATAAGGTCAACGTTATAAGCGTGGACGCCGCCCTCGTCATTGTTGGTATATAAAAGCGTTAAGGCATACGTGCCTGCCTTTGAAACATTCACGTTAAATTCTGCCTTTCCGCCGCTCGAGGAGATGTCATAAAGATACTTGAAATTATCCCCAACCACGCTGTTTTCAGCTATCTTTGCACCGTCTGAAAGAACAGCATTTTCTGCGTAAATAGTGGCTGTTTCACCTGCATTCTTCGACACTGAAACGTTAAATTCTTTCAGCTTATCAGTACTTTCAACGTCGATATAATTGAGACCTCTCATAAGGTAAACTACGTTTTCATCAGTAACAGTAAATTTCTGATTGTTTACATATGCTGTTGAAATGTCATTACCTGATATAAGCACGTCATAATATCCGTCATATGGTGCTACGGCAAGATATGACTGAGTAGTCTCATTTGTCCTGTCAGCATCCTTTAAAACAGCTATGCTGTCATTTTCCTGTGCTGTGGTAACAAGCAGTGAATCAAGAACTATCGTGCCTGTATCGTGCTTAAAGCTGATAGTATGCTCGCCTTTAGTAAGCTCATAAGAAAGTGTTATACAGTCAGTATATTCACTCCTGATCGTATTTGAAAATGACAAGGTTACCTCCTGTCCGTCAAGGCTCATTATGGAGGTTGAATCTACCCTGCCGTCCGGAAGCTGTCTGCCGTTTTCATCATATCCGCCGTCGTTTGAATTACCGTAAATTATATTCAGATTATATGTATCATCCTCAGGTACTTTAAAGGTAAGGCTGATGCCGTCGCCCTCTTTTTCCATACCGCCTACCATACCGTTTATTTCGCCTGTCGTAGCGTATGCGCTGTCATAGGTATAGGCATCGCCTAAAAGCTCGCCTGACTCAAATTCATATCTCTCAATATAATTTTCGTTTTTATAGTTGTAATCATCTTCATCATCTGCAAGCTCAACCGTGATATGGTAAGCATTTGCCTCATCCATATCCTTCAGCTTAACTTTAAGACTTGAGCCATTGAGAGTAGTGGTGTAATGTCTGAGTACAACAGGCTCATTGACAATACCCGAAAGTCCCTGATAAACAGTCTCTTCAATTTTTACATTGACCTTTTTACCGGCAAGTGCCGTATCGTCAATATTCTTTAATTTAACAACTGCTGAGCCGTCACGTCCACCGCAGATAACGTCAATCCTATCCTCAATATCTGTAATGGAAACAACGCCCATAAAGCCCCATGAGGTGTAGTCATCCTTCTTCTTTATGAAGGCATTTTCAAAGTTTGATTTGAAGAGGTCAAAATACTTGTAATCGACTGTCTGCCCCTCCATATCCGCATACCAGCGATAGAGCCACCAGTTTGAGTTAGGAGCAATGCCATC
>JAFLSA010000153.1 GCA_022511185.1 Eubacterium sp.
GAGTATGGACATAATCATTGCAAATTTTGAAAGTCTTAAAATTATATCATTGTTCATACTAATTCCTCACTGTATATACCATATTTTATTTGTAGCCTGTTGATTTTGTTTATGAAAGGCTTGCCTAAGAAGAAGAGGGTTACGCCTGTCGTTACTGCGAAAACTAAGTTAAACGGCAAGGCAGCACCGTAAACGGCAAGCATTGACGGCAGAGTGAAATCTGCTGACAGTATAAGAACGGAGCTTAAGTCGGCTATGAAGCCATAGAGGGCAAAGGTCAAAACAAAGCCGATTAATGAAAGGGTTACTCTTTTAACCTTCAGAGTGCTGAATATTATTCCTGCCGCAAAGCCGACCATACCGAGTGCCGCCATCTGAAACGGAGTCCATATGCCCTGTCCGAAAATAAAGTTAGAAATAAATGCCGAAAATGCGCCAATAAGATATCCCCGTTTTGCACCAAGACAAACACCGCTGACTATCACAACTGCGCCTATCGGCTTGACCTGAGGGATAAGATAAAAAACTGCTCTTGACAGGGCCGCAATTGCAATCAGGCTTGAAATCAAAGCAATTTCCCGTGCTGTCGGTTTACTGCGTTCAAAGGAGAAAAAGAAGGGCAGCATTGAAATTATAAGTATCAGCACACTGACAAGATAGTAGTTTACGCTGTAACTTAAAATCTGCCACACCACAGCCACCGCCAGAGAAAGCACGATGTAGAGAAACGGAAAAACCTTTTTCATATCAGGTCCTCCGTTGATACTGCCGACTTTAAATGTGCTTTTGTAATTCGCCTGATTTGAGTTGTATAGAAGTTAAGAGAGCTGAGCACCTGCCGTCTGTCGCCGGTTATCGTAATAATGCCGTCAGACAAAAACGAGACGTAATCTGAAACATCACCCACAAAATCTAAATCGTGGGAAACGATAATAACCGTTTTACCCTGCTTTGCTAAATCCTTTATGTATACTTTCAGGTTTTTCTTTGAAAATGAATCAAGCGCCTTTGACGGCTCGTCCAGAAGCATAATGTCAAAGTCCTGCTTTGAAAGAATTGCAAGTGCGAGTTTCTGCATCTGCCCGCCGCTTAAATCGTAAGGGTGATGAAAAAGATAATCTGAAAGTCCGAATACCTTGGCAGTTTGTTCATCAATTTCTTCAAGGACTGTATCTTTAGTGAAAAGGTACCGGGGATTTTGTGGCATATATGCAATTTTACCGTTCACTTTAACCTTTCCGCTGTACGCTTTTTTTATGCCTGCAAGCACCTTTAAAAGAGTTGTCTTGCCGCTTCCGTTAGCACCGATTATTGAATGTACGGCACCCTTATATGCCTTAAAGGTAAGTGAGGACAAAATATCCCTTTCATTTTTGCCATAGGCAAAGGTTATGTTTTTAAGCTCTGCAACTGTTTGCGTTTTGTCACAGTTTACAAAATTTTTTTCGTTAAGTGAATGTGCGAGAGGGATTGCCTCCTTGACAGTCAATGGGCGTTCGTCAAAAAGTGATGTATAAATCGGGAAATAATCAAGTGCTTCTTCTGAATTTTTCAAATTCTGAGGTGAGCCGTCCGATGCGATTTTGCCCTCCTCAATAATAATCAGCCTGTCGCAGAAATCAATGATTCCGTCAGCCGTATGTGAGGACATAATAACAGTTACGCCAAGCTCTTCATTGACGCGCTTTAAAAGACTGATAAGCTGAGCAGTCGACTTAGGGTCAAGCTGAGCTAAAGGCTCGTCAAGTATGAGCGCATCTGCATCGCAAATCATAGCCGATGCGATAGCAACAACGGCTCTCTCACCGCCTGAAAGTGATGAAATCTTTTTATCGAGCATATCGGAAAGATTAAAAAAAGATGCCGTTTCACCTATTCTGACTGCTATTTCATCATTTTTCAGTTTCATATTTTCAAGCGCAAATGCAAGCTCTCCCCTAACGTTTTCAGCCACGAAGGAGACGTCTGTATTCTGAATAACAAAGCCTGTCTGCTTTGAGCTTACGGTAATCTGTCCCTCAACACTTCCAACAGGTGACAGCTCTTTTTTTAACATTCTTAAAAGCGTTGATTTACCACTTCCGGTTCTGCCCATTAAAAGAATAAACTCGCCTTTGTTTATGCTGAGGCTCACACAGTCAAGCGCCTTTAATTTGCACTTTGGATATGTGAAGCTTAAATCTTCTGTTTTAAATAAAACCATCTCATATCCTCCGTCAAATCAATCATCACAGGCAGAAATGAAATTAAAATAAAAATCACAAATGAAAAAGCAGAAAAGCTGTTCATCGTAATTTCAGGTTCAAAGATAAAATCTATTCTGCCAAGAGCCTTCATTACACAAAGCGCAGTGGAAATCGCAAGCATAAAGAAAAGGCATACGCCGTCTTTAAGCAAAAATCTATATTTTGAGTAAGACACTCTGCCCTTGCCGAAGCCACGTGCCTTCATAGAATCGGACACCTCAATGCTCTCCTCCAAGGTCATTGTTAAAAGCGCAGAAAAATTTTTAAAAGCCTTTTTGAGCCTGCCTTCGTCATTATCAAGGAGCATTCTTGCGTCATTTATCTCTGCAAAATTTTTCTTAAGTCTCGGAATAAATGACAAGACCATTGAAAAAACGAGAGCTAAATTCGGTGCAAGTCTGCCGAACACTGCCAAAAACCGCTCTGACGTTACAACCTCTGAATAGCAGGAAAACCACATAATAACTGCTGAAAACATCATCCCCTGGCACAGACCGTAAAACAGTCCCTCAAGAGTGAAGCTCATATCAAATGCCGTAAACAAAACGGTCACGCCGTAATGGGTAAACAGCATATTGAACACGGCGACAAACAATGTAAGCGGTAAAATAAATTTAAAAAAATAATCAATTCCCTTTTTGCCGTCAAGCTTTATTTTATAACAAAGTGATGAGATAAGGCTCACAAATAAAAATAGTGGGTGAAATAAAATCAGCGTTAATATTATTATAAAAACAAAAAACAGGAAGGTAACTTTTGGATTAAACTTTGAAAATCTATCCACAAAACTACCTCCCTTTTTAAATTTATTTGGTATTTAATTCTATTCAAAAATTAAATAAATTATCTTGTGCGTACATCTTCCTTTGTCTTAAAGGAATAGCCGTACTGATCAAGAATACGCATCTTTTTAAGAGCGATTTCGCAGCCCTTTGACACGCAAAGATTAGGCCTTACAGGAACGGTAACGTCAAGCGAAAGTGCATTTCCTATAAGCTTATCAAGTCCGTAAAGCTGTGCCATACCGCCTGTCAGAAGCACACCCGAGTTGGTTATATCCGCAACAAGCTGAGGTGAAGTGCGTTCAAAAAGTGCCTTT
>JAFLSA010000154.1 GCA_022511185.1 Eubacterium sp.
AAATCAGGGAAGAAAAGCTTGACAGCCCCCTTGTTGTACATAAAAAAAGCGATGCATCGTATCAGGAAACTGCTGCAGAGGTTACTATGAACGCTACGCATACAGATGACGATTCCTCTGACAAGCCTACTCTTGAGCGCCACCGCTTCAGAAAAGAGAAGAAAAAGAAAAAATGGCCATATGTTCTTCTTGTGCTTGTTGCAATCGCTATGGCAGTTTTGTGCGCTCTTGTATACAGCGACGTTATTCCTGTTCGTGAAAAGGAAACTACAACCACAACTACAAGGTCGTATACAACTCAGCCGACCAACGATTTTGAAGGAATTATAACAATAAAAGGAACGTATATCTTTTTTGAGGGTGAGGAGCTTGACGGCATTAAGGCTCTTGAAAAAGAGATAAAGTATCTTGACGAGGGAACAAAGTTTGTTATTCAGGATGAAAATGCAGACTCTAATTTCCTTAACTTTGAGGTACTCTCGACACTTTCACTCTATAATATTGATTATGAAATTAAGCATATTGTTTCATCAGGACTTAAATCAAGGTATGAGGATATGACTACAACTACGCAAGAAAGCACTGCCACAACCCAAGCAAAGACTACTGAAAAAGAATCAGAAGATTAAAAAATTTGACCTTGTCCATCGGACAAGGTCAAAAAATTTGTTGTTACATATTCAGATAGAAGCTTACAGCGAGCTTGTCGCATCGTTCGTTATACGGGTGACCGTTATGACCCCTGACCCAGTTGAATGTGACCTCATGCTTTTCAAGGAGTGGAAGAAGCTCCTCCCACAAATCAACGTTTAAAGCAGGCTTTTTGTCTGCTTTTCTCCAGCCATTATTTTTCCAGGAGTAAACCCAACCCTTTGTAACGGCATCACAGACGTATTTTGAATCTGTTGTGAGTGTAACCCTGCAAGGCTCTTTTAACTGCCTTAATGCCTCGATAACGGCTGTTAACTCCATACGGTTATTCGTCGTATCATGGCTTCCGCCGAAGATTTCTTTTTCATTATTTTTATAAACGAGAATTGCTGCCCAGCCGCCTTTACCGGGATTTCCGCTGCAGGCACCGTCTGTGTAAATATCTATACTTTTCATTTCTTCCTCTTAAAAAAATTTTATTTTCAAATTAAACATATTTTACCACTAAAAATGGTAATAATCAATATGTGGCTTACTTGACAAGAGGAAAATTATGTTTTATTATATTATTCAATTATTCTGTTCGGAAAAAATAATTTATAACGGAGGTTATTAAATGACAAATCAAAATAGGCCAGGCGGCAGAAACGCTTACGGAAAACGGAATTCCCAGAAGCGTTACGTAACCTACCGCAAAGCGCCTAAAAGGAATACTCTTCAGCCGCCAAAGGCTAAGGAGTCTGTTCGTATTGCTTTTCTCGGCGGTATGAATGAGATAGGCAAAAATATGACCCTTTATGAGTACGGCGATGATATGTTTATCGTTGACTGCGGTCTTGCTTTTCCAAACTCGGATTTACCGGGTGTTGACCTTGTAATTCCTGATTTTACTTACGTTGAGAAAAATGCAGAAAAAATTAAAGGTATCATTATTACGCACGGTCACGAGGATCATATCGGCGGACTTGCGTATCTTTTGAAACGGGTAAATATTCCTATTTATGCAACAAAGCTGACTATCGGTCTTATTAAAGGCAAGCTCGAGGAGCATAATCTGCTTAACTCAGCAAAGCTTGTCGAAATTAAGCCAAGAGATAATATCACGCTTGGCAGTTTCAATATCGAGATGATTCACGTCAATCACTCGATTCCCGATGCCGTTGGTCTTGCAATCCGCTGTCCTGCCGGCGTTATTATACAGACAGGTGACTTTAAAATTGATACAACTCCTGTTGACGGTGATATGATCGATCTGCCGCGATTTGCTGAGTACGGCAAAAGGGGTGTCCTTGCACTACTTTCAGATTCGACTAACGCAGAGCGTCCGGGATATACAATGAGTGAAAAATCTGTCGGCGAATCTTTTGAACTTTTATTCAGAAAAGCAAAGAACAAGAGAATAGTTGTTGCGACCTTTGCTTCAAATATTCACAGAGTACAGCAGATTATTGACGTTGCTCAGTCACGGGGACGCAAGGTTGCCGTAATCGGCAGAAGCCTTGAAAATCTTGTTAATGTCGGCAGCGAGCTCGGTTACCTGAATGTCCCTGAGGGAATCCTCATTGACATAAATCTTATAAAAAATTATCCTGATGAAAAGCTTGTTATCATAACAACAGGCTCACAGGGTGAGCCTATGTCAGCTCTTACAAAGATGGCATTTGGTGAGCACAGAAAGGTTTATATCACACCAAACGATTATGTTATTATTTCAGCAACTCCGATACCCGGCAACGAGAAAATGGTAAGCAACGTTGTAAACGAGCTTATGAAGCACGGCGTTGAGGTTATATACGAAAGAATGTATGACGTACACGTATCGGGACACGCCTGTCAGGAAGAGCTTAAGCTGATGATCAGTCTTGTTAAGCCGAAGTTCTTTATCCCTGTTCATGGTGAGCAAAAGCATCTTCAGCGCCATGCCGGTCTCGGTATCGCAATGGGCATCGGCAATGATAATATTTATATCGGTAATATCGGCGATAAAATTGAGCTTTCTGATGACGGAATCAAACAGCTTGAGAGCGTATCTGCAGGCGAAATCTACGTTGACGGCATAGGCGTCGGCGATGTCGGCAATATTGTTCTCAATGACAGAAAGCGTCTTTCTAAAGACGGCATAATCATCGTTGTCGCAACGATAGACAGCGAAAGCGGAAACGTTATAAGCGGTCCCGATATCGTTTCAAGAGGCTTCGTCTATGTTAAGGAAAACGAAGCGCTTATGAACAGTGCAAGAGATTTAGCGTGTAGAGTTATTGACGAAAATTATGACAGCAGATACCACGACTGGAACTCTGTAAAGACAAGACTGCGTGACGAGCTTTCAAAAATGATGTACGAAAAAACAAAGCGCAGTCCTATGGTTCTGCCGATTTTGATGGAAATATAGGAGGATAACATAATGAAAGTAATTCTTAAACAGGACGTTAAAAGTCTCGGTAAAAAGGGCGACCTTGTCAATGCATCTGACGGCTATGCAAGAAATTTCCTTTTTCCGAAAGGCTTGGCAGTTGAAGCAAATGCTTCTGCAATGAATGAATTTA
>JAFLSA010000155.1 GCA_022511185.1 Eubacterium sp.
GGTGGGCCATCAGGGACTCGAACCCCGGACCAACCGGTTATGAGCCGGTTGCTCTGACCAACTGAGCTAATGGCCCGAATATCAAAAGGACTGAAAAAACAGTTCTTCTCAATCCGCCTTGATATGATACCACTATTGCCCTTTAATGTCAATAGTTTATTTAACAAACATAACTGATGCAGCGATTAAATACTGGCCTGCGTAGTAAAGAAAATGATTGATGAAAAAGTGGTGTGGTTTGTCCTTTCCTCTGCCGAAAAACGTATTTGAAAGCACAACGTCGGACAGTAAAAACAGAACAGAGCCGACAGCCATAATAATATAACCCTTTTGAAAACCGCTTATAACTGTAGCAACAATAGAAATAACCATTGTCATTGCGAGAAATGCAACGTAAACGGCAACAATTTTGCGGTAAGCTCCGTAGTGAACCTTCATAACGTTTGCCATTGCAACAGTCACGATACCGATAACAGCGGAAACCACTGCTGCCAAAAGTACAATCCACCAAGTTATCTTAAGTGAGTAAACGACTGCGCTGATATAGAAAATATGGCCTACAAGAAAAAAGATAAATCCGCCTTTAAGGTAAATACTTTCGTGCTGTTTATAAATACCCTTAAGATCAAGGAGTATGTCACCTACAAGACCGAGCGCGCCGCCCATAATTATAAGCGAGCCGTACGTATACGCATCTCTGTTATTGATAAGTGCAAACACTGCTGTTAAAAGAAAACAAAGGCTTGAAACTGATTTGAACAGAACATTTTTTACGCTGAAGCCAAGACGTCTTTGATAGCAGAAAACCAATGAAACGACTGCACCGACAGCAAGAACAATATAATAGAACATAAATTAATCCCCTTTCGCAAGTTGCTTAAACTTCTTTGCCTTAACAGGTAAAGTAAAGCAAATGCGAACATGATTTAAAATGCATTAGTTTGCGTGCAATCGTCCATTTCTTTGGTGCAGGCATACTTCCGTATGTCAAGGCAAAAAATGGACGAGGGTGCGTGAAATAATGTGTTTTAGGCAGTTCGCATTTGTTTTGCTTTACCATAGTATATCACAACTAAGGGTATATCTGCAAGTAGCCAAGCAACAGGGCCTGCATAACATATCGCATTAAAACCGATATACGGTGTCAGAATCAGCGCAACGGCAAGCCTTCCGAAGAACTCCCCTGCCCCTGCAATTGTATTTGCATAAGTAAAACCAAGACCCTGAAGGGTATTCCTGAATACAAATAAAACTGCAACAAGGCTATAGCACTCGGCAATCGCCCACAAATAGTGCTTCGCCGCAAACATAATATTCTCGTTTTGCTCGGTCATAAAGAGCCTTACAACAGACGGGCCAATCGAAACGAGCAGTAAACTGCAAATCACGGAAACGCAAACATCAAGGAAGAATATTTTTCTTACACTTTTAACGATTCTGTCGTAATTTTTTGCGCCGTAGTTCTGTGACACAAAGGTCATTGTACCTACACCCAAGCCTGACATAGGAATATTCGTAAGCTGTTCTACTCTGCCGGCAGCGGTGAAGCCTGCAATAACGTTTGATCCGAAGCCGTTAACGGCAGTTTGCAGTGTCATCGAGCCTATTGACGTAATCGTAAACTGAAGTGAGATAGGAATACCGAGCTTAAGCTGTTTCCACGAAGTTTTTAAATCAAGCCTTAAATCCCTTAACTTTATTGATAATATCTTATTGAATTTAATTATGTAAAGTCCTGCGAGAGTTGTCGCAACAAGCTGAGAAAGAGCCGTTGCCCACGCCGCACCGACTACACCCCACTTGAAATAACCGACAAAGAGCAGGTCAAGTCCAAGATTGACGAACACGCTGACGATAAGGAAATAAAGCGGCTTTTTGCTCTCTCCAACCGCGCGTGAAAGCGCATTGAAATTGTTGAGCGACATTTGTATCGGAACTGCGTAATAAAGCACGTTGACGTATGAGGAGGACATATCGATTATATCGTCGGGGGTGTCAATCAGTCTTAACAGCGGTTTAGAAAGAAAATGAGACAGGACAACTATAACTACACCGATGAAAAATGCGAGTGAGATGCTGTTTGCCGCATACCTGTTCATTTTTATCTTATTACCCGCGCCGAAATTTTGCGCAACAGGAATTGTAAAACCTGACGTAAGACCAAGCGCTGTACCTATAATAAAGCTGTTTATTGAACCGACATTGCCGACTGCCGCAAGTGCATCAGTGCCGACAAATCGGCCGACAATAATATTATCGACTAAATTGTAATTATATTGAAGCATTGAGCTTGCCATTATCGGCAAAGCAAACATAATAATGCTTTTAATAGGCTTTCCTGTTAATAAATCGCTTTTCACAGTTCTTCTCACTTTTATTTATACTAAAATAATGTATAAAAGGTATCACAATTCAAGTAGCTTGTCAACAAAATTAAATTCACTGTATTCGACGAATTCCTTGTTTGTAATCATCTGACGTATCTTCTGAGGAGTTGCCCACATAGCATCGCAGGTTTCGCCCTCGCAAAGTGTGATATCGTTGATATCGCAATCGGAATCAAAAAGCCATATGTCATTAAAATCAGGAAAACTGCGATGCTGTCTGATACCTGAGGCAAAAAGTTTATATGGTGATTTAGACAAATCAACGCCCAATTCCTCATAAGCCTCTCTAATTGCGCCGTCGTAACTGCTTTCGCCTGCTAAAACAGAACCGCCTGTAAACTCCCACATAAGCGGAAAATGCTTATTAGCAGAGCGTTTTGAAATCAAAAACTCACCCTTTGAATTTCTTATAATCGCTTCAACTACGATGTGATATTCGTCCTGTGCCATAGGCTTGCCACGCTCAACAGTCCTGCCCGTAAAATTCCTGTTAATATCATAAATATCCCAAAACTCAGGCATTGTCATTCTCCTTTTTAAATTCATCAAGATACCTATCGGCGTCTTCTCTTGATTTTAGTGTAATTAACTTTACATTATTATACTTATTGAATAAGGCTTTCATCAAGGGTTTACGGTCATTATTAAAATTTTTCACAAATTCTACTAATTCTTCATCGACCTTTTCTGCAATACAAGGCATATCATCACGTTTATGACCTAATCTCTGCAAAATTACATAAATGCATATCACAAACCAAACTTTTTTATAATTTTATTCT
>JAFLSA010000156.1 GCA_022511185.1 Eubacterium sp.
GTGCAGGAAATGATTGCTGAGGGTATGGACGTTCCGCTTGAAAAAGTTTACGGCGTTGCAACCTTCTATGCTCAATTTTCATTAGCTCCTAAAGGAAAGTATAATATATCGGTATGTATGGGTACTGCCTGCTACGTAAAGGGTGCTCAGACCTTGTTAGATGCTCTTAGTGAAAACTTAGGTATCGGCATTGACGAATGCACTCCTGACGGAAAGTTCTCACTGACAGCCTGCCGCTGCATCGGTGCCTGCGGTTTAGGTCCTGTACTTACCGTTAATGACGAAGTATACGGCAAGCTTACTGCCGATGATATTCCGGGCATTATTGCTAAATACAGCGATAAATAAAATTCACAAAGGACTTATTTTATGAAAATCAACGAGATGAAGGATCTGCTTGATGCTGATGTACTTTGTTGCGAAGAAAATCTTGGCCGTGAGGTTTATTCCGCCTGTGGCTGTGATTTAATGAGCGACGTTTTGGCATACGTTAAGGATCAGGCTGTACTCCTTACCGGACTTATAAATCCACAGGTTATCCGCACTGCCGTAATGATGGATATGGTTTGTATTGTTTTTGTTCGCTCAAAAACTCCGACAGAGGAAATGCTCAATCTTGCAAGGGACAACGGAATTGTTGTTATGTGTACCGACAAGCGTCTTTACGAGGCTTGCGGAATAATTTATTCAAACGGCCTTGCAGGTAATAAGGTGAAAGCTTGAGCGAAGAACTTATTTTTCATTTTGATGTTGACGGCGAGGATTTCACCTCAGCAGGTCAGGCATCGGTACAAATCAAAAAGGATTTACGGCAGCTTGGAATTTCCCCTGATATCATAAGGCGTGTTTCAATCGCAATGTATGAGGGAGAAATCAATATGGTAATTCACGCAAACGGTGGAACTGTTGACGTGAAGGTTTGCGAGGACTATATAGAGATGATTCTTGCAGACAAAGGTCCGGGTATAAAAAATATTGAACAGGCAATGCAGGAGGGTTTTTCAACCGCTTCTGATGATACTCGTTCGCTGGGCTTCGGCGCAGGAATGGGTTTGCCAAATATGAAACGCTACACCGATTCAATGGAAATTGATTCTACCGTAGGAGTAGGAACAACGGTGACAATGAGAGTTAATATTCAGTAGTGTGATAATATGCATACATATGAACATTCAGTTTTACTTGATGGGAGTAAATGCACGGGCTGCACAACCTGCCTGAAGCATTGCCCCACTGAAGCAATAAGAATACAAAACGGTCATGCAGTAATTAACCAGGAAAGATGTATCGACTGCGGAGAATGCATACGTTTTTGCCCGCATAAGGCAAAGAAAGCAGTTTTCTCAAAGCTTGATAATATGAAGCGTTTTAAGTATAAGATTGCGCTTCCTGCTCCAACGCTTTACGGTCAGTTTGATAATCTTGATGACGTTGATTACGTTCTTGACGGACTGCTTAAAATCGGTTTTGATGACGTTTATGAGGTTTCAAAGGCGGCGGAGCTTGTTTCCGCATATACGAGGCTTTACCTTAAAACCGACGGAATAAAAAAGCCGATAATAAGCTCGGCGTGTCCTGTAGTTGTAAGGCTTATAGGACTTCGTTTCCCGTCGCTTAGCGATAACGTTTTGCATATGCTTCCTCCAATGGAGGTTGCGGCAAGGCTTGCAAGGGAAAGAGCACTTAAAAATAATCCCGAGCTGAAGCCGGAGGATATCGGCGTTTGCTTTATATCCCCCTGTCCTGCAAAGGTAAGCTACGTTAAAAACGGCTTTGCGGATTATAAAAGCGAGGTTGACGAGGTTGTTTCAATAAGCGACATATATTTTTTGCTTATCAGCGAAATGTCGCAGGACAGCGAAATCAAATCACTCAGCGAATCGGGAATCATCGGTATCGGCTGGGCAAGCTCAGGCGGAGAATCAACTGCCATATTTAACGAAAACTATCTTGCGGCGGACGGCATTGACAATATCATCCGTGTTCTTGACCAGATTGAAAACGGAAATATACCGTCGCTCGAATTCATAGAGCTTAATGCCTGCCCCGGCGGCTGTGTCGGCGGTGTTATGGCAATGGAAAATCCTTTTGTTGCAAAGGCCAGATTGCAGTCACTCAGACGCTATCTTCCCGTTTCTCAGAATTTCATTGATAATGACAACTACATTCCGGAGTCATATCTCTTTAACGAGTTACCGGAATATCAGCCTATAACCCGACTTAGCGACAGTATGGCAAAGTCAATGAGAATGATGGCTGACATTCAAAAAATTAAAAACTCCCTTCCTGGTATTGATTGCGGTGCTTGCGGCGCTCCGAGCTGCAGGGCCTTCGCAGAAGATATCGTTAAGAACGGAGTAAACTTTGACGGCTGCCTTATTATGAGGGTTGGCGATGCGAGAAAGGAGACTGACAATGACAGTTAATGAATTGTGCAGCTCCTGTGGCTTTGAAGAAATCTGTGTTCCAAACGGTGAGCACGAGGTAAACGGTGCATATATCGGAGATTTGCTCAGCTGGGTTATGGGCAGAGCGAATGAGGATAATGCGTGGATAACGATTATGTCAAACGTAAACGTTATCGCCGTTGCTTCACTTTCCGACGTTTCGTGTGTTATTCTTGCTGAGGGTGTAAGCCTTGATGAAGAATTAAAAAACACGGCAATTCAAAAAGGAATAAACGTTCTTTCCTCGAAGCTTCCTGCCTTTGAAACGGCGCAGCTGCTTATCGGTAAAGTCTGATGAACAGATATTACTACGATTTGCATCTTCACTCCTGCCTTTCTCCATGTGGCGATGATGATAACACGCCGAATAATATTGCAGGAATGGCATCACTTTGCGGACTTAATATTATTGCCCTTACGGACCATAACACCTGCAAAAACTGCCCTGCATTTTACGAAGCGGCAAAACGCTACGGCATAATACCAATTGCCGGTATGGAGCTGACAACGGCGGAGGACATACACGTTGTTTGCCTTTTTGAAGAGCTTGAAAATGCTATGGCGTTTGA
>JAFLSA010000157.1 GCA_022511185.1 Eubacterium sp.
TCAGATTGGTTAATCATCTTAATCTCCTTTGTTGTTGTCGGAAACATTAGGGCTATTCAAATTTGTTCCCTATGTTAGCGGTAGTCAAAAAAACTACCTGCCAAACAGAAGAATTACTTTCTGCTTTACCGTTATTATTGCCGAACGGTTGACATTATAGTCACAGGTGCATAAGATGTCAACAAAATTATTTGAGTAGTTTTGTCTATTTTGCACAAAGAGTTAAATTTTAATACGCTGAGAAAAACATCCACTAACTACATCTTGTGGTTCTAAAATTTATCACTTTAATGCGTGATAGATTTTTTTTGTAAAAACGTTAGAAAACTATTGAAATAATCTTACAATTTGTAACATTTTAATTTTCAAATATTTCTAACCACAATATATTGTTATAAAAAATATATATTAGCAAATATGGCACAATATACAGATTTATTAAATTTTTCCTTTTTTTCCAGCACTTTTCAGCCATCCAATAAAAAAGGTCTATACGGTGCAATACCGCATAGACCTTATTGTATATATTATTTTATTTAAAACTATTATATATCACTCATTATTAGTTTTGCTGAGCTTATACTGCTTTACCGAACCGAGAATCGACGGTACCGTTATAAGAATCCCAATAATAATTGAAGCGGCAAACGCACCCTTAACCGATACCGAGAGCGAGCTTGCATAAAACTGTGGCGCAAGTAAAGGACTACCACCGACATTAAATATTATACCGGAAAATCCTATTAAAACAAGTGCCAAACCAAGCGCAGTAAATGCAGAACACAAAGCTCTTTGTGCATCTTTCTTTTTACTGAACATAATTAAAATCAAAGCCATTGGCAAAACGATAAGCAGTAAACCGGTTGACGCATACTTGCCGTGTGACTTGTCTACCTTATCCACAAACGCCATTGCCTCATCTGTATTTTTAATACCAAAGCAGTCGGAATATACCTCAGCAGCGTAAAGAGCAGTGCGGTGAACCATATCCTTATCGTATGATATTTCATTACCGCTCAAATACTCAAGGCACAGCGATTCAAACCGCTCAACTAAATCATCACTGTAAAGAGTTGCATTGTTCCTTGCAAACACTCTCAACACAGCAGTATTTGCAGAAGGCGTATTATTGTCAAGAATAGCCTCAAAAACTCTTTCGGGGATATTGCTTTTCGCAGATATTACGCTGATACGGCTTTTGAAATTTTCAACACACTGATTATGAACTGCCCCTGATGCAAAGGTCTTTGACATATAGGCCTCATTACACAAAGTATATTTTACTATCTCTGCACCAGTAAACGAAATTCCTCCAATAACGATTATAACTGAAAGTATAAAGGAGAGTATTTTTCTTGCTTTTCTAAGCGACATAAAATCCCTCCTATTCAGTTATCTGCATACCGCTTGTCATCGTACAGGTAACAGTAAGATATTCTTCTGAAATTCCGATTTCATCACTGTTATCAGTACACAAAACAAGTGCTCTGCCGATGCCGTCGCCTTGCTTATTAACAAGGGAGTAATCATCAATTATATTGATTTCTGCAACTTCATAAACGAAGCTGCCATAATAGGTATTAACAGCTAACTTATCACCTACGGACAGCGATTTTAGAAAATCAGAATTGCCCTTGTAGCAGGAAGCAAAAACTGATCCGACTTCGCCGAACAGCTTGCTGTTTTTTGAGATATTCATTCTGCCGACAGCGTTTACTTCATTTGAATTATAGATAATCGGTATTGACGAATCTGTTGTATCAATACTGCCGATGACGGTATTATCTGCAATTTGCGGTATGTCCTTTTTGCTGATTATATTACCGCTTAGCTCAAGCGGCTGAGCCTCAATGATTTGAGCTTGTTCATAATCAGATATACTGACAGTATTATTTACAAAGGGAAACTCGTCTGAAAAGCTATGCAACACGGCAAAAAACAGAAGAGTCAAAATCACCGCAATTATTATGGGAATAATTATTCCGTTTTTGACTAATCTCTTTTTGTTATGATTCATTTAAATTACCTGTTTGTATTCTGTGAATTAAGTGCATTCTGGAGCATGCCTGCCTTTTTCTTCTTAGGCTTATATGCAGGAGGATTCTTGAGCTTTTTGGTAAGGCTGTTATTTTTCCCTGTAATTTTATTTATCTCATGCACAGGACCTGACATATAATCAGACATATACTTATCTGCTGTCTCCATAAGCTTAGGATCATTTTTCATTTCACCTAAAATGGTCACACCGATAATATCCTGCACCTCATTCGTGCCGTCCTCATAAACCTCATTAAGCATTTTAAAAAGCTTTTTACATTCAGTGTCTGAGCCATTTGCAATAACGTCAATAACTCTTGCAGAGCCAACCTCAATAAAAAATGTTTCGGGCAAGAACTCGCCGTATTTAGCAATATTTTCTTTTACCCTATCTTTCATATCAGGATAAAGTGCACCAAAGCGATTTGCAAGAGAATCTGTGTCATAGCTGATTACACCGTTTTTTGCCTTTGTTCTTGACACTGCCTTTGGCATCTTAACCTTTTCAAGATCAACCTTTTTTCTCGATTTGAATAATGAGGCAAGCTCGTCATTAATCTCATTTGCAAGTGACTTTGCATCACGGTCATTGTAGCTTTCCGTATCAAAAAGGCTTCGTGAAAGAGTATTAAATTCAGCATTTTCCGAATTGTCATACGCACATTCAAATGCCATAATGCTCGTGCCGGCATCATAAACTACTCTGTAAATACCCTTTTCACCTGAAAACGTGATAGCTTTGTCATCTTCGCTTTCTTTCCTGAAGCCAAGCTCTGCATTGACGCTTTCAAGCTGTTTTTCAATTATTCTGAATACCTCACTGATTTCCATATCTGAACTCCTGTTCTAATTTTTCATTCATCTTTAGTAATAACTGCATATTACGCCTAATATATAATCTAATGTATTATAACACTCATATAAGCATTTGTCACTAATTTTATTTTTTATTTATAATTTAATTA
>JAFLSA010000158.1 GCA_022511185.1 Eubacterium sp.
ATTGGCGGAAAAGATTGGTTCAAAACCATATTCTTTCGACTACCGCCAACTTAAAAAATAACAGTCCCAATAAAACGGGACTGTTACAAATAATTCAATTAGTCAACCTTAACTATCCAGCCCATATCATCCGGCTTTGTGCCAAACTGCATACCTGTAAGCGTGTCATAAAGCCTTTGTGTAAGCTCACCTGTTTTGAAATCATTGATTTCAACTGTCTCATTTTCATATGTAAGACCGCCGACAGGGCTGATAACAGCAGCCGTACCTGTACCGAATACCTCTTCGAGCTTGCCATTCTTAGCAGCATCCATAATGAAATCAATCGTAAATCTTGTTTCGTTTACCTTATATCCCCAGGATTTAAGAAGCTCGATACAGCTCATTCTTGTGATACCCGGGAGAACGGTGCCGACAGTCGGTGCAGTGTAGATCTCACCGTCAACCTTGAACATAATGTTCATTGAGCCTACTTCCTCAACGTACTTTCTCTCAACGCCGTCAAGCCAGAGAACCTGTGAGTAGCCGAGCTTGTGACCCTTTTCAGATGCGATGATCGAAGCAGCGTAGTTACCGCCGCACTTTATGTAGCCTGTACCGCCGGGAGTAGCACGAACATACTCGTCCTCAACGTAAATCTTAACAGGGTTCATACCCTCCTCATAGTAAGCGCCTGACGGTGAGCAGATGATGATAAACATATATTCATCAGCAGCCTTAACGCCGAGAACAGGCTCAGTTGCAATTGTATAAGGACGAATGTAAAGGCTTGTCTCAGGCTCGGACGGTACCCAGTCCTTTTCAACGCTTACAAGCGCCTTTACAGCCTCAACAAAATCTTCAACAGGAATTTCAGGAATACAAAGTCTCTGATGTGTTGACTGCATTCTTTCGGCATTCTTGTCAGGTCTGAAAAGCTGAACGCCGCCGTCAGGTGTCCTGTATGCCTTCAAACCCTCAAAGCACTCCTGTGCATAGTGGAATACGAGTGCTGATGGGTCAAGAACGATTGGCTGATAAGGAACGATTCTTGCATTGTGCCAGCCTTCGCCTGTCTTGTAATCCATAATAAACATATGGTCGGTGAAGATGTTACCGAAGCCGAGCTTGCCCTGTGGCTTCTCCTTTGGTGTTTTTGTGAGTTCATACTTGATTTCCATATTATATTACCTCTTTTATAATGAATTGCTATTTATTAGAAGCTGTAAGATACTATAATTCCGCCGTCTGATGCATAAAGCGAGTTAAGACCGGATGCCTTAATCAGCTCAACCCTGCCGAATTTTACTTTTTCAGATATTTTATTTGCAACCAGCTTTGCCCTTTCCTCACAGCAGACGTAAGAGACATAGAGCTTTTTATCACTCAGCTCCTTGTCGGAAACCTCCTGCACAATGGTGTTTGCCATTTTAATCAAAGCTCTGTTTATCGTTAAATCCTGACCTGTAAGGGCAATGTTTCCCTCAAGAGTTCTTTTGCACACGAGCTTTACTCTTATCTTTTCAAGCACCTTTGCGGCAAGGGCAAAAAGTCTGCCGTTTGACTTCAGAGCGTCAAGGCTTTCAAGGCAGAAATATAACGCCGTATGATTGACAATATAATCCTCGATATAAGCAACTATTTCATCAAAATCCTTGCCGTCATCGCACAATTTTTTAATTTCCTGTGCAACGATTGTTTCAAGTCCTGCAGTTGCAAGGGAGTTGAAAACGTGGATTTTTTTGCTGTCGTTATGCTCCTCTTCATAAAGAGCCTTTCCCTGCAAAGCACTGTTATAAGTACCGCTGAGCTTATCCGTAATTGTAATTACATAGACTTCGTCATAGTCGCCCTCATATGCCTTTTTGAATGCATCGGGAGCAGGGCAGGCAGATTTTGCCAAACCGCCGTTTGCCTTCATTCGAGCAATGAAATCGTCCTGGTCAAAATTCTCGTCATCGAAGATGCTGTAATCACCGATTTCAAGCAAGAGGGGCACGATTTCAAAGTCTGTCCAATCCTTCATTTCAGCCGTTAAATCACAGCAGCTGTCAACAACGATTTTATAACGCATACGTTTCTTACCTTTCAGAATTTATATAGAGGTATTATACTCTATTTTACTTTTATAGTCAATGAAAAAATGCACAAAACATACAGGGAAAATTGTATGAAATTACACACCTAATAAGCCTTCGCCCTACCCCTCAAGTGGAAGGCTTGGAGAGTAGGTGTTGCAACGGTCCGCTTTTTTGGGGAAGGCTGAGTGTATATAATATGTATACAAAAATCTCTCAAAAATAGCCATAAATTCTCTATATGTCTAAAATTACAAATTGTTAATAAATTGTAAAATTTTACACCGAATTATTTTCCAAAATCTGTTGACATCGCTACTTTATTATGATATCATAAACGCGTATATAAAGGGTTAATGGGGGCTTTATACCCGTTTGAACCCATAAATGCTCTTGATTTTTGGCGGACTTGTGATGTCGTAGGTTGGTCAGAGGCTGAAGCATCAGCCGAGTCCTGTCCACTGATTTTGGGTAAATATTTTAGGAGGAAAAAATTATGAAAACAAAATTTTCGAAAAGACTTTTGTCAATTCTTCTTGCAGTAATGATGCTTGTTACATCTCTTCCTTTTGTATCAATCACTGCATATGCTGTGACAACTGATCTTAAGAATGCAATGGAAATGCTTGACACTTTGCTTTCAGCAGACGGCGCTGCTTACGCTAACGTTGAGCCTGCTTATAACGCATACGTTGATGCTCAGAAGGCCCTTGATGCATATACCTACGGCGGTGCAACCACTAACGTACTGACAACTGCTACTAATAAACTCAATGCAGCAATCAGCGCAATGGATCACTTTGAAGGCTATACAGGTACTGCGATTCCAACCTTCCCTACATCTACTACCAACGATATGGCTGAGTATGAGGGTGTAGGCTTTAGCAACGTGCTTTATGCAC
>JAFLSA010000159.1 GCA_022511185.1 Eubacterium sp.
CTTCAAGCACCTGACCGATATTCATACGTGAAGGTACGCCCAGAGGGTTAAGAACAATATCAAGCGGTCTGCCGTCCGGAAGGAATGGCATATCCTCCTGAGGAAGAATTCTTGAAACAACGCCCTTGTTACCGTGACGTCCAGCCATCTTATCGCCGACCTGGATTTTACGCTTCTGAGCTATATAAACTCTTACAACCTTATTAACACCCGGTGAAAGCTCGTCGCTGTTAGCTCTTGTGAACACCTTAACGTCAACTACGATACCGTACTCGCCGTGAGGTACACGCATTGAAGTATCTCTTACCTCTCTTGCCTTTTCACCAAAGATTGCACGTAAAAGTCTTTCCTCAGCCGTAAGCTCTGTTTCACCCTTAGGTGTTACTTTACCGACAAGGATATCGCCTGAATGAACCTCAGCACCGATACGGATAACACCGTCTGCATCAAGATCCTTGAGAGCGTCCTCACCTACGTTAGGAATATCTCTTGTGATTTCCTCAGGGCCAAGCTTTGTATCACGTGATTCAATTTCATGCTCCTCAATATGAATTGAGGTGTAAACGTCATCACGAACTATTTTTTCATTGATAAGAACAGCATCCTCGTAGTTATAACCTTCCCAGGTCATAAATCCGATAAGTGCATTCTTACCGAGTGAGATCTCACCGTTGCAGGTTGCAGGACCGTCAGCAATTACCTGTCCTTCCTCAACCGTCTGGTGAAGTGAAACGATAGGACGCTGGTTGATACAAGTACCCTGGTTAGAGCCCGAGAACTTAACAAGCTCGTACTTATCAACAACGTTATCCTTGGTTTTAATTTCAATTGTATCAGCATCAACTGCTGTTACTGTACCTGCATTTTTAGCAATTACGACAACGCCTGAGTCGTATGCTGCCTTATATTCCATACCCGTACCGACTACAGGGGCAACCGTCTTGAGAAGAGGCACTGCCTGACGCTGCATGTTAGCACCCATAAGTGCACGGTTAGCATCATCGTTTTCAAGGAACGGGATCATCGCAGTAGCAACAGAAACTACCATCTTAGGCGATACATCCATATAATCCACCCTCTCAGGCGGCATGGTTATAAATTCGTCTCTGTAACGGCAGGTAACTCTCTGATTTGCAAATCTGCCGTTTTCATCAAGCGGCTCATTTGCCTGAGCAACAACGAAGTTATCCTCCATATCAGCTGTCATATAAACAACCTCGTGGGTAACTACGCCCGTCTCCTTATCAACCTTGCGGTAAGGAGCCTCGATGAAGCCGTACTCGTTAAGACGGCTGTAGCAAGCTAAATATGAAATCAAGCCGATGTTAGGACCTTCAGGTGTTTCGATAGGACACATTCTTCCGTAGTGGGTGTAGTGTACGTCTCGAACCTCGAAGCCTGCACGGTCTCTTGAAAGACCGCCCGGACCGAGAGCTGAAAGCCTTCTCTTATGAGTAAGCTCTGCAAGCGGATTGTTCTGGTCCATAAACTGTGAAAGCGGTGATGAACCGAAAAATTCCTTAATTGCAGCAACAACAGGTCTGATGTTGATAAGAGCCTGCGGGGTGATACCCTCTTCATCGTCCTGTGCCTGAAGAGTCATTCTCTCACGGATAACTCTTTCCATTCTTGTAAAGCCGATTCTGAACTGATTCTGGAGCAGCTCGCCTACTGCACGGATTCTTCTGTTGCCGAGATGGTCGATATCATCAAGTGAGCCTAAGCCGAAGGCAAGGTTATTGAGATATGAAACAGTAGCAAAAATATCGTCAACTGTAATGTGCTTTGGAACAAGATTATCAGCTCTAAGCTCAATCTCCTCTTTAAGAGCCTTTTCGTCACCCTCGCACTTTTCAAGTATTTCAGCAAGAACTTTGTAGGAAACCTTTTCCTTAATGCCGAGCGGCTTGCAGTCAAAATCAACGTAAGCGTTGATATCAACCATACCGTTTGAAGCAATCTTGATTTCTCTGCCGTCTACGTCAACAAATGCAAACATAACACCTGCATTTTCAATTTCAATAGCCTTTTCGGCAGAAATCTTTTCTCCTGCATCTGCAAGAAGCTCACCCAGAGGTGACATGATAGGCTGAGTCAGCGTTTGATTTGTAAGTCTGTCGCTGATACCAAGCTTTTTGTTATACTTGTATCTGCCTACTCTTGAAAGGTCATATCTGTGTGCGTCAAAGAACAAACCTTCAAGATGTGCCTGTGCTGTCTCAAGGTTTGGCGGCTCGCCCGGGCGAAGCTTTTTGTACACCTCAAGAAGGGCCTCGTCCTGATTCTTTGTTGTGTCCTTTTCAATAGTGGCAAGAATTCTCTCGTCATCACCGAAGAAATCAATAATTTCACGATCGGTGCTAAGACCGAGCGCTCTTAAAAACGTGGTGATATAGATTTTTCTGTTCTTGTCGATACGGACATAGAAAAGATCAGAAGCATCTGTCTCGTATTCAAGCCAAGCACCACGGTTAGGAATTACAGTATTTGTGAATAATTCCTTACCCGTCTTATCGTGCTCCATATGATAATAAACACCGGGTGAACGAACAAGCTGAGATACGATACATCTTTCAGCACCGTTGATAACAAACGTACCTGCATCTGTCATCCAAGGAAAGTCACCCATAAATACGGTGTTCTCCTTAACCTCGCCTGTCTCCTTATTGATAAGTCTTGCTCTGACCTTTAAAGGCTTTGCGTATGTTACGTCTCGAGCCTTGCACTGAGCAATTGAGTATTTCGGCTCCTCGTCGATTGAAAAGTCGATAAAGTCCAGAATAAGATTTCCTGAGTAGTCGGTGATTGAGCCGATATCCCTGAACACCTCTCTAAGACCTTCATCAAGGAACCATTGGTATGAGCTTTTCTGCACCTCAATCAAGTTAGGCATCTGCATAACTTCATTGATTTTAGCAAAGTTCTTACGCGTGGTAGTACCAAGCTGTACGTC
>JAFLSA010000016.1 GCA_022511185.1 Eubacterium sp.
GGCAGTATCTATATACAGCTCTAATTGCAAGAAAACGGAATTCTGCATCTTTTTCGAAAGTCTAACAGTTTTCTATGTAAGAGTGTGTTATTTTTATGCTGTTGAATTTTTATGATAAATCTCTGTCACGTCGGTGAGCATTGCAAGGAAAATCGGACTGTCATCATCATACCCCTGAATTGCGGCGTTGACCTTGCACAGTCTGTATTCGTCCTTATGTACTATCGTGCGAAATTCAATATCCATCGGTTCGTCGGTCGCCATTGACTTTCCGATAGCCTGGAAAACAAGGCTTCGATCCTCAGGGTGAATAAGCTCGTCAAGGCGGTAATCCTGCTTCAAAAGCCTCTTTTTCGTGCCGAAAAGACGGCAGCCGCCCTCGTTGAGATACTGCACCACAATATGCATATCGTCAGTAACCTTAAACAGACAAACACCGCCTGTCACAACGTCTATGAGATAGTCCATCTCCTCTGCCTTTTTTCTTAATTCCTCCTGCTTTTGCTGGGACTTTGAAACGTCGGCAAGAGTGAGTCGGCAGTAGGTGGAATTTTCAAAATTCTGACCCGTGCAGTAGATAAGAACGTCATTACCGTTTTTATCGATAAACTCAGCATTGAAGTATACGTACGGCGAATTTTTCCTGCACAGTGCCTTCATAATTTCCTCACGGTAAACAGGCTTGATAATATCGTGCAAAAATAATTTACCCTGCTTTATTTTGGAAGGGTGAACCCCCGTAAATTCAGAAAAATGCTTGTCAGAGTCCACAACCTTTAAATTATCCGCTTTATCAACGACGAGATTCATAAATTCAACCTCGTACAAATCCTCCTCAGGTATTTCCGTCATTGCTTCACCCCTTCCGTAAAATGTATGCCGTTTGCTTAGTTCACATAACACGAATATATCACTTTGTTAATTATATCACAAAAAATTAAAAGTTTGAATAGTTTGTGTGAATAAAAAATTAATTTTATTTGCAATTTTACTATAGGCAATTTGACTTTTTTATGATATTATATATAGCGTATAAATATATCTATATTTATTATAGATTCAAAAGGAGAATACAAATGGCAAAGGTTTATCGTGTATTTGTTGAAAAAAAGAAGGGCAACGATATTGAGGCAGGTCAGACACTTGACGACCTCAGAGAAAATGTCGGCATAACCGCCCTTGAGGATTTGAGGATAATTAACCGCTATGATGCTCAGGGGTTAAGTGAGGAAGAATTTAAAATTGCAGTTAATACAATTCTCTCCGAGCCTAACCTTGACAACGTTTACTACGAGCTGTCAATCCCTGAGGACTGGAGATATTTTGCTACGGAATATCTTCCGGGTCAGTATGACCAGAGGGCAGACTCCGCCGCTCAGTGTATACAGCTTTTGACAGCAGGTGAAAGACCTGACGTTTTATCGGCAAAGGTCATTGCCGTCAAGGGTGATATCACAGACGAGGAATTTGAAAAAATCAAGTCATACATAATCAACCCTGTTGAATCAAGGGTTGCATCACTTGACCTGCCTGATTCACTCGATATGCACTCAGACATTCCTGATGATATCGTGCGTATAAACGGCTTTATACAGAAGAGTGATGAGGAAATTGCAGAGTATCACGCATCAATGGGCTTTGCTATGAGCGTTGCCGATTTGTGCTGGGTAAGGGATTATTTTAAAAATGACGAAAGCCGTGACCCGAGCTTAACAGAGCTTAAGGTTATTGATACATACTGGTCTGACCACTGCCGTCACACCACATTTGCTACAGAACTTGATGAAATCAAGATTAACGAGAGCAAGTACAACAAGGCTATCAGTGACGCACTTGAAAAGTATTTTGAGATACGCAAGGAAGTTTACGGCGACAGGGATAAAATCGTCTGCCTTATGGATATAGCGTGTATCGGAACAAAGGTGCTTAAAAAGCGCGGCTTTGTTGACAATCTTGACGAGAGTGACGAAATCAACGCCTGCTCAATTCAGGTGCCTGTAATCATTGACGGCAAAGAGGAGCAGTGGCTTGTTCAGTTTAAAAATGAGACACACAACCACCCGACGGAGATTGAGCCGTTCGGTGGCGCTGCAACGTGCCTCGGCGGTGCTATCCGTGACCCGCTTTCAGGCAGAGCATACGTTTATCAGGCAATGCGTGTAACGGGTGCAGGTGACCCGACTACTCCGTTTGAGGAAACTCTTGATGCGAAATTGCCACAGAGCAAAATCACAACAGGTGCTGCCGCAGGCTATTCAAGCTACGGCAACCAGATAGGACTTGCAACAGGTCAGGTAACGGAGCTTTATGACGAAGGCTACGTTGCAAAGAGAATGGAAATCGGCGCAGTAATCGGTGCATCGCCAAAGGATAATGTTATCCGTGAATGCCCCCAGGACGGCGATATTATCGTACTTCTCGGCGGCAGAACAGGACGTGACGGCTGCGGCGGTGCAACAGGCTCATCAAAGGCGCACGATTCATCGTCAATCGAAACCTGCGGTGCAGAGGTACAAAAGGGTAATCCGCCTACAGAGAGAAAAATTCAGCGTTTGTTCAGAAAAGCTGAGGTTGCCAAGATGATTAAACGCTGTAACGATTTCGGTGCAGGCGGTGTATCTGTCGCAATCGGCGAACTTGCAGATGGTCTTAAAATCGACCTTGACAAGGTTCCTAAGAAATATGACGGTCTTGACGGAACAGAGCTTGCCATTTCTGAATCTCAGGAGAGAATGGCTGTCGTTCTTGACAAGGCTGACGTTGATAAATTCATCAGGCTTTCAAATGAGGAAAACTTAGAGGCTACACCTGTTGCAGTCGTAACCTCAGACAACAGGCTTGAAATGACGTGGAGAGGCGATAAAATCGTTAGTCTCAGCAGAGATTTCCTTAATACAAACGGCGTTACTCAGCACGCAAAGGCTGAAATTGATGCCGTTGACGATACAAAAAATTACACGAAGCAAGTGCCTGAATGTCTTGCAGAACTTGACAACGCACAGGCACTTAAGGCTAACCTTTCACGCCTTGAGGTCTGCTCACAAAAGGGACTTGTTGAGCGCTTTGACTCTTCAATCGGTGCGGCTACAGTTCTTATGCCGTACGCAGGCAAATATCAGCTCACACCTGAAGAGGCAATGGTTGCAAAAATTCCGCTCCTTGAGGGAGAAACGGACACGGCAACCGTTATGGCTTACGGCTTTATTCCGAAGCTTTCACGCTGGTCACCGTTCCATTCGGCTGCATTTGCAGTGTCAGAATCACTTGCAAAGCTTGCAGTTGTGGGCTGTGATCCGTCAAAAGCAAGGCTCACCTTCCAGGAATATTTTGAAAGACTTAACGACGTTCCTTCACGCTGGGGCAAGCCGACTGCCGCACTTCTCGGCGCACTTATGGCGCAAGTCGGCTACAAGTGTCCGTCAATCGGCGGTAAGGATTCAATGAGCGGCTCGTTCAATGACCTTGACGTTCCTCCAACGCTCGTATCCTTCGCTGTCGGAATGAGCGAGGCATCAAGAACAGTATCTTCTCAGTTCAAGAGAGCAGGCTCGGCAGTTAAATTATTACCTCTCCCTGTTGACGAAAGCACAGGTCTGCCTGATTTTGAAAAGGCTATGGCGCTTATGGTCAGCGTTTATGAGGGTGTGAGAAGCGGTGCAATCCTCTCCGCATCTGTAGTTAAAGAGGGCGGTGCTGCTGCGTGTGTATGCAAAATGGCATTCGGCAACAAGCTCGGCTTCACCTTTGCACAGGGTCTTGATAAGGAAACGCTGTTTGCCGCAAAAGAGGCTTCATTTGTCGTTGAGCTCGCAGACGAAAAATCATTTGACGGAATAGCTCTCGGCGCAACAAACGATAACGGTATATTCATCATTGACGGTGAAGTACAGACAGTTGACGAGCTTATCGACGCTTGGACCGGCAAACTTGAAAAGGTATTCGCTACCGATTCAGGCAAAAAGGCAAATATGCCGTATGAAGTTCCTCTTTACAAGGAGCGTTCAATCTTCGTTGCTAAAAACAAGATTGCAAAACCAAAGGTATTTATCCCTGCTTTCCCGGGTACTAACTGCGAGATTGACACGGCAAGAGCCTTTGAAAAGGCAGGCGCAGAGGCATCTGTGCTTGTTGTAAACAACCTTTCTTCTGCCGCTATCAATGAAACGATTGACAAGATGGTTAAGGAAATTGAAAGTTCACAGATTATTATGCTTCCGGGCGGCTTCAGCGGTGGTGACGAGCCTGAGGGTTCAGGTAAATTTATCGCAACAACATTCAGAAATCCGAAGGTTAAAGAGGCAGTTACAAAACTTCTCAACTGCCGTGACGGCTTAATGCTCGGTATCTGCAACGGCTTCCAGGCACTTATCAAACTTGGTCTTGTGCCTTACGGCGAAATCCGTGAAATCAAGGAAACCGACCCGACGCTTACCTTTAACACAATCGGCAGACATATTTCATCAATGGCTTACACGAGAGTGTCAAGCGTTAAATCCCCATGGCTTAGCAGTGTAAATGCAGGCGATGTATTTGCAATTCCTATCAGCCACGGCGAGGGCAGATTCGTTGCAAATGACGACGTTATGAAAAAGCTGATTGAAAACGGTCAGGTCGCTACTCAGTACGTAAATCTTGACGGCGAGCCTGTCAGCGATATGCCGTTTAACCCTAACGGCTCTGTATGCGCAGTTGAGGGTATCACCTCACCTGACGGCAGAGTTCTCGGCAAGATGGGACATTGTGAGAGAAAAGGCGATAACCTTTACGCAAACGTTCCGTTTAACAAAGATATGTTGTTGTTTGAAAGCGGAGTCAACTACTTTAAATAAAATAACGGCATTAAGATTTAGAATCCTCCCTTCCGCTCGTCCCGAGCTCCCTCCCTCCTTTGACAAGGAGGGCAAAATTACCAGCCTCCCTTGTTAAAGGGAGGTGGCACGGCATTCGCCGTGACGGAGGGATTCTTATACAGATAACATTACACAAACTTGGAGGAAAATCAATTGAAATACGTTGTAGTATTATATGACGGTATGGCTGACTATCCTGTGCCGGCTCTTGACGGCAAAACACCTATGATGTGCGCAAAAAAGCCGAATTTGGATATGCTTGCACAAAAGGCTGAAGTCGGTCTTATCAGAACGGTTGCCGAAGGCTTAAAGCCCGGCAGTGACGTTGCAAATATGAGCGTTATGGGCTTTGACCCTATGAAATATTACACAGGCAGAAGTCCGCTTGAAGCGGCATCAATCGGCATTGATATGAAGCCGACAGACGTTTCACTCAGGACAAATCTTGTCACTCTTTCAGAGGACGATTTACCGTATGAAGAAAAAACGATTGAGGACTACTGCGCCGACGATATTTCCACAGAAGAAGCGGAAATTCTAATTAAATTTATCGACGAAAAGCTCGGCACAGATGAGTTTAAATTCTATCCTGGTGTGTCCTACCGCCACTGTCTTATCTGGGATAACGGCACGACCGAGCTTGGCAAAATGACACCGCCCCACGACATTACAGGCAAGGTTATTACCGAGTATCTTTCAGATGCAGAAAACGCAAAACCGCTCATTGAGCTTATGAAAAAATCATATGATTTGCTGAAGGATCACCCTGTCAATATTGCAAGAAAAAAAGAAGGAAAAAGACCTGCAAATTCAATCTGGCTCTGGGGTGAGGGCAAGCGTCCTGCGCTTTCACCGTTTGAGGAAATTTACGGCATAAAGGGTGCCGTTGTGTCTGCCGTTGACCTTATCAAGGGCATCGGCGGCTGTGCAAAAATGGAGGTTGCCGAGGTTGAGGGTGCAACAGGATATCTCGACACAAACTTTGAGGGCAAGGCAAATGCGGCTGTTGAACTGCTTGACAGGAATGATTTTGTATACATTCACTTTGAGGCGCCTGACGAATGCGGACACAGAAACGAGCCTGAAAACAAGGTCAGAGCAATTGAGCTGATTGACGAGAGAGTTTTGCCGATTCTCTTTAAGGGGCTTGAAAAATTTGACGATTACAAGATTATGATTCTGCCCGATCACCCGACACCGATTGTTACTCGCACTCACGCAAGTGACCCTGTGCCGTATCTCATTTATCACAAGAACAATGAGGTTAAGGGCGTTGACACAATCAATGAGGAAACTGCAAAAGAAACAGGCAACTTTATTGACCACGGCCCGAGCATCATGAAGCATTTTCTTGAGGATTAAGCAATGAAAAGGCTGATTATCTGCATACTTGCGATTGCCATTATTCTTACGTTTTCGGCTTGTTCTGTATCTAAAAGCGGAGAAACAACTACCGCTTATACACAACCGACAGAGCCATCGACAATCGCGGAAACGACCACTGAGCCCGAAACTGAACCGACCGTGGAAATCACTGAGCCGATTATAAATTTAACAGAGGCAGATGCCAAAAATGCGGCCTATGATGCACTTAAAGAAAATTACTCAGGCGAGCGCTCTTATGAAATATTAGGTTGTGATTATACGGCTTTTGAATTTTCGGGCATTGAGCTCCTGAAAAAGGATGAAGGCTACATTGCTTATAACAGGGGCTACGGCGGCAGTAGTGCAACTGAAAACTTCAGCGGTCACGCTTATTACTGTGTGACTTATGAAAACACAACTCAGCTATGCGATTTTGCATATATCTGTATTGACGCAGTGAACGGGGATTTGCTTTTCAGCGGATATATGGGTGACTGATTAGTTAAAGGAGAAATTATATGAAACCAAATTCAATTTGCGTACAGGGCGGATATGAGCCTAAAAACGGCGAGCCGCGTGTAATACCTATCGTGCAGAGCACGACGTATAAATATGATTCAAGTGAGGAAATGGGTGACTTATTCGACCTTAAAAAGTCAGGCTATTTCTACTCCCGCTTACAAAATCCTACCTGCGATTACGCAGCACAGAAAATCACTATGCTTGAGGGCGGCGTGGCAGGTATGCTCACGTCATCAGGTCAGGCGGCTAATTTTTACGCAGTATTTAACATTGCTCAGGCAGGCGACCATATCGTTTCATCTTCTGCGATTTACGGCGGAACCTTTAACCTTTTCAACGTCACTATGCGCAAGCTCGGTATCGACTTTACTTTCGTAAGTCCACAGGCAAGTGAAGAGGAAATTCAGGCCGCTTTTAAGCCGAATACGAAGGCAGTTTTCGGTGAAACGATTTCAAACCCGAGCCTTGACGTCCTTGACATTGAGAAGTTTGCAAAGGTTGCCCACGCAAACGGCGTTCCGCTAATTATTGACAACACCTTTGCTACTCCTATCAACTGCCGTCCGTTTGAATTCGGCTGTGACATCGTTACACATTCAACGACAAAATACATGGAGGGTCACGCATCAACAATCGGCGGTGCAATCGTTGATTCAGGTAATTTTGACTGGACACAGAATGATAAATTCCCGGGTCTTACAACTCCTGATGACAGCTACCACGGACTCACCTATGCCGACAGCTTCGGCAAGGGTGCATACATCACAAAGGCTACAGTTCAGCTTATGCGTGATTTAGGCTCTATTCCTGCACCGCAGAATGCGTTTTTGCTTAATGTCGGTCTTGAAACACTCCACCTGAGAGTTGAAAGGCATTGCGAAAATGCTAAAAAAGTTGCAGAATATCTTAAAAACAACGATAAAATCAACTGGGTAAAATGCGCTATGCTCCCTGATGACGAACAGTACGCACTTGCTCAGAAATATATGCCTAAGGGCACGTGCGGTGTGGTTTCCTTTGGAATTAAAGGCGGCAGAGAGGCTGCCACGGTGTTTATGGATTCATTAAAGCTTGCGGCTATCGTTACACACGTTGCAGATGCACGCACCTGCTGTCTGCACCCGGCATCAACAACTCACAGACAGCTAACTGACGAACAGCTTGAGGAATGCGGTGTAAGTCCCGACCTCGTTCGTTTCAGCGTTGGAATTGAGGATGTTGACGACATTATTGATGATATTCAGCAGGCACTTGATAAAATATGAGTAACGAACACACACATCATAACCACGACCATAAGCACACAAAGGAAGTATCAAACAGGCTTGCAAGAGCTATCGGCCATTTGCAGAAGGTAAAGCAAATGGTAGACAGCGGCGAGGATTGCTCGGAGGTGCTTATTCAGCTTGCGGCAGTTAGATCAGCGATTAACAACACCGGTAAGCTGATACTTAAGGATCACCTTGAGCATTGCATCGTTCACGCAGTTGAAGACGGCGATGAAGAAATGCTCGACGAGCTTAACGCCGCAATAGATAAATTTATAAAATAACAGATTAAAGGGCGACCGATGGTCGCCCTTTTGTTTTTTGGCAAAACGCTTTGTGAGCGGATAACACATATACCTTCCTCTTGAGGTGAAGGCGAAAAAAACTTGGTGAAATTCAACAAATAACGACAAAAAAATTTAGAAATTATCACAAAAGCAATTTTGTTGAAAATATTCAACAAATAGTATATAATGGATATACGTATAATTATCTTTATTAAAATTATATTTTTAAATAACTTGTTTAATACAAAGGAGAAGAGAAAATGGGAAGGACAACTGTTAGAAAAAGAGCCATCAGTATTATTCTTGCAATGCTGATAGCGTTCGCAGGCTTAGTGCCTGCCGCAACTGCTTTTGGTGCAAACGGTGTAGAGGGTTACTATGATATTGAGCTTTTCTACAAGGATTCAGGCACCATTGTGCCAACCTATCAGGACGATGGCGAAAGCGCATATATTGAATATATGGTTGAGGGTCAGGAGCTTAAATTAACGTACAAGCTCATTGATACCGAAATGCCTGACAATGGATATGTCAAATGGTACAGCGAAACACCTACACTTGTTGACGTTACGCAGGAGGGTGTTGTTAAGGCATTTGACTCATCAAAGGGTGCAGTTATTCAGACATGGATTGATAACGAGGTCAAGACTATTCCGCTTGTCGGAGGGGCTATAGCATCTGTTATTGAAAAAGCTCTTTTCAACGATTATATTGACGTTGACACAATGGATACTGATGCAATAGTTGCAGTTGTCGAGGGGCTTTTCGGCTCAAACTCACTGCTTGACCAGTGGATTGAGTCCTATAAGGGTGAGCTTATTGATTCTCTCAGATACTATCTTGACAATATAAATTCAAATATTCACGTTCAGCTTTATTCTGCAGACGGCACTCTTCTTGATGATGACTACGTCAGAATTTGTGTTACAAAAAATGAAGAGTGGTATGCAAACTTCCTTCCAAACGGTACACATATTACAAATAAATCACAGATCAACACAACAGTTGCCGTCGGCTCAACGGTACAGCTTTATGCTGTAACTACTCCGCTGAGGCTTCACTACGGCGTTATCTATTCCGTAAAGAGTTCATCAATTTTTGACAGCGGTAAGGTTGTTGCAACCGTAAACGACAGCGGTCTTGTCACCTTTAAGAATAAAGGAAAAGTAACGATTGTCGTATCTCCTGATACAGAGGAGATTATTGAAGGCATACTCAAGCTTGTCAATTACCTATATGCCCTTGATAATACGGGTACTCTTGATACTGATAAAATCGCAGGTATACTTATCGACTACGTGGGACTTGATATGAACAGAGCTGTTCTTGCGGCTATTCTTGACGTTTGCTTTGCAGTCAAGGACATTGCACAAGGTGTGGCAGACCCTGTTCAGCTTACTGCGTCGGCTGTTGAGATTATTGCTAACCTTGTTCTTCAGTTTGCATATAATGACACAATTACATTTAACGTAGTTGATGCTCAGCCGCTTACAGATTTCTCAATTGAAGGCGCTAACAGTGTTAGAGAAGGCTCACAGATTCAGCTTTCTATTACAAATATTCAGCCTGAGGTCGGCGATATATCAGACATAACATGGACGTCATCCGACCCATCAATTGCAAGCGTTGACCCTAAAACAGGTATTATAACAGGTAGAGATGCAGGCGGTTCGCTCGGCGCACTTTCAAGCCAGACGTGTACAATCTATGCAACCTCTGCCGCTAATAACGTTACAAAATCCTATACCATAACCGTAACGGGAAAAACAGGTCAATACCTATCCGACGTAGAGATAATCGGTAAGGAATATCTTGAAATGGGTGAAGAAACTGACTACACCTACTCCATATTCCCCAAGCGTGTTGCTAATTCAAACAATCTGTACGTAAGCTGGGGTATCCAGAATGGTGTTGACGAGGACGGCAATCCCACATACATCTGGGCAGACAGTGAAAACTCTGTTACAGACGGAATAGGAACAATTGATTCAAAGGGTCATTATATCCCGACCGACGGCGGCAAGTGCACAATAGCCGTAAAGGCAACTACGGGTTATTATCTTACAAGTGACCGATTTTATGAAATTTCATCACATATTGGTACGTTTACTGTAACAAACGGTATACCGATTGACGAGATTAAAATCGTTGCTGTTGACGGCACCTCAAACGGTGACCTTAACAGAGTTGTATCTGTAGAAATCAACGGTCAGCAATATACGTACGTAACAATCCATAAGGGCGTTATGGAGGCATATGCCGGTAACGGCGCTATCATTTCCGCATCAGTTTATCCTTCAAACGCATCAAACCAGACGCTGAAATGGGTTGTTGATAACGGTAACTACAGTAATAGTATTTCAGACGATACGCATACTGCGACTGTAAAGCAAAAAGCAGGTCACGAGGTTGCGGACACCTTTAATATTTACGCAGTATCTGAAGACGGAAGAGTAAAATCAAATACTATCACCGTATGCGTAACAAGAAACTATGCAACGTCAAACAAAATTGATCAAAGCTCATTTGAGATTACGAAAGGTAAAACAGCTAATGCAACACACACTATGGGCTTTGACGGAAGCTGGACAGCCGGTGCATACGCTTGCTACAAGTGCAACTGGTATTCAAGTGACGAGAGCGTATTCACGGTTTCACCAAAGAAAAACGATAACTGGGATGCAACCCTCACTGCTGTAGATGTTGGTACTGCTACACTTTACTGTGTATCTGCCGACGGCGGTATTGTAGACAGCCGACAGGTAACGGTTTATCCCGACAAGGAAAGACTTAAGAATATCGTTAATCTCTGCGACAGAACAATTGTAAAGAGAACTCAGGAAAACTGGAATCTTTACACTGATTATATGAGAAAGCTTGATTTAGCATATTTCGTTCTTTATGACGAGCCTATGGCTTCACAGGTAACATGTGACACCTATGCAGATGAGCTTTTGTTCGCGTTCTACAAGGTCGGCGGCTTTGTTGATATTGCAGGCGTCGAAATTCTCGGCCCTCACAAAGTACCGCTTGCAAGCGACCATATCACCGTTAAAGTCGGCTCAACAACAAATTATACGAAGTACAGCTACGATCTGGAATATAAAGTAACGCCGTCCACCGCTATGTACAGTGATATTCAGTGGACATCATCAAACAGCAGTATAAAAGTCGGCAAAAACGGTAAATGTACCCCTTCGTCAAATGATCCGGGATCGGCAATAATTACCTGTACGGTAACCGACTATATGGGCAACCAAACGAGTGACAGCGTGTTCGTTACCTTTGCAAGAACAGCCGTTACAGGCGTAACGCTTAATACCGACCGAATTGTCGGCGGTAAAATCGGTGAAACACAAAAGCTGACTGCAACGATTTCACCGACAGGAACTCTCGGAATCGGTGCCGCAGACTGCAAGAACGTTTACTGGACATCAAGTGACGAGAGCATTGCAACGGTTGACCAAAACGGCGTTGTTACCTTCATTGCCGGCGGTGACTGCACGGTTTACTGCACAACGTATGACGGCGGATTTGTAGCACAGTGCGCGGTAAACGTTGTAACCAACTATTCTGCTCTTGAGCTTCTTGTTAAGCAGTACACTGACCTTTCACTTAATGAGATAAACTATTATCCCGACAGCTGGGAAGTATATACTGCCGCTATGGAAAAGGCTAAAGCAATGCTTGAGCGCCGAGGCTATTCTCAGGCTGAGGTCGACGCAATGACTGCTGAGCTTGAAAAGGCATATAAGAGTCTTCAGAAGTATAACTATCTGCAAAAAATTGAGCTTTACCTTGACGGCGAGGCAACAAAGGAATTCTATCAATACGACTTAAGCCTGCTTTCTGAGGGTATAAGCTACAAGAATGCTGTTCTTGATTTAAACGTAAGACTTTATCCGAATAACGCTTCATATGAATCGGTTAAATGGGAATCGTCAACCACAAATATTTCCGTAACGAGCGAAGGTAAATGCTCACCTACAATCAATGATTCCTGCTACGGCAGAATTACCTGTACCGTAACAGACCATTTCGGTAATTCGTTTACAGATACCGTTTGGGTATCATTTGCATATTACCCTGTAACAGGTCTTGAGCTTTCGGCTAAAAATATCTCAGGTACAATCGGTGATACGTATAAGCTGAGCTGTACTGTGTATCCTACGGGCACACCGCTCTTGCATGTCGGCGCTGCAAGTATTCAGGATTATTACTGGGAATCAGATAATGAAAATATTGCCACAGTTGCTCAGGACGGCACAGTTACGTTTGTAAGTGCAGGCTCAACAATTGTCCGTGCAGTATCATACGACGGCGGTTTCTATGCTGAATGTGTAGTTTCAACTGAGGGTGACAGAAGCCGACTTCGTGCAGCTATTGAAATGTGCAAGGACGTTGACTATACTCAGTACGTTTATGATTACGGTATGAGATTTAAGGAAGCATACGAAGAGGCTTTGCGTGTTATGGAGGACAGCACCGTTTCACAGGAAGACATTGATGTTGCAGAAACAGCACTTCTTATGGCGTATGAAAATCTTTTGAGAAATCCTCTTATTAAAGTGAAGAACATAGATATTTCATACACTACGTATGCAAAACCGCTTGTCGGCTCGACAAAGACTGTTGCAAGCGGCTCTGTACCATCAAGCGATGCACTTTCAATAAATCTTTCATCAAATGGCTATTCAAACTGGAATAATTATAACTCCGTAACGCTTACTGCTTCTCCGTCACCGAGCGAAGCTATGTACAAATCGATTGCGTGGTCTGTTGCAGGATCTTCTAAGATGGATACCTCTATAAGCAGCGCTTCGATCACGCTGACACCAGATGGCACAAGCAGCAATGGCTGGGCTGTCCTTACAGCTACAGTTACAGACCATTATGACAAAACGTACACAAGAGTTATTACGGTTGTTATGTCAGACGACACCATAACAGGCTTTGAGATTACTGATTCAATCAGCACAATTCTTGCTACTGAAACCGGCAGACAGCTTGCTTACACCTTAAGCGGCTCCGGTATTACAACTGTTATCTGGAGCTCGTCAAACGAAAACGTATTAAAGATTAATGAAAACGGTGTGCTTATCCCTGTTGACAAGGGTACTGCAACTATTACAGGTAAAACGTTTGACGGCGGATATACCGATTCTATTACAATTACTGTTCAAACTGATTTTTCTACTCTTGCAGCAAAGCAGGTTGAATATTATTCTCTGATTGAAAGTGTTAAGGATTCCTACGCATATACACAGGAATCTCTTGAAGTTCTTGCACAGCTTGTTTCTGAAGCGCAGACAATGATTAATGATGGCAGAGCAACACAGGCCGAGGTTAACCAGATGATTGACGCCCTTGATAATGCTTACAATTCATTAGTTGAGTATGTTGCTGTAAAGGGTGTATCAATCGGCTTTATGGAGGATACAGGTATAAGCCTTGTTAATGACGGCTTTATCCGTTTTGCAAATTCTGTTTCTATTAACGGAAAGTTTATTAACCTCGTACCGAATTTCGAGCCTGAGAACGCATTTTATTCATCAATCACCTGGGAATCTTCAAATCCGAATATGACGATCAGTGAAGACGGCGTTCTTACAAACAAATCTGCAACCGCAGGTGCAACAAAGGTTACCTGCACTGTAACGAGCGTATATAACGAAACTTATACTGCAACTGTTTACGTTTCATTTGTTCGTGCAGGTGTAACAGGCATCAGCTTTGATGATGAAATCGTATACGGCGCACCTGCGCAGATGATAACGCTTTCACCGAATATCGCCGGCGGTTCACGTCTCACCCCGGTTGTAACAGATTGTATTTATTCCTCAAGCAATGAGAGCGTTGCAACAGTGGATGATAACGGCGTTGTAACCTTCATTTCACAGGGTGAAGCAATTATTACGGCAACGACGCTTGACGGCGGTTACACCGCAACGATCAGGGCATATACCACTTGGGATACTACAGCGCTTCAGGCGGCTATAGCTGCTGCCGGGGCTATAAATTATATGGACTATGCTTATGACTACGGCACAGCGTTTAAGAGTGCGTATGAAAATGCGTTAGTTGTTTACAACAACGTTTTAGCATCTCAGGCTGAAATTGATGAAGTATGTACGAAATTAACAGAGGCAATGACTGCTCTTGAGGGCCACGAGTTCATCTCCCCGGTTATCACGATTTCACAAAACGGTGAGGTTGTTGAAAGCGGAGCTTTGATTCAGACAGATGAAAACGGCCTTGCAACGCTTGACGTAACGCTTGGTGAAGGCGCAATGGTTAAGTCCACCCTTATCACAACTTCGGATGAAAACGGTGTTGCAGCTCAGGTTAATGGTTATACAATCTCGCTTGCAAAGACCGTTGAAAGCGGCTCAATCACGGTAACTGTTACAGTTGTTGACGACTATGACAGGGAAACTGTTAAGACGTATGACTTCAGCGTTATTGATAAAATAATTCCGGCAACGTCAATTCAGCTTACTGCAAACGGTGAGGTTGTGAAAGATTCACTTGTAATTTCCTGCGGCGGTTCATACACAAACTTCAAAGATCTTATATTCGGTTATATTCCGACACCTGAAAATGCAAACGCAATTACAAGCGTAAGCTACACATCATCTGCAGCCACACGTATTACAATAGATGATGACGGTGCAATAAGAATAACAACCCTTGGTAAAGCAGTGGCATCAAATACCACAACAATTACTTGTACGGTTACAAATGCTGACGGCTCAACCGCATCAGCATCAGTTGAACTTACAATTACAAGGGCTTAGGAGGGAGAATATGAATAAAAATATTAAAAAATATTTATCCCTCTCCCTTTCAATCATCATACTGTTGGGCTGTATCAGCTTTAGCTTTACAGCCTTCGGTGATGACTTGGTTGCGATTGATGCAAGCAATTTTACCGACTATAATTTCAGGTCAATGATTTCTGAAAGATACGACAGCAACCGCGACGGTTACCTGAGTACTGCTGAGAGAAACGTAAGCCTTATGTCAATACCGGGTATGACGGATGATAATGACTCTATCAAAACGCTTAAGGGTATTGAGTATTTTGCAGGCTCTCTTACAGTTTTAAGGTGCGGTGCAGTTAATCTTGAAGAGCTTGACGTTTCTGCACTCGTTAATCTTACGTCACTCACCTGTATGGGTAATAAATTAACGAGCCTTGACGTTTCCAAAAATTCAAGGCTTGTTACGCTCAACTGCTCAAGTAATCTGCTTACTTCATTAACGTTTGGTTCGCTTAGCTCACTCAATATGCTTCACTGCTATGCAAATAAACTTGAAAACATTGATGTTTCAGCTCTTGTAAATCTGACGGATTTCAGATGTGACCAGAACGAGCTTACTGTACTTGACGTTTCTAAAAACACTCGCTTGCAGGAATTCACCTGCTCGGCAAATCACCTGACTGCACTTGATTTGAGTAATAATACCGCACTTGAATCAGTTGTTGCTCCTGCTATCGGAGATCAAACCACAACTGCTCAGGCAAGACTCAATGGTGTTGAAATAGTTATTCCTTTTGATGTTGAAAACAGCTCCCGCATTACTTCAACATCACTTGACGACGGCGACTTCTTCGGCTATTCACTCGGCGAATTTTTGGCTTATAATGTAAATGATATTGACAATGGTGTTGATTACACATATTCAACAAATCTTCCAAACAGTGAGGATATGTCTGTTCACATTGATGTGTCAAGAGACTTCTTCCAGGTAAGCTTCTACACAGCGGAGGATATGACCGAGCTTATAAACGTAAGCTTTGTTGAAGCCGGAGGCAATGCGAGAATTCCTTCACTTCCACAGACACCGACCTGCAAGGCATTTGACGGCTGGAGTGAGGAGGTTACTAACGTTACTCGAGATATGCAGGTTTATATCATCTGGCGTGACGATCACTCATATGAGCTTGTAAACTTTGAGAATGATGTCGCAACAATCAGTTGTCCGGTCTGTGGCGATAGCTTTACGGTACTCTTCAGTGACTGCATCAACGCAAATGAAGCTGACGATAACTACTGTGAATATATCGACGTTGTAACAGACGGATATATCAACGCAAAGGATTACGCAAAGCTTATCAAAATGTTTTAAATAATAAATATAATACTAAAGAGGAACGGAAATCCGTTCCTCTTTTTTGTGTTTTTATTCAAGATTACCTGTTAAAAGCATTACCCCGGTGAGAGCAGCTATGGGTGCCGTCTGTGTTCTAAGAATTCTTTTGCCTAAGGTTGCTACCGTACCGCCACTGTTTTTTATCAGTTCAACTTCGCTTTCCCCAAACCCGCCTTCGGGGCCGATATAAATTGATACTGATTTTATATCCTTATCAATAATTTTGCTGAGCGGTTCTCCGCCACCCTCGTAAAACAAAATTTTCAATTCACTTTTGTCTTTTTTTACTGCCTCTGTGAGCGTTTCCATTTCACAGATTTCAGGGACTATTCCCCTGCCGCTTTGCTGAGCTGCTTCAAGTGCAATTTTCTGATACCTTGCATTTTTCTTCTTAGCCGACTTTTCGTCCGGTCTGCTGACAGAGCGACGAGTCAGAACAGGCTTAATTGACGCTATGCCAAGCTCCGTACACTTCTGGATTATATCCTCCATTTTGTCGCCCTTCGGCACACCCTGAAACAGCGTAACTTTAACAGACGGCTCGCTCTCATTTGCCTGCTTGTAGCAAACGCTGAGCATTACCTGTCCTGCATTTATTTCATCAATAATACAGCCGTAATCATCGCCGTCACCACAAGTGAGCGTGAGCATATCACCAACACGCATACGAAGTGATTTTGCAATATGGCGTGACTGCTCCTCATCAAGAGCAACCTTCCCCTGCGGAATAAAATCAACAAATAATTTTTGCATAATAAAGTCCTTATATAAATGATTATAAATTATTTCTTGCCCAGTGGAAAAGATACTGCTGGGCAATACCGCCGATGCCGTTAAAGCATTCAGGCAGACCGTTCGGGTAATATTCCATAACCCTTTTCATCCAAACGTCAACGGGAAATGCATCATAAAAGCCGAAACCGAAAAGCAGTGCGCAATTAGCAACCTTGATGCCGACGCCGAAGATATTAAGAAGCTCTTTTCTTGCCTCGTCGAGAGAAAGAGCCTTTATTTTTTTTAAATCTATTTTACCCCTTGCAACATCCTTTGAAAGCCGTTCAAGATATTTTGCACGGTAGCCTGTGCCGAGTGCTTCAAAATCCTCAACTGTGAGTTTGCTGAGCCTTTGGGCTGACGGAAAGGAATAAAATCCGTCACAGATTTCATCTCCGTACGCTCTGCAAAGCCTGTTTATAATTCCTTTAATTCGCTTAATGTTATTCTGCTGGCTGATAACGAAGGAGCACAGCGCCTCCCAGCTGTCCTGATTAAGTATTCTTATTCCGTAATACTCATCAACGGTCGGCGCCAAAAGCTTGTCTTTTTTTAGCGTATTGCAGATTTTAACGTAATCTTTGTTAAAATCAAAATAATCAAGCCAGATATTTTCAAAATTTTCTTTAGTAGTATTTTTCAAAATTACGGTGTCGTTATTCTTTGATATATTAAGGAATACGCCCTTGACAACACCGCTCCAGCTGTCGTCTGCCTGCTTCTCCCAGCGAAACGCCTGCCCGCAGTCAAGCGTCAAATCCAAATCAAGGCATCTGACACCATTTAATACAATATCATTACCGATATATTCAACCGTCAATTTCTGTAAATTCTCCTATTTCATATATGGTAAACCCGAGGCAAAGTAAATCAAATCCGAACACGGTTTGGATTTGGTTTGCTTTGCCTACTGAGAGTATAACATTTTTTTGTCAATAGTGAAAGTAAAAAAGGGCAATTTGTACAAAAAATTATTTCAATTTTGTAATATTTAAAAATGTTGAAAACTATGTGTAAACTTATGAAATCTTAAAAAATTTACCCCGTTTTAAGTTTTCAACAATTAAAAAAGCACTAAATACAGGGGAATTATGCGTAGTTTTTAACATTTTCCACACAGTTTTCCACAAGAAACAGCTTTTCAATAAATATACTTTTGGTTATAAAAAATACTTGTCAAGTAAAATTTATTTGAAATATTTCACAAAATTCTACAAAAATATTTTAGTATATTTGCACCCTAAAAATCCTACACTAATTGTATAAAAATGAAAGGAATAAGCCAAAAAATGATAAAGGGTGTCAATAAACAGATTTTAGAAGTGACGAATACTGAAAATCCGTATTTTGAAAAAATAATTTTTTTCGTTAAACCGGAATATAAAAACGAAGATAGGAAAAAACTACAAAAGGAGGCAGAGGCTCTCGCCACTATTGCCCAGAAGCCGCCAAAGGTAAAAGTAAGCAAAAGGAGAATTATCCACATTGTTATAAACTCTGCTTTGTTCGCCTTGGCAGGCTTTGCCATATCTTTTCTGATTAATACATTTATATAGAGGGAGATTCATATGACAGTATATAAAGCATTTAAAAATTTCATTGCCGTTTTAATTGCGCTTGCAATTATTGTGGGAGTGACGGCTATCGGCGGTGTCACCTACCTTGCAATATCCGATAACTCAGAGAGCTCGTCATACGCTGTGTCAAGGCTCGGCTCGACAGGCTCAGAGGTCAGAACAATTCAGCAAAAGCTTGCTTCCCTAGGATATTACTACGGCTCTATTGACGGCATCTACGGACAGCAGACTAAGGCGGCAGTAACAGCCTTTCAGCGAAACTGCGGTATCACTGCCGACGGTATATGCGGCAATCAGACACTCCTTTATTTAGGTCTTGGCGGCAGCAGCTCATCAAACAGTACGGGATACTCAAACTCTGACGTTGAGCTTTTAGGTAAACTTATCAGCGCAGAGGCAAGAGGTGAAAGCTATGAGGGTCAGGTTGCCGTGGGTGCAGTAGTTTTAAACCGAGTTAAGCATCCGTCCTTCCCCGATTCAATCAGCGGTGTTATTTATCAGAACGGCGCATTTTCCTGCGTATACGATTCTAACTGGTATTCGGCGATTGCCGATTCCGCAAGACGTGCGGCAATTGATGCACTCAACGGCTGGGACCCGTCAGGCGGAGCAATATATTATTATAATCCTAAAAAGACGTCTAACTCCTTTATGCTCTCACGACCTGTTATAAAAGTAATCGGTGATCATAGATTTTGTTCTTAACAACAAAAGCGTATAACCGTGCTGAAATCATTTAATATACAAAAAAACCGACGGACAATCCGTCGGTTAATTTTTTAAAATATTACGAGATATCCAAGTGCGCCGTAAACGGTTGTTAATAGCACCAGGAACTTTGAAAGTGTGTTCGGCTTGCCTTTTGCAACGGCAATTATTACCGCCACTGCCGACGGAACAAGTCCGAGCCACGCCATTATTATCTGCACGGCGAAATCTAACGGCATAGACGTTGCATCAATAACCGTCACAAGTATACCAAGCATAATTGCAAGCGCAAAAAATATTTTATGTACTGTTTCATCCTTCTTCGGCACAAACATAAATATGCCTGTGACTATAAATGAAAAGAGGATAACGACCTCTAAAATAAATAACGGACTAAAAGCCATAATCTGTCTCCTGTTGTTTTAGTTATTTCGTGTTAAGAAAAATTTGTTATAAAACGAATAATCATAGCAACTGCACCAGTCACGATTGCGCCTACCGCAAACGGCAGAATTTTATTTTTAAACGCTTCTGAAATTTTAGGGATACGCTCATCTGATGACGTAAAATCGTTGACGGACTTACAATTTCTGCAAACCGTATAACGAGCCTGAGTAACAAATCCGCATTTGTTGCAGGTTTTGGGCGCGGTTTTTAGCACCTGTTTTATGTATACTATATTTCCTATTCCTGTCCATAACGGAAAAATGACAGTTAAGAGCATAGAAATTTTTTTATCCTTTTGATAAAATTCCTCACACCGCTTTGTGCAGATAACAGAAAGCACTAATGAAGCTATATATAAAATAATTTCTACTACATAGAGAAATATGTCGGTGGCATTAATGCTTTTTATGATGTCAATTAAAGCAAAAACAATGCTGTACATACCATCACCCTGAATAATTATAGCTTAATTTTGTGTGTTAAGTCAAGAGCGGCGGGATGTTTCTCACCCCGCCGCTGAAATTTTTTATCTTTTCTTTTTAACAATAAGCGTGCGCATTGAATTTGCGATTGCTATCAGGCAGACGCCCACGTCACCGAAAACGGCGAGCCACATTGCGTTTTCATCAAATATGCCCACGGCACAGCCGATGATGATAAGTATTTTAACCACAAGTGAAAAGGTGATATTCTGTCGAACAATACGAAGTGTCTTTTTAGCAATTCTTCGTCCGACAGGAATTTTTGAAAGCGAGTCACCCATAATGACCATATCGGACGCTTCAATCGCAACATCTGAGCCGACAGCACCCATAGCAATACCCAGATCCGCCTGAGCAAGAACAGGTGCGTCATTTATGCCGTCGCCTGTATAAAGAACTGATTTTCCGCTCTCCTGAAGCTCCTTGACCTTTGCCACCTTTTCATCAGGCATAAGCCTTGCATAAACAGTGTCGATACCTGCCTTTTTTGCGATATCCTCTGCAATATACTCCTTGTCACCCGTGAGCATTACAGTATGCTCGATACCGAGCTTATGAAGGTCTGCAAGTGCCTCCTTGCTGTCCTGCTTGATTATATCAGCAAAAACGATATCGCCCTTAAACTCCGTTTCGCTTGCGCAGTAAACCGCTGTTCCGATACATTTTGTTTCCACAAAATCAATACCGATTTCCTTCATCAGCTTCTCATTTCCGACATAATACTTAACGCCGTCAACAACGGCAGAAACACCCTTGCCTGCGTAGTTTTTCGCATCCTTGACTTCGCACTCCTCGGCATAGTGACCGAAGGCAAGGTTAATTGATTTTGCAAGCGGATGAGTAGAATACCTCTCACACGCTGAAATAATTTTTAAAAGCTCACGGTGCTGATTATCACTGCAATGGCAATGATAGCACTCACAGTTTACGTACTCAAATTTACCGCTTGTAATTGTACCTGTCTTGTCAAATACGCCTGTATCTGTCTTTGCAAGTGCTTCAAGGTAGTTGCCGCCCTTGATGAGAATACCCTCTTTTGAGCAAGCTCCGATACCACCGAAAAAGCTGAGCGGAATTGAGATAACAAGCGCACACGGACAAGAAACAACGAGTGCCGAAAGACCCCTGTATATCCATTCCTTCCACTCACCGCCAAAGAAAATCGGCGGAATAAGAATCATAAGAAGTGCGACAAGACATACGATCGGCGTATAAATTCTTGCAAAACGCCTGATAAAGTTTTCCGCACTGCTCTTTTTGTCCTCAGCGTCCTCGAGCATATCGAGAATTTTTGCAACGGTTGAGTCCTTGTATTCCTTAGTCGCCCTTACTGTAATTGCTCCGTCAACGTTTACCGAGCCTGCAAGTATCTCGTCACCTGCCGACTTTGAAACAGGAATTGACTCACCTGTAAGAGCCTTCATATCAACCTCTGCACTGCCCTCGACTATCACGCCGTCAACGTCAAGCTTTTCACCCGGCTTGATAATCATAAGGTCACCTATGCTTACCTCGTGAGGCTCAACGATAATCTCCTTGCCGTCACGAAGAACCGTGACTTCTTCAGGCTTAAGCTCAAGCATATTCCTGATTGATTTTCTGCTTCTTTGCACGGCAAGGCTTTGCAAAAATTCACCTATTGTAAAGAGGAATACTACGGCACATCCCTCTGTATATTCGCCCACTGCAAATGCACCGAGTGATGCAATACTCATAAGGAAATTTTCATTGAATATATCGCCGTGGGTTATTCCCTCAACAGCCTCTTTGATAATTGAAAAGCCGACAATAAGATATGATAAACCAAAGCAAATAAGATAAATAAAGCTCGGAATATTTATTATTCCTCTTTCGCAAAGCTCGCTTAATATGTAGCCGATAACAAGCAGTATGCCGCCTGCTGCTACCTTAAAGGCAAAGTCCTTTTTGTCAAGCTCTTCGTGCTCGCAGCCGCAACCACAGCCGCAGCCGCAGCCGTCATCGTGTTTATGCTCGTGTTCACAACAACAATCGTTATTCTTATGCTCTTGTTCGTGATTTTCCTGCTCACAGCAGCAGCAATCGTTATGTTTATGTTTTTCTTCCATAGTTATTCCTCCACGTGCTCTGCAGCACAATTAATAATAGTTTTTACGTGGTCGTCAGCAAGCGAATAAATCATACTCTTGCCCTGTCGCCTGTATTTGATAAGATGATTTTGTTTAAGCACTCTTAATTGGTGGGATATTGCCGTCTGGCTCATCTCAAGCTTTTGCGCAATTTCGCCCACGCAAAGCTCGCCCTCAAAAAGTGCGACAAGAATGCGTATCCTCGTTGAGTCTGAAAATACCTTGAACAAATCCGCTAAATCATAGAAGAGCTCATCATATAGTTCATTGTCAAGCATTTCGTTCCCTTCCATAGTATGTACCTCATATGAATAATTGTTCATATGAGCATTATATTCTACTTCTCATACAATGTCAACTGTTTTTTCAAATCAACCGTTGCGAGCATAATGTTCTCCACTCTTTTGCCCTGATTTCTTATCTGCCTTTCAAGCTCTTCTCTGCTGATTTTTGCGTTTGGCAAATCCTCTTCCATTATATGACCGTCAATGATTACGTTGATGCAAAGCCCCTCTTTTTCAGGTGCAAAATTAAAATCCTTGGGGTTAAGCTGTCTTTTAAGCGGAACGGGGAGAAAGCTGATTTTACCCGTAGTTTCCATTATTGCATAATCAATATCGGACAGATTAAAATAGCCGTTACCCCTTGCACTTGTCAAAAGGTCGTTAATTTCAATTCGTGCTTTTTTCAAATTACTTCTGATTATTTTACCGTTATCTATAAGGATAATCGGCTTGCCTGAAATCATCTTTCGCATCTTCGTGCTTTTTTGAGAAAGAACGGAAAAGAGTATACCGACCACAGCATAAATGACCATTGCTGTAGTACCCTTCCACCATTCAATATCAATATTAGTTGCCATTTCGGCGGCGATTGAGCCGATAGAAATTCCCACAACGTAGTCAAAAAAGCTCATTTCACTTATCTGCCTGAAGCCTATCAACTTTGTTAAAATAAAAAGAATAGCAACTGATACTAACGAAAGCACAATTATATAAACAAATTCCATAAAATCACCTGTTTTATTTTGTGCATTATTTTCATTTATATTTATGAAATGGTATGATATAATTAATTCGTATAATCGTTGATTTTTTTGTGAGGTTGGATTTGGGAAAGCTCGGTATAAAAACTGCCGTTTTTGGACTTACGGCAAATTTTGTTTTATTTTTAGTTAAGCTGTACATTTCAATAAGCTCAAATTCGCTGTCCATTTACTGTGATGCCATAAACAATTTAACTGACACACTTTCCTGTGCAGTTGCGCTTGTTGGCTTTATTGTCATACTTAAGCTTGACGAGAGAAGGAGCAAAAGAGTTCAGTCGCTTGCTTCATTTTTAATCGGCATTATTATAACTGCTATCGGCCTTTATTTTGCATATAACGGCGTTGAAAGGCTGATGTATCCGACTGCAATTTCTTATTCAAAAAAATATGCACTGCTTGTTGCTATAACAATTTTTGTAAAAATTTTTATGGGAATTGTTTATATTCTCATTAACAAAAAGCAATCGTCGCCCGTGTTTAAGGCGCTGATAATTGACAGCTTTCTTGACAGCGCCATAACGCTTGCGGCGTTTCTCGGCTTTTCGCTGACGCCAAGGGTCAACTATGCAATTGACGGAGTAATCGCTGTTTTAATCGGAATTACCGTTGCCGTCAGTGCAATAAAATCAGTTATTCAAGAGGCAAAATATCTGATAAATAATTAAAGGAGAATAAATATATGAGCGAAAAAACAAAGATGAAAAGAACACACAAAGAGCGTTTTAAAATTTTTATTAAAATACTGATTATAATAATTTTAGTTCTTGCTCTGCTATGCGGAATACTTGCATCTGTTTCAGCAATCGGGCTGAAATCAAACGGCAATTTCATACAGACGATTGATACCGTGAACTTTGAAAAACAGCTTGAGCCTGTGCTTGAGGACAACGGTTTTTATGCTTTTACAACTGACGATGATTTCAAAATCGTTCAGCTTACTGACGTACATATCGGCGGCGGCTTTATGAGTATCAAAAAGGACTCAATGGCGATAAATGCAGTTTCTGCAATGCTGACTGAAGAAAAGCCTGATTTAGTCGTTGTAACGGGTGATATTGCTTATCCCGTTCCGTTTCAGGCAGGTACATTCAATAACAAAAACAGCGCAAAGCTCTTTGCAGAATTAATGGAAAAGCTCGGCATTTACTGGTGCCCTGTTTTCGGCAACCACGATACAGAGGCTTATTCATACTACACCCGTGAGGAAATTTCCGATTTTTATTCATCTGAAAAATATCCGCACTGTCTTTTCCAAGCAGGGTCTGATGAGGTTGACGGCTACGGCAACCAGGTAATCAACGTAAAAAATACTAAGGGCGAAATTACGCAAAGCCTGTTTATGTTTGA
>JAFLSA010000160.1 GCA_022511185.1 Eubacterium sp.
GTATACAGCGGCGGCGTATTTGCCGTTGCATCAGCGCTCATACTTTTCTGTCAGTTTATTACAAAAATTCTCGTTTCACAGTCTTTCTATGAATCGTGGAAATATGTGCCGATTCTCATTATCGCCACATCGTATTCCTGCATAGTCAATTTCCTTGCATCTGTCTATATGGCTGAAAAGAAATCACTTATGTCACTTCTCACAGCATCATCAGGTGCAGTTGCGAACGTTCTTTTAGGACTTCTTATGATACCGAAATTCGGTGCAAACGGCGCCGCTATTGCAACAGTTTTATCCTTCCTTGTTGTATTTATCACAAGAGGTACGAATACAAGAAAGTATGTAAAAATCAATTTCAAGCTTCCGTTTATGATACTTGAAACGTTAATTCTTATCACACAAAGCGCTCTTATGCTTTATCTTGAAAAGGGTATTATGCTTTATGTGATTGAGGCTGCCCTCTTTGCAGTGATGCTTTTTGTTAATATCAAGCCGATTATGGAGCTTGTAAATCTTGTGTTTGCTAAATTCCTCAAACGAGGAAAGAATAAATAACAACGATTATTTATATTAGTGTTGCAAAAATACAAATTTTAGTATATAATGAACAAAGCAAACTAATATATCAATTATTTTTTTGAGATGATTTGGAGGATTTGTATGAAAAAAATGACTGTTGCACAGGCTAAGAAAGCCATCAGAGATAAGCTCAGCCATTTCTTTGGAGTAGATACTACTGTTGCAACGAACGAGCAGTATTATAAAGCTGTTGCAATGATAGTGCGCGATATGCTTTCAGAGATGAACAGTGAATTCAGAAACGAGGCAGAGGGACAGGATTCAAAAGAAATTTATTATCTTTGTATGGAATTTCTTATGGGTCGTTCACTTAAAAATAATCTTTATAATTTAGAGCTTACAGAAACCTTTGCTGAGGCGCTTAAGTCCTTTGACATTAAGCTTGAAAGGCTTTATGACGAGGAACCTGATGCAGGTCTCGGCAACGGCGGTCTCGGCAGACTTGCTGCCTGCTATCTTGACGGACTTGCAACAACAGGCTTTAAATCAATGGGTTATTCAATCCGCTATGAGGCAGGCATTTTCAAGCAAAAGCTTGTTGACGGCTGGCAAACAGAGCTTCCTGATTTCTGGCTTCCGGGTGGAGACGTATGGCTTATTCCACGTAAAGAGAGAACTGTTGAGGTTAAGTTTGAGGGCTGGATTGAAGAAAGCTGGGACGGCAATTATCACCACGTTGAGCACAGAGATTGCAATACCGTTAAAGCAGTACCTTACGATATGTACGTTTCAGGTAAGGGTAAGGGCGTTTCAAGGCTTCGTCTGTGGGCATCAAAAAAGCCTGAATTTGATATGATTACGTTTAATGAGGGTAAATATATCAAGGCTCTTGAGCAGTCTGCTATGGCAGAGGCTATTTCTAAAATGCTTTATCCGGCTGATAATGCTCCGGAGGGTAAATCACTCAGACTTCGCCAGCAGTATTTCCTTGTTTCAGCTTCAATTCAGGATATCATTCAGCGCCATTTAACGAAATACGGCACGCTTGATAATCTCCCTGACAAGGTTGCAATCCACATTAACGATACACATCCTACAATGGCTATTCCTGAGCTTATGAGAATTATGCTTGATGAGTGCGGCTATGACTGGGATGCAGCTTGGAGCATCGTTACAAGAACGGTTGCTTACACAAACCATACCGTTATGAAAGAAGCGCTTGAGTGCTGGAGCGAAGAGCTTTACAAGAGACTTCTTCCTCGTATATACGATATTACTAAGGAAATCGACAACCGCTTCCGTGCATATGTCTGGGGCACAACTCACGATGCAGACAAGGTTGAGAGAATGGCAATCTTTTCAAACGGTGTTGTCAGAATGGCTAATCTCTGCGTTGCAGGCTCACATTCCGTCAACGGCGTGTCTGCACTTCATTCCGAAATTCTTAAGGATACAGTATTCAACGATTTTTATACAATTACACCTGATAAGTTTAAGAATGTAACCAATGGTATTGCTTTCAGACGTTGGATTTGCCAGGCAAACCCTGAGCTTACTAAGTTTATCACAGAGCTTATCGGTGACGGATTCATCACAAAGAGTGACGAGCTTTTAAAGCTTCGTGACTTTAAAGATGATAAGCAGGTGCTTGACAGACTTACCGAAATCAAGCACGCAAATAAAATCCGCTTTGCAGAAATTGTTAAAAAGAGAACCGGTGCTGAGCTTGACCCTGACTCAATCTTTGATGTACAGGTTAAGAGACTTCACGAGTACAAGAGGCAGCAGCTTAACGTACTCAATATCATTGCCGAGTATCAGATGTTAAAGGCTAATCCTAATATGGACTTTGAGCCGAAAACATATATCTTTGCTTCAAAGGCGGCTCCCGGCTACTTTATGGCAAAAAAGATTATCGAGCTTATTGATGCGCTTTCAAAGTTAATTAATAACGACCCTGATGTTAAGGGCAAAATCAAGGTCGTATTTATGGAGGATTACAACGTATCTCTTGCTGAGGCTCTTATGCCGGCGGCTGATATTTCAGAGCAGATTTCACTTGCAGGTACTGAGGCATCAGGCACGGGCAATATGAAGCTTATGCTTAACGGTGCAGTTACTCTCGGCACAATGGACGGCGCAAACGTTGAGATTTTCGACGCTGTAGGCGAGGATAATATCTTCATCTTCGGTATGACAACACCTGAAGTTGAGCAGCTCAAGAGAAACGGCTATAATCCGATGCAGTATCTTAATAATAACGGCACGCTTAAGAACGCTGTTGATTTCATTGCTCAGGGCGTAAACGGCAAGCATTTTGGTGAAATCACTTCATCACTTATGAATGTTGATCCTTATATGGCACTGGCA
>JAFLSA010000161.1 GCA_022511185.1 Eubacterium sp.
AGTCGGTCAGCTCCGTTAAAGGCTAAAGCTATTTATAGTAGCTGAGTATAAACAAGAGTGGAACCGCAGTATTACATTGCCTCTGTCATTGACAGGGGCATTTTTTAATTTGAAGGGAGAGTGAGTATATGTTTGACTCTTATAGGGAAGATATAAAGAGTTTTATGAATCATGACCCGGCAGCAAGAAGTGCCTTAGAAATAATTTTGCTTTATCCAGGTTTTAAAGCACTCAGAAGTCATAAGAAGGCTAACTGGTTTCTGCGTCATAATATGCCGTTTATTGCAAGATATATCAGCCAGCGTTCTGCGCATAAAACAGGTATTGAAATTCATCCCGGTGCTAAAATCGGAAGACGTGTTTGCATTGATCACGGAAGCGGAATCGTAATCGGTGAAACAACTGAAATCGGCGACGACGTAATGATTTATCAGGGTGTTACTCTTGGCGGTACAGGCAAGGATATAGGCAAGCGTCACCCAACTATTGAAAGCGGCGTTATGATAGGATCAGGCGCAAAGGTGCTTGGACCTATTACGATTGGCAGGAATGCCAAGATTGCCGCAGGTGCAGTTGTTGTTAAAGATATCGAGCCTAACTGCACGGTTGTCGGTGTACCCGGTAGGGTTGTCAGAATTGATGGGGAAAGGGTTGACGATCTTGACCAGATTGATATCCCCGATCCTGTTATGAATGCAATTGAAAATAATCAATTAAAGATTAAGGAATTAGAAGAAGAAATCAAAACTTTAAAGGAGTCCTTGAAATGAGAATTTATAACACAATGTCACGTCAGAAAGAGGAATTTATCCCTATTGATGAAAATGAGGTAAAGATTTACGCGTGCGGACCGACTGTATATAATTTTATCCACATCGGAAATGCAAGACCTCTCTGTGTTTTTGACGTGCTTAGAAGGTATATGGAATACCGCGGTATGAACGTTAAGTTTGTTCAGAACTTTACCGACGTTGATGATAAAATTATTAAAAGAGCAAATGAAGAGGGTATCACCTTTGAGGAAGTTTCAAAAAAGTACATCGAGGAATTCTGGACGGATGCTCACGGATTAAATTTCAAGGATGCAACGGTTCATCCGTTAGCTACTGAAAATATAGATGAAATTATAAATATAATTAAATCTCTTGAAGAAAAGGGATATGCTTATGCCGTTGACGGCGACGTTTATTTCAGAACGCTGAAATTCAAGGAATACGGCAAGCTTAGCCACCAGCCGATTGAGGATTTACAGTCCGGCGCAAGAATTGCAATTGGTGAAAAGAAGGAAGATCCGCTCGATTTTGCACTCTGGAAAGCAGCTAAAGAAGGTGAACCTTATTGGGATTCACCTTGGGGCAAGGGCAGACCCGGCTGGCATATCGAATGTTCAGCAATGAACAGACGTTATCTTGGTGAAACGATTGATATTCACTGCGGCGGTCAGGATTTAATTTTCCCGCACCATGAAAATGAGATTGCACAGAGCGAATGCGCAAACGGCTGTACGTTTGCAAAGTACTGGATGCACAACGGCTACATAAACGTTGACAACGTAAAAATGAGCAAATCGCTCGGCAATTTCAAAACAGTTCGTGAAATTGCTGAGGTTTACGGATATGAGGTAATACGCTATTTTCTTATTTCCTCTCATTACCGTTCACCGATTAACTATAATCTTGAAATCATTGAGCAGTGCAAGTCGGCGCTTGACAGGCTCTACACCTGCCGTGAAAGCCTTGATTTTGCTATTAAGAATGCTAAAGACATAGAGGATGACAACGAGCTTATCGACCTTTTAAACAGCCGTAGAGAGCAGTTTATTACAGCTATGGATGATGATCTTAATACTGCTGACGGTGTAGCGGCGATATTTGAGCTTGTTAAGGATATTAACACAAAGATACTTGATAAGGAAGTGTCTGTTAACGTATGTCAGACAGCGGCAAAAGTGTTTGATGAGCTTTGCGACGTGCTTGGTATTCTATACAACAGAAAGTCAAACGACCTTGACGCCGAAATTGAGGAGCTTATTGCAAAGAGACAGGAGGCGAGAGCAAACAAGGACTGGGCAACTGCTGATAAAATTCGTGACGATTTAAAGAGCAGAGGAATTATATTGAAGGATACACCGCAGGGTGTTACCTGGACAATGGAGTAAAAGTGTGAAAAATCACACTTTTACAAATTATATTGCCCTCAAAATTTGCCAATGGCATAATTTTGAGATGGCTAAATTTCCATTATACGCCTTATCTGCCCACATATAAGGCGTGAGTGATTTCTAATGGAATATTTGTGGACAGAAAGGCTATGGAAATTATTATGGTTGATAAAAGAAAATTTAAGGATACTGAGGTTTCACTTTTAGGCTTAGGCACTATGAGACTGCCTTGTAAAACTCCTCTTAAGCGTGAAGCAAACCCGATGATTAATTATCAGAAAGCACAGGAGCTTGTTGACCTTGCTTATGAAAACGGCGTTAATTATTTTGATACTGCCTATATGTACCATGTAGGAAAGAGTGAAAAATTTATCGGCTCTGCTTTAAAGAAATATCCGAGAGAGAGTTATTTTCTTGCAGATAAATTGCCGATTTGGTTGTGTCCGAAAAAGGCTGATATGGAAAAGGTTTTCCAGAAACAGCTTGATAGAACAGGCCACACCTACTTCGATTTTTACCTTCTTCACTCACTTAACAAAGACAGTTTTGATAAGTGCGAAAAGTTTGGCGCATATGATTTTCTCTTAAAAAAGAAAGAGAGCGGACAAATAAAAAATATTGGCTTTTCTTTTCATGGAACTGTTGAGGCATTAAGAGAAATCGTTGCGGCACACAAATGGGATTTTGCACAGATTCAGATGAACTATCTTGACTGGAAAAATCAGGA
>JAFLSA010000162.1 GCA_022511185.1 Eubacterium sp.
TCAAGTGAGTTATAAACACACTTAAAGCATTTTTTAACGTCATCAATACCGTTAAGATGATTGATGCTGTCAAGTGCGCAGATACAAAATTCATACTTATCAGGCAATGAAAAATCAGTGATATCACCTTTTAAAAAATTGACTTTTCCAAAACATTTTTCTTCAGCAACGGTGAGCATTTCCTCAGAAATATCTATGCCTGTTACCGAATATCCCATATCACTGAAAAGTTTGCTGAAAGTACCCGTTCCGCAAGCTAAATCAAGGAGCTTTACGCTCTTTTTATTGCAATCAGAAAAAAAGTTAGAAATGTACTCACTTCTAACTTTATAATCTACGTTTTCAGTTAAATCATCATAAAACTGTGCAAAGGTTTTATAACTGCTCATTTTCTTCTTGCTTTCTTATTCTTTCAAAAATTTTGTCATAACCGTCACAGCCGTACTGAAGTGAACGGTTTACTCTGCTGATTGTTGCAGTTGATGCACCTGTAGCGTTGACGATATCAGTATAAACAGATTTTTCCGAAAGCATTTTTGCAACTACAATGCGCTGGCTGATTGCCTTTAACTCCTGAACTGTGCACAAATCCTCAAAAAAATCATAGCATTCGTCCATATTTTCAAGCGACAAAACCGCCTTAAATAAAAAGTCAAGATTATCGTCCTGTAATTTTCTGCTCATATAATCACTCCTTTAGTGCAATCATATTGTAACACACTAAACTGTGAAAGTAAAGAAAAATCCCCGAAATCAATCGAGGATTTTTTAGTTTCAACAGAAAATAATTACTCTTTAATTAATTCATCATAAAAATCAAAGCAGTCAAGGGTTGCAAAATAATCCTTTGGAGTTTCTGCTCTTCTGATAAGCTTAAATGAGCCGTCATCTTTAAGCAGAATTTCAGCGCTTTTGAGCTTTCCGTTATAATTATAACCCATGGAAAAGCCGTGTGCGCCTGCATCGTGAATAAAGAGATAATCGCCCATATCAATCTTAGGCAGCATCCTGTCAATTGCGAATTTATCGCAATTTTCACAAAGTGAACCTGTAACGTCGTACTTCATATCACAGCTTTCATTTTCCTTGCCAAGCACAGTAATATGATGATATGCGCCGTAAATAGCAGGTCTCATAAGGTTTGCCGCACAGGCATCAACGCCGATGTATTCCTTATGCGTATGCTTTTCGTTAATTGCTTTAGTAACAAGTGCGCCGTATGGACCCATCATATATCTGCCAAGCTCAGTATAAATTGAAACGTCGTCCATACCGGCAGGTACAAGAGTTTCCTCATAAGCCTTTCTTACGCCCTCACTGATAACAAAAATATCGTTAGGCTCCTGATCAGGTCTGTACGGAATACCAATACCACCGGAAAGGTTGATGAAAGAAATATGGACACCGACCTTGTTTTTTAGCTCTACTGCGAGCTCAAAGAGAATTTTTGCAAGCATTGGATAATACTCGTTTGTAACAGTATTTGAGCAAAGGAAGGAATGGATACCAAACTCTTCAACACCCTTTTCCTTCATAATTTCAAAAGCCTTGAAAATCTGCTCTGTAGTCATACCGTACTTAGCATCACCCGGGTTGTCCATAATATCGTTAGTGATTTTGAAGACACCGCCCGGGTTATAACGGCAGCTCATTTTCTTAGGAAGTTTACCGCAAGCCTTTTCAACAGCCTCGATATGAGTAATATCGTCAAGGTTTATAATACCGCCTAAATCGTCGCAATACTTAAATTCATCAAGCGGAGTATCGTTTGACGAAAACATAATGTCATCACCTGTTGCGCCGATTGTCCTTGAGAGCATAAGCTCAGTTTTTGACGAACAGTCACAACCACAGCCGTACTCCTGTAAAATTTTAATAAGATAAGGGTTAGGGGTAGCCTTTACTGCAAAATACTCCTTATATCCCTTATTCCAGGAAAATGCCTTTTTTAAATTCTCAACGTTTTCTCTGATTCCCTTTTCGTCATAAAGGTGAAATGGTGTTGGGTAGACGCTCGCAATCTCCTCGACCTTCTCCTTAGTAACAAATGGTGTTTTTGCCATAATTTATAGTCCTCCTACATCACTGATTGCATTTTCAATATAATTCTTAATTCCGTTTATTCCCTGTCCTGTCACTGCAGAAAACGGAACAACAGGCACGCCGCCTGCAAAGGCAAGCTCCTGTTTTGAAAGGTTGAGCCTTTCTTCATATGCCTTTTTCTTCAGCTTGTCAGCCTTAGTCATTACAATGATAAACGGTATGTCCATTTCCTTCATAAAGGTTATCATACCTTCATCATCCTTTGTAAGCGGATGGCGCATATCAATAAGCTGAACAACTAAAGCGATATTCCTGTCTGTTTTAAAATAACCTTCCATTAAATCGGAAAAGCGGTTAAGCTCCTGCTTACTGATTTTAGCATAGCCGTAGCCGGGTAAATCAACAAACTTAACGTCATCAACGTTATAAAAGTTAATCGTTACCGTTTTACCCGGTACTGAACTAACTCTCGCAAGCTGTTTTCTGTTAAAGAGCTTGTTTAATAATGAGCTTTTTCCTACGTTAGACCTGCCTGCAAATGCTATTTCAGGCGCATTGCTTTCGGGCAGTTGAGAAAGAAGTCCGTATGCACGCTCAAACTCTGCTTTATTATAATTCATAATTCACCTACTGTGTTATAACAGACGACTGCGTTTTTTTATTTTGAACAACGACATTAGTTTTATTGATATCGTCTTTAGGCTTAAGAGGCTCTTCAAGCGCAATAGGAATAATCTCATCAAATTTTGAAACTGT
>JAFLSA010000163.1 GCA_022511185.1 Eubacterium sp.
CGGAAGGCACAGAGATGTGTATGCCTGGCGATAACGTAGTAATGAACGTTGAGCTCATCACTCCAATCGCTATTGAAGAGGGTCTTCGTTTCGCTATCCGTGAGGGTGGTAGAACAGTAGGTTCAGGCGTTGTTACAGCTATCAACGAGTAATCTATAATAACCAAAAACTAAGAGCAGGTCGTAAGACCTGCTCTTTTTAGGCTGTTGAAAAAGCGCATAACCGCACCAAAACAGGCGAGAATTTTGAAGCTCTCGCCTGTTTTGGTGCTTTCCGTTTTTTGCAATTAGGCGGTATCTATATACAGCTCTAATTACAAGAAAACGAAATTCTGCATCTTTTTCAAAAGCCTAATTGTATTTAGAAATCTAAATCATTACCCTTTTATTTTTTATCTAAATATGATACAATTGTATTGGTGAAAATTATGTCAGAAGAGCTTGAAAACTTAACAGGCACAATTGAAGAAATAACCTACCAGAACGATTCAACAGGCTTCGCTGTGATTGAGGTTGATGCAGGTGACGAGTACGTTACCGTTGTCGGTGTTTTAGGTGGTGTTGTTATCGGTGAAGAAGCTGTCTTTCAGGGTGAATGGGTTATGCACCAGTCCTTTGGCAGACAGTTTAAAGCAGTCCGCCTTCAGCGTACTTTGCCTGCCGATGCCTCAGGTATGCTTCGTTTTCTCTCAGGCGGCATAATCAAAGGTGTGCGTGAAGCAACAGCCGTTAAGATAGTTGAAAAATTCGGCTCGGATACGTTTAACGTTATAGAAAATGAACCTGAGCGTTTGGCGGAAATCAAGGGTATCAGCAAAGTCAAGGCAAGAAAAATCAGTCAGGATTTTAAAATGCAGTTTGCCGCTCGTGATGTTATGAACGGACTTGCCGATTTGGGACTTAATCAGCAGGAGGCTTTTCAGGCATATAATCTCTACAAATCATATGCGCTTGATATTATTACGGAAAATCCGTATGCCTTCGTGTCGGAGAATAACGGCTTTACCTTTGAGCGAGCCGATGAGATTGCTTTTTCTATGGCAGAAGCACCGCTATTTGATTATCGCAGTCAGGCGGGCGTTGTCTACGTTGTCAGGTACAATCTTAATAACGGCCACACCTGCCTGCCGAGAAGCAGCCTTATAAAGCCTGCTATGTCACTGCTTGATTGCAGTGAAGACGACGTTGAAATTGCAATTGACAATGCGATTGATGCAAAACAGCTTGTGCAGGAAAATATTGACGGAAAGGACTTTTTATTCCTTCCTGAAATCTACAGAGCAGAGTCCTCGATTGCTGAAAGAATAAAGGTTATGCTGCGTTTTCCACCACAGCAAAAGGATATTTCAACTGCTGAGATTTTTGCCTTCGAGGCGGCTAACAATATCCGTTTTGACGAAAAGCAGAGACAGGCTATTGAAATTGCAGTCAATAAGGGAATGCTGATACTGACAGGCGGACCGGGTACAGGTAAAACAACGACAGTAAAAGGTATCATATCCCTTATGAAAAACAGGGGACTTGACGTTGCGCTTGCCGCACCTACAGGCCGAGCCGCTAAAAGAATGAGCGAGCTTACAGGCTTTGAAGCAAAGACTATCCATAGGCTTTTGGAGGTTGAGTACCGAGAGGATGCAACAGAGCCTACCTTTGTCCATAATTTAAGAAATCCGCTTGAATGTGATGCGGTAATCGTTGACGAGCTTTCAATGGTTGACGTCACGATTTTTTCAGCACTTCTTGATGCACTTCCGCTTTCGTGTAGGCTTATTATGGTAGGCGATAAGGATCAGCTGCCGCCTGTAGGCGCAGGCAACGTGCTTGCAGATTTGATTAAAAGTGATTTAATCGGCGTTGTCAGTCTTGATAAAATTTTCCGTCAGGCGATGGAAAGTATGATCGTTTCAAACGCTCACAGAGTTGTATCGGGTGAAATGCCCGTTCTTGATAACAGCGATATTAACTCCGATTTCTTTCTTCTGAATGAAGATTCAAAATATAATGCTCCAAGGAAAATTGTTAATCTCGTTACAAAGCGTATTCCCGCAGGCTACGGCTTTGACACTGCTGATATACAGGTGCTTTGCCCGAGCCGAAAGGGTGAAGTCGGCACTGAAAATATTAACGCTTTACTTCAGAATATCCTCAATCCACCCTCAAGGGATAAGGCAGAGCTTAAAAACAGAGGATATGTTCTGCGTGAGGGCGATAAGGTTATGCAGATAAAGAATAACTATGACGTCCCATGGTTTAAGAATGACGATAACGGCACGGGTGTGTTTAACGGAGATATCGGAATACTCACACGCATTGACAAGGCTAACGATATAATTAACGTTCGTTTTGATGACCGTGAGGCTATGTACAGTATTGAAAATGCCAAGGAGATAGAGCTTGCATACGCAATGACAGTACATAAAAGCCAGGGCAGTGAGTTTGATGCAGTAGTCCTTCCTACTATAAGCACACCGACGAAGCTTGCGTACAGAAACCTTTTTTACACAGCACTTACAAGAGCAAAAAACCTTTTAGTTATCGTTGGAAACGTGAATTCCATTAAGCTTATGGTAGAAAATGATAAGAAGAGCAGGCGCTACAGCGCACTTGTCCATTTTCTATTTAAAGAAGAGGATAGCTTATTTGAGTGATAAATAATTGTTAATATCTTATTTCTTGACATCTTAAGACTTTTAAAGTAACATATTTTATAACTTTATTTATGAAAATTTTTAAGGATTGTTTTTATGTTCGGTTATGATTTGGGAATTGATTTGGGTACAAG
>JAFLSA010000164.1 GCA_022511185.1 Eubacterium sp.
TATAAACAATTAGGAGGATTTTTTATCAATGGGACTTACTTTAGCACAAAAACTTATTAAATCCCACCTTGTTGAAGGCGAAATGAAGGTCGGTACTGAGATTGGTCTTAGAATTGATCAGACTCTTACTCAGGATGCAACAGGCACTATGGCTTATCTTGAATTTGAGGCTATGGGCGTTGACAGAGTTAAGACTGAAAAATCAGTAGCTTATATCGACCACAACACACTACAGACAGGCTTTGAAAATGCGGATGACCACCGCTATATTCAGAGCGTTACAAAAAAACACGGAATTTACTTCAGCCGACCGGGTAATGGTATCTGCCATCAGGTACATCTTGAAAGATTCGGTATCCCGGGTAAAACCTTAATAGGCTCTGACAGTCATACACCTACTGGCGGCGGTATCTGTATGCTGGCAATGGGCTCAGGCGGACTTGACGTTGCAGTTGCTATGGGCGGCGGCACTTATTATATCCCTATGCCGAAAATGACGAGAATCAACCTTACAGGTTATCTCAAGCCTTGGGTATCTGCAAAAGACGTTATTCTTGAGGTACTCAGGATTATGAGCGTTAAGGGCGGCGTTGGTAAGATTATTGAATACGGCGGTGAGGGTGTTAAGACTCTCTCTGTTCCCGAAAGAGCAACTATTACAAATATGGGTGCTGAGCTTGGTGCAACGACATCAATCTTCCCATCAGACGAAATCACGCTTGCTTTTCTTAAGGCGCAGGGACGTGAAGAGGACTGGACAGAAATTCAGCCTGACGCTGATGCTATTTATGACGAGGTTATTGATATTGACCTTTGCTCACTTACTCCTATGGCGGCCTGCCCTCATATGCCTGATAAGGTTAAGACTACTGATGAAATCGGCAAGATTAAGGTTGATCAGGTTGCAATCGGCTCCTGCACAAACTCATCATACGTTGATATGATGAAGGTTGCGGCTATCCTTAAGGGCAAGACTGTTGACCCATCTGTTTCACTTTGTATAGCTCCAGGTTCAAAGCAGGTACTTAATATGCTTGCTCTTAACGGTGCACTTTCAGATATGATTAACGCAGGCGCAAGAATTCTTGAATCTGCGTGTGGTCCGTGTATCGGTATGGGTCAGTCACCTAACTCAGCCGGCGTTTCACTCAGAACTTTCAACAGAAACTTTGAGGGACGTTCAGGCACTAAGGATGCAGGAATTTATCTTGTATCTCCTGAGGTTGCGGCTGCTTCTGCTCTTACAGGCTATCTCACAGATCCACGTGAGCTTGGCGAGGCTCCGTCAGTAGAAATGCCAGAAAAGTTCATTGTAAACGACAATATGATCGAAGCTCCTGCATCTGAGGAGGAGGCTAAGAATGTTGAGGTACTCAGAGGACCTAACATCAAGCCGTTCCCTGAGACTGCTCCGCTTCCTGAGGAAATCACTGCAAAGGCAATTCTTAAGGTTGGTGACAACATCACAACTGACCACATTATGCCTGCCGGCGCAAAGATTCTCCCCTACCGTTCAAACATTCCTCACCTTTCACAATACTGCTTTGGCGTATGTGATGAGACATTCCCTGAAAGAATCAAGGCTGAGGGCAAGGGTATAATCATAGGCGGTTCAAACTACGGTCAGGGCTCATCAAGAGAGCACGCCGCTCTTGTTCCGCTTTATCTCGGCGTTAAGGCTGTTGTTACAAAGTCTTTTGCAAGAATTCACGTTGCAAACCTTGTAAACGCAGGTATACTTCCGTTTACATTTAAAAACGAAGCTGACTACGACAAGATTGACCAGATGGATGAGCTTGTGCTTCCTGATATCAAAGATTGTATCGAAAACAATAAGCAAGTTGTTCTTAAAAACATCACTAAGGGTGAGGAATACGAGCTCGACTCCTCTCACCTTTCAGACAGACAAAGAGCAATGCTTGTTTGCGGCGGTCTTTTAGACTACACAAGAGAAATGAATAAATAAGGAGAAATAAACTATGGCAGACGAAAAAAAAATTATTGATGAGGCTGTTGAAAAATTCCGTTCACTTATGGAGGCTCAGCTTGCACGTGCAAAGAAAATTAAAGAGGATAAGGATTTCACAGATTATGATGCACTTGACACGATCGTTATCGGCATCTGCGGCGGTGACGGTATCGGCCCTGTAATCACAAAGGAAAGTGAAAGAGTGCTTGCATTTCTTCTTAAAGATGAGGTTGCAAAAGGCAAGGTAACGTTTAAGGAGATTGACGGACTTACTATCGAGAACCGTGCTGCCTGCAACAAGGCAATTCCTGATGACGTGCTTGAAGAGCTCAAGTCCTGTCACGTAATTCTAAAAGGCCCGACAACTACTCCGAGAGCCGGCGACCCGTGGCCAAACGTTGAATCAGCAAATGTTGCTATGAGAAAGGCACTTGACCTTTTTGCAAATATGCGTCCTGTTAAAGTACCTGAAGAAGGCATTGACTGGACATTTTTCAGAGAGAATACTGAGGGCGGTTACGCAGTAGGCTCACACGGTGTAAACATCACAGACGACCTTGCAGTTGACTTTACTGTTGCAACTCAGGAGGGCTGTGAGAGAATTGCACGCCTTGCATACGAATACGCTAAAAAGAACAATAAAGGCAAGGTTTCAATTATTACAAAAGCTAATATTATTAAGACTACTGACGGAAAATTCCTTAAAACCGCTCAGAAAATCGGCGAGGAATATCCTGATATCGTAACTGATGACTGGTATGTTGACATCACAA
>JAFLSA010000165.1 GCA_022511185.1 Eubacterium sp.
TTGCAGCTCCTGCTGCAGGCGGTGCTGCTGCCGCAGAGGAAAAGACTGAGTTTGATGTAGTTCTTGCAAGCTTCGGCGATGCTAAGATGAACGTAATCAAGGCAGTTAAGGATATCTGCGGTCTGGGTCTGAAGGAAGCTAAGGAGCTTGTTGAAGCTGCTCCTAAGACTCTTAAGGAAGCAGTTGCAAAGGCTGAGGCAGAAGAGATCAAGGCTAAGCTGGAAGAAGCTGGTGCTAAGATCGAGCTGAAGTAAGCGTAGTAAACCAAACATTGTTCAAAACGGCGGTACATTTACTGTGCCGCCGTTTTGTATTTTGCTGATATTCTCTTTAAAATTAGCTATTCAAGACGTTAATGCCTTGACAAATAATATTAAAAAGAGTATAATTTTAATGTTGTAAATGCAGATGCTTTTTTGCAGTGTTTATGAAAAGATGTTGATTTGCTGAGGTGATACAGTGGCAAAGGAAAGAATAACGGTTGCAGGCGCAATGGTGCGCGCTCTTGAAGAAGAGGGAATCAAGCATATTTTCGGATACCCCGGTGCAGCGATATGCCCGTTTTTTGACGAACTTATAAAGTCTGATATACAGAACATTTTGGTAAGACATGAAGCAAACAGCGGCCATTCCGCAAGCGGATACGCCAGAATAACAGGCAAGCCTGCCATATGTGCAGCTACTTCAGGACCCGGAGCAACCAACCTGATCACGGCAATTGCAACCGCCCATATGGACAGTATACCAATGATCGCAATAACAGGTCAGGTAGTAAGCAATCAGATTGGCAGAGACGCTTTTCAGGAGGCGGATATAACGGGAGCAGCCGAGCCATTTGTAAAGCACAGCTATCTGGTAAAAAATCCCGATGATATCGGTGAGATAATAAAAAAATCTTTTTACATAGCTCAAACCGGAAGGCCGGGTCCTGTTCTGATAGATGTACCGATGGATATTCAGAAGCAACTGATTGATTTTGAGTATCCAGAAAGTGTGGAGATACGCTCCTACAAGCCCAGTGTTTACGGCAATAAGCTGCAGATCAAAAAGGCTGTTGAAGCGCTGAAAAACAGTAAGAGACCTTTGATCTGTGCAGGAGGCGGCATTTTCATGTCAGGCGCCTGCGGCAAGCTCCGCGAGCTTTCCGAAACCTGTGATATCCCTGTGATCGTGACAATGATGGGAATAGGCTCTATCCCGACCGATCATAAAAATTATTACGGTATGCTTGGCATTTTTGGCAAGCGTATCGCCAATCAGGCGCTTAAAAACTGCGATTTGCTTATCGTTCTCGGCGCACGAATGAGCGACCGTGCGGTTACTTCGCTTTCACCCTTTGAAAACACCACAATAATTCATATAGATGTAGACCCTGCCGAAATAGGAAAAAATTCTCCTGTCAATATACCCATTGTAGGTGACGTAGGAAAAACACTTGAGCAGTTCATTTCCGAATGTGAAGCTATGAAGCACGATGAATGGCAGAACGATCTGTATCAGGGCAAACTTGCTGCAGAGGCGTCCCTGAGCACTTATCAAAGCGAGTTGGTAAGCCCAAAGCTTCTTATAAAATCACTTTGCAGAGCATTGCCTAAAAAGCGTGTAGTTTGCGCAGATGTTGGCTCAAACCAGATATGGACTGCCAACAATGTTGAGATAGGTGAAGAAGGCAGATTCATCACCTCAGGCGGCATGGGCACCATGGGTTACTCTCTTCCCGCGGCAATAGGCGCAAAATGTGCCGATAAGGACGCGGAGGTCATAGCTGTATGCGGTGACGGAAGCTTTCAGATGAGCTTCATGGAGCTTGCTACTGCCGTTCAGCATGGAATAAATGTAAAGACTATAGTTTTTGTAAACAACAAGCTGGGAATGGTAAGAGAGTATCAGAACAACAACTACGAAGGCAGACATACGATGATCGATCTCAGCGGCAGTCCCGATTTTCTTAAAATCGCAGAAGCCTACGGTATAAAGGGCGAGACTGTCAGCAGTAACGATCGGGTGCAGAGCGCCGTGGAAAAAATGATAAATGCAAATGAACCTTATCTGCTTCAGGTTATCGTAGATAAGAACGAGAAATCTCTTATAGAATGATGCGGAGATGAATTATGAGGCATACAATTTCGATATTGGTTGAAAATAATGCGGGCGTGCTTGCGAGGGTCTCAGGGCTTTTTGCGCGCCGCGGCTTCAATATTTACAGCCTTGCAGTGGGTGTTACGGAAGATGAAAGAGTGTCACGCATAACCATAGTGGCTGATGGAGATAACTACACACTTGAACAGATAGAAAAACAGCTCAATAAGCTGATAGATGTTATCAAGGTGCGTACAGTAAAGCCCGATGAGCTTCTGCAAAGGGAATTGGTACTCATCAAGGTAAGCTGCAATGCACAGCAGCGGCATGAGCTTATTTCCATTGCAGAAATAACTCAGGCTAAAATTTCCGACATCTCCGTTGATTCAATGACGCTTGAATTATCCGCCAATGAAGCTCACCTGAATAATTTTCAGGAGCTGCTTCGTCCTTACGGGATAAAGGAAGTTGTGCGAACAGGCACTGTTGCAATTCAAAAGGGAACAGCATCCCTTAGGATATAAAAAAAGAAGGAGATTAAAACTATGGCAAAGCTTTATCATCAGGAAGACTGCAACCTGTCGCTTCTGGACGGCAAGAAGGTAGCTATTATCGGCTACGGCAGCCAGGGACACGCTCACGC
>JAFLSA010000166.1 GCA_022511185.1 Eubacterium sp.
CAATATCATAAAAGAGCTTAAATCGTTTAGCCAAGATTTTTTTATCAACATCTGAGCACCACACGTATTTCTTATACGGCAATTCCTCAACCTGAATAATTTCCGCTCCGTTTTGTGCATCAGCCTGTGCCTTTTCAATTCTTTCATTACTGCATATAGAAATTGTGCCGTAAATATAGAAAAGATAAATCAATCCTACAAGCGCAGTAATTATTGTTGCCCTTGAAAGCTTTTCACACCTTTTCTTAATGTCCTCATCAAAAAGACTGTAAAACTCCATACCGAGATAAAGCATCATTACATACGGAGCAAAAAAGCATCTGCTGCCTATAGGTGTTACCACAAGCAGCGGTGCAATCATACAGCCCGTACTGCCTAAAATAAAGAACAGTCTCATTTTTTGATTAATCTCAAAAGGAAGAACAAATAAAAATACGATAAATGCAAGGATATATACGCCTGTTGCCGCACCTTCAGCACCTCTTAAAAGCATAAGCTCAGTAAGGCTTCCGACTCTCAGCATCAACGTACTTGCAGCAAAAGCTATCATAACTGCAATTGAAATTGAACCAAATAACTTTGCCTTTTTTGAAAGCTTATTTTTAACCATAAACCATATAACGAGGCAGGTTCCGACAAGAAAGATATTTAAAATAAAGTTATTAAAAAATCCCTCTTCAACGACTGTACCAAAATATGCATCAAGCGCACGTGTAATAATACCGCCTTCGCCGCCGATAGTTCTGTAACTATCGCTACCGTCCGCAACCGAGCGGTATACTGAATTTGAAAACATCAGTAAAGTGCCTGCAATCGTGCCGACAAAATAAGCAATGTTTTGAATATAAACTTTCTTAAACTTAATAAGGGTAAATATGATTACATAAATTGATAGTATTACATTATAAATTGTCAGATGCTCAACTATCAAAGTATTTGCAAAGCCGAGAATAGCTAAAGGAATAACGGCTATAAATGAATTTTTCGGTTTCTTTTCCCCATAAATATTATTTACATAGTAAATGTATATAAGTGTCAGGAAAATAGACGTCGTATAGTTTGCGAAGCCTGCTGTCCATACTATTGCCTGTCTTAAAATAGTAATCGGCATAAAAACTAAAACGGTAGAAATTATAAATACACCGTTTTTCTGCTCGCCTGTCAGCTTGTTTACAAGCACGATAATACCTGTCAGACAGAAGGACATTGTAAATGCTTTAAGAAGATTTGAACGTGTAAGAGCAAGAACAATCAGGTTGCCGAAATAACGTCCGCTGTAGTTATCAAACCAATTGTCAAGTCTGTCCAGACCTATTTGGCTGCCCCACGCCCAGTCATCACCTGAGTATGGAAATAACCAGCACAGTGCAAATAATAGTACAAAAATAATCCCGTACACAAATAAGGTTCTATTTTGTGAATTTTTCCCTGATAACCTCTTCATAATTCACCTCTTACAAATCTTTATAAAAACACTATAATTTACAGCTAATAATTGTAAACATACAAAAAATCTCCATAAAAAAAGAGAAAACCTACTCCATACGCACAATAAGCTACTGGATCCACATAAACAAGCATTCGGCGCATTGTATTACACAGAACCGGTAGCCTACGAACTTTGGGTAGGCCCTCCGGAAATTTATCAACTGAATTATAACACGCATAAAAAAATATTTCAATACTTTTTTTAAATTTTATTAAAATTTTTTATTTGTGTTGCCTTTTTGATATATTCTGCTATAATACTTAGCGTAGCACAGATTATCCGTGTTACATTATTGCAAACCATATAAAGCGAGGGAATTTTATGGGAGGATTTTTTGCTGCGGCATCTAAGGAAGACTGCGTTTTTGATCTGTTTTTCGGAGTTGACTACCATTCACATCTCGGCACCCGCCGTGCAGGTATGGCAGTATACAGCGAGGAAGAAGGCTTTGACAAGGCTATACATAATATTGAAAACGCACCCTTCAGAACAAAATTTACTAAGGAGTCAAACGATATGCACGGTACACTCGGTATCGGATGCATTTCAGACTTTGAGGCTCAGCCTATCTTAGTTCGTTCACATCACGGAACATTTGCTGTCACAACAGTCGGTAAGATCAACAATGCGGATGAAATAGTTGATAAAATCATTAAGTCTAACACACATTTCTTTGAAATGCATAACGGTGAAATAAATCCGACAGAGCTTGTTGCGGCAATAATTAATCAGAAGGAAAACTTTATTGACGGCATACGCTATGCGCAGGAGATCGTTGACGGATCGCTGAGTATGCTCATTCTCACACCGAAGGGCATTTACTGCGCAAGGGATAAAATGGGCAGAACGCCTATCGTTCTCGGCAAAAAGGATAACGGCTGCTGTGCAAGCTTTGAGAGCTTTGCATACTTAAATCTCGGCTATACCGATTATAAGGAGCTTGGTCCCGGCGAAGTCGTTGTTATGACAGCTGACGGCGCAAAGACACTTGTTGCACCGGGCAAGGATATGAAAATCTGTACGTTCTTATGGATTTACTACGGCTACCCGTCATCATCATATGAGGGTATCAGCGTTGAGAAAATGAGATATAACTGCGGACAGGCGCTTGCAAGGCGTGATAACGTTAAGCCGGATATTGTTGCAGGCGTTCCTGATTCAGGTATTGCTCACGCTATCGGCTATTCAAACGAGTCTAAAATTCCATTCTCACGTCCGTTTG
>JAFLSA010000167.1 GCA_022511185.1 Eubacterium sp.
ATACTCCAATAATCCCGAAAACGATACTGCTTACTTATTCGAAGACGTATTAACCGAGGGCTTTAATATGTTTTATAACGTAGAAGCTGTAAAACGTGGCGGCGCAGGACATACGGATATTGAATGTTTGTATTTGACGAAAAAGAAAAAATTTGCAGTCGAATCAAAATCTACGGCAAATAAGTTAATGGGAATAAACGCTGGCAGGTTGCGTGAACAACGTGATGAAATAGGCGGTGAATATACCATAGTCGTAACGCCCCGTTATGTACCTGCGACGCAACGTGATATTAAAAACACCCCTATCGTTATAATTCTTGCAAGCACCTTTGCGGAATATCTTTACAATCATATATACCACGATGTGAGAGATGCAGATTATAAGGACTTTGACGATATTATTATCAGCCATTTAGGGCAGGATGTAAGTAAATATATTTCCGATATGACATTAAACAAGTTTGCCGCTAATAGCTAATATGTCTGACGTGTTTGATAAAAGCAAGCGCTCCGCAATAATGAGTGCCGTTCACTCAAAAAAGAATAAATCAACCGAGCTTAAACTTATTGAACTATTTAAGAAGAACAATATTCAAGGCTGGCGACGAAATTATAATGTAAAAGGTCATCCAGACTTTGTTTTCCTTGATAAAAAGGTTGCCGTATTCGTTGACGGTTGTTTTTGGCACGGACACGATTGTCGTAACACTCGTCCTGCTGATAATGCCGATTATTGGCAGAAAAAGCGTGAACGTAATGTTTTGCACGATAAAGAGATAACCGATTTGTTCCAATCTCGTGGGTGGACTGTTATTAGGATTTGGGAATGCGAATTACAGAAGAAAAACAATTTAATCCTTATGACAAAATTGGACTTGATTAAATAACAGGTGCTAATCAATGAAAAAAATTAAAACAAAAAATAATAGCGTTGAAGTTTCCGATTCCTTATATATATCTTGCACAAAAGGTAAAGGAATAAGATTATATCCTCTATATATTAAACGAAATACAACAGACGATATCTTATATTATAAAATCGAATTAGTTGAAAGAGATGATATTAGCGATTCTTGGCATACTGTAAATAATGGCGTTTGGAATATATATCCCAATAGCATTGAGGACTTGTTCAATTTTATTTCACAAACAACAAAATTGAAAACTCGTGAAACTGTCGCCGTTTTAGAAGAAGAAACTGACCAAATTCAGTTTATTAGAAGCATAATAAAGAATGGTACATTTTCAAGGTTAATTAGTGAAAAGAAGATTGATACTAATGAAATCTCTTTTGTTAAAGATACCATTCGAAGATTAGAAATAGAAGCCGCTATTGCAGAATTTGAAAACTTATTAGAAACTTCGGATATTGAAACGGACTTTGAAGATTGGTGTGTTAAAAATTCTTGGGTGTTTGGGAATTATTATGTTGCAACGGACGAAATACACCAAATTTCAAATGCCGAAAGAGTTGACCGCCTAATAAAAAATGCCGTAAATCAATATCGTGACATTATTGAATTTAAGAAACCATCTTTCGAAGTACTTTGTTATGATAGTGGGCACAAAAATTATTACTTTTCTTCAGAAGTGTCAAAAGCAATCAGCCAAGTTATAAATTATTCTGATATTTTTACATTACAAGCGCACAATGGGTTACATAGACACGAGGAAATAGTTTCATATTACCCAAAATCAATAATAGTTATAGGCAGGTCTTGCAACTTCAATGCTGAACAAATAAAAGCTTTCCACGCTTTAAACAGTAGGTTAAATGGTATAAGCATAAAAACTTATGATGATTTACTTGCTCAATCCAAAGCTCTTTTAAAGACAATTAAGCCTACGGATGAAGTGTCTGAAATTGACTCTGATGATGGTATCCCATTTTAATTTAAAACTATTTAAGGATTTGTAAAAATGAAAAAGCAAGATAAACCTAAATTAAAAGTAGAACATATTGGAAGCCCCCAAGAAGCACTTCAAAGTCTGTCTGAAAGTGAGCGTGAAGCGTTTTTTTCTACTATCCTAAAAAGAATATATGAGTTAAAAGCAGAAAGTGAAAATAAAGACAAACCTAAATAATTAATCAAGAATAAGTCGAACTTTTTTGTTCGGCTTTTTTGATATAAAAATAACGTAAGCTGATACGGTTCAACTTACGTTATTAGTGGTGCTGGTGGCCGGACTTGAACCGGCACGGGTTTTATCCCGAGGGATTTTAAGGCAGTTGCCGCCGACCAATAAGCACAATATATAGTATATAATTATAAAATACCGCTATATTTAGCGTTTTTTATTTTTACTCGAAACATACACGAAACACAACTCGAAATTTAGTCTTGTTAATTTATCGAATATCGTAATCTGAAATCAAACGAACAATATTCTTCTTTTTCTGATAAGCCTTACGAAGCGTTGTAGCTGCACCACCAAAGCTATGAGTAACGTAGGCAATAATCATATCCGCCTGCTCTACCATCCACGCATTACGACGTGGGATAGCAAATCTCGCAGGAACGTCCTCAATAGGCGGAAACATTACGTCATCATACTTATCCCGAATAGAGTCTATATAATCCTTGTAGCTATATGTCAAATATGGAGTTACAAGGATTTTTTCTATTTCAGCCTCTATCGTTAGCTTGCTTTTAATATCATCTATAACTTTCGCACACAAGCTGTCAAATGCCC
>JAFLSA010000168.1 GCA_022511185.1 Eubacterium sp.
TGTGCCGAAGATACTTGGCGGGAAGCTGCCTGGTAAAATAGGTTATGCCGACACAGAAAACCTCGTACATATAGTACGAGGTTTTTCTTATGCTCAAATTTAGTGTTGACAAGTAATACTCGTTATGTTATTTTGTTAATAACAAAGAGGTAATTATTATGATTAATTCAACTGCAAAACTTCATTCACAGCAGGTTTCCCCCGCATATTATGCGTGGGCTTATTTGTCGTGTGTTCATCGGAGTTTTGTGAGAAAATAATTGCATTATCATAAATTATTTTAAGCACTGATGAACGTAATTGTTTATCAGTGCTTATTTTTTTGGAGGATTGTTATGAAAACAGATGTAGAATACGAAAGGAGAACTGATTGAAATGGAAAATATAATTAAAGACTTTTATAAGCATTATGATGAGGATAAGCGACTAACCTCAAAAAGCCATTTGCCCGAATATCTCACAACTATGAGATATATCAAAAAGTATTTAAAACCGGATTCAAAAATACTTGAAATAGGTGCAGGCACAGGCAGATATTCACTTGCGCTTGCTGACTTAGGATATTCTGTTGATGCAGTAGAGCTTGTTCCTCATAATATTAAAATTATGAAAAGTAAGGTTAAAGCAAGCCACAATATAAATATTTATGAGGGGAACGCCTGCGACTTAAGCTTTCTTGAAAATAATACATACGATATTGTATTACTGCTTGGTCCTATGTATCATCTGTTTACTGAGGAAGATAAACACAAGGCAATCAGTGAAGCGATAAGGGTTGCAAAGCACGGTGCAGTGATTTTTTCTGCTTATTGCAATAATGATACATCAATGCTTAAACTTTTTGAAAGACATACGTTTATTGAATACAAATCAAAAGGTCACATTGATGATAATTTTCACGCAAAATCTGTACCTGAACTTATTTTTGAACTATACCGCAAAGAAGATGTTGACAGAATAATGAGTAGCTTTAAGGTGGCACGTCTTCATTATGTAGGTGCTGATATGCTGTCATATTTCTTTAAGGATTCTCTTAACGAGATGAGCGATGAAGAATTTGAATTATATATGAAATATCATTATAGCGTGTGTGAACGAGCGGATTTTTCAGGCTTGTCATTCCATATGCTTGATATTTTCAGAAAGGAGTAAAAAAATGAATAAACCAAAAGAACCGATACTTGAAACTGAAAGGCTTATTTTAAGACCATTAACTGTCGATGATGCAAAGGCTTGCTTTGTCTGGCACAGTGATGAGAGAGTAAACAAATTTATGTCCTATCCGCTGATTACGGATATTGAGGAAACTAAGAGGTGGCTAAGCTCTTTAAATGATGAAGGCGCTGAATACACTTGGGGATTTGTCCTCAAGGAAAATAATTTACTTGTAGGCAACGGTGCAATAGGGGAAAACATCTATATGAAAGGCTACTGGGGAATCGGCTACAATCTCCGCTATGACTATTGGAATAAGGGAATAACAACAGAAGCAATGAGGGCAATAATTGATTACGCATATAAAGAGCTTGGCGTAAACAAGATATGCTCTGACCACGCTGTTGACAATCCTGCAAGCGGCAGAGTTATGGAAAAATGCGGATTGAAATTTCACCACTATGGCGAATATTCAAAGACTGATAACAGCGCAACCTTTAAAGCAAAATTCTATACGTTTGAAATTGAAGATTAATATAGTCTCACTTTTCAATATTTTCTTGACAAAATTTATCCATTCTGTTAGTATTTGATTGCTCAGTTCACTCGTTCCCATATCGAACACGATGTTAAGGTTGAGCAAATACAAATAGATGCTGTTACATCGAGACTATTGCCAATGGCAGTAGTCTTTTTTGTTCTTACGGAGGGAATTATGGACTTAACTTTTAAGACTGAAAACGGCTATTTTAACTACAGGGCTTGCGCAATTATCATTAATGACAACAAGATTCTTGCTATGAAAAATGACCTAACGCCGTTTTATTATCTTCCCGGCGGAAGAGTGATTCTTCACGAATCAGCGGAAAAAGCTGTGTTGAGAGAAGTTAAGGAAGAGCTTGGAATTGATGCCAAGATTTCAAGACCTCTTTGGTTTGCACAGCAGTTTTTTATTGATGACACATCGGGCGACAAATTCCACGAGCTGTGCATATATTTTCTTGTTGATGTAAGCGGTACTGATTTACTTGAGAGAGGAAATAAATTTGACGGTATTGTTACAAAGCATCACGAACGCTTTGAATGGATTGACTTTGACAGCTTGAAAAACGAGTACCTTTATCCACTGTTCATTAAAGATAAAATATACAATCTGCCAAAAAATTTTGAAATATTAACCGAGTATGAGTATTGAGTGGTAAATTAATATGAAATATAATAAAATAATCGTCGTTGGATGTCCCGGTGCGGGCAAAAGCACCTTTTCACGAAAACTTGCTGAAAAGACAGGTATACCTTTATATCATCTTGATGCTTTGTATTGGAAAGAGGACTGGACTCATATATCAAGAGAGCGTTTACGATTTATTCAAAAAAGAATCATGAAAAATGACAGCTGGATAATTGACGGAAATTTTATGAATACTATGGAAACAAGAATCAAAAGATGTAATCTTATTATTTTTCTTGATTATCAGACTGATGTATGCCTTGATGGAATTGTGCAGAGAGTAGGTC
>JAFLSA010000169.1 GCA_022511185.1 Eubacterium sp.
TCCTGTTTTTAATATTATTATACTTTATCCTGTTATTCCTGTAAAGAATAACACAACATTCTTTATAAGTATTAGACATATTTAAACCGAGTGAGTAAAATATAGTTGTAAGGAGGAGACGAGTATGGCACATGCGGAAGATATACAAGCAAGGCTGTATCAGAATTTGATTGATGCAGGATGCAGCGAAGATATGGCGAAATACTGTTTATCTTTTGCTCAAAACGGCGAATGGAACAGGCTGCGTAACGAGCTTGCTAAGCACAAGACCGCTCTTCTCGCCACACTTCATGAAAGTGAAAAGCAAATAGACTGTTTGGACTATTTAGTGTATGAAATTAACAGAAAATACTTAATTGGAGGTAGGCAAAATGCTTGATGAAAAATTAATGCTGACAAAAAATTGGGATAAGACTTTTCCAAAAAGCGACAAGGTGAAACACCGCAAGGTAACTTTCCATAACCGTTATGGAATAACGCTTGCTGCTGACCTTTACGAGCCAGAGGATATTGACGGAAAGCTTCCTGCAATTGCCGTATGCGGACCGTTCGGAGCAGTAAAGGAGCAGTCGTCAGGATTGTATGCACAAAGTCTTGCTGAGCGAGGATTCCTGACAATTGCGTTTGATCCCTCTTTTACGGGAGAAAGCGGTGGTCAGCCAAGATATGTAGCGTCTCCCGACATCAACACGGAGGATTTCTCCGCTGCAGTGGACTTCCTTTCGGTACAGGACAATGTTGACCCTGAGCGTATCGGCATTCTCGGAATTTGCGGTTGGGGCGGTATGGCGCTGAATGCGGCAGCAATTGATACTCGTATCAAGGCAACGGTCGCCTCCACCATGTACGATATGACCCGTGTAAATGCTAAAGGTTACTTTGACACGATGGACGCAAATGCACGTTATGAGCAACGCAAGTTATTAAACGCGCAGAGAATAGAAGATTATAAAAACGGCAGCTATCAGCTCGGCGGCGGTGTGGTTGATCCGCTCCCCGAAGACGCACCGTTCTATGTAAAAGATTATTACGATTACTACAAAACTGAGCGTGGATATCACAAGCGTTCACTTAACTCAAACGGCGGTTGGAACACAACTTCTGCACTTTCGTTTATGAATATGCCGATACTTGCATACAGTGACGAGATACGCAGTGCCGTACTTGTGATACACGGCGAAAAAGCGCACTCCTGCTATTTCAGCAAGGACGCTTTTAAGGAACTCAAAGGTGATAACAAAGAGCTGATGATTATTCCTGATGCTGTGCATACCGATCTGTATGACCGTATGGATATTATCCCGTTTGACAAGATTGAGAGTTTCTATAACGAATATTTAAAGTAATCAAAATTATGCTGCCCACAGTTATTATGATTGTGGGCAGTTTAAAAAAGGAGAAAAAATGAATATATTGGTTTTAAACGGTAGTCCACGTCCACAGGGCAATACAAAACATATGATAGACGCTTTTTGCAAAGGGGCATTATCTTCCGAAAATAAGGTTGATGTAGTTGATGTATGCCGAAAGAAAATAAATGGATGTTTGGCTTGTGAATACTGTCACACAGAAGGAAACGGAGCATGTGTTCAAAAAGACGATATGCAGGAGATATATGAATTACTCAAAAATGCAGAAATGTTAGTAATAGCTTCGCCTATTTACTATCACGGAATTTCGGGACAATTAAAATGTGTAATTGATAGATTTTATTCTAATCTATATCCTAACAACAAAACAAATATAAGAAAAATAGCAATGTTTTTAGCTTCAGGCTCTCCAAATCAATATGAAGGTGCAAAATTTTCTTATGAAGGAGATTTTACAGGTTATTTAGGTTTGGAAGATATCGGTATATATACGAATTATGATAAAAATGTTTTGGAAAATATCAGAAAATTGGGAGAAAGATTATAATATCAAATTACAATTTATCGTTTAGTTAAACAGGACGGTGGTGTTGATATCACTGTCCTGTTTTTTGATAGAGTTTTTAGATTGTTAGTGTTAAGAATTTGAGATAGGGGTTATTAAAATTTTATGCCTTAGATTCCAACAAACAGTATTTATCTTTTTGTTATTAGAACTTAATATTTCTGAATTTAAGTGGAGATATACCCGTTTCTTTTTTGAAAAAATAGATGAAATTAGAAGTGCTGTTGAAGCCTGTTTTATAAGCTATATTTTGAATTGAATCATCTGTTTTTTGCAGCAGCTCTTTTGCTTTGTCAAGGCGGATCGCAAGCAGATAATCATACGGAGAAAAGCCGGTTGCTTCCTTAAAAATTTTTGAAAAATATGATGCGCTTATATGGGTGATCGCCGCTATTTCATCAACGGAAATGTTTTTATTAAAATTCGTGATAATAAATTCCTTTGCTTTCTCAATACTGTCTGCCTTACGGCTCTCGTGATTTATGTCACTGCCTTTGCTGACAGTGCAAAGCAAAGAGTAAAGCTCGCTTGAAATGTCATATTCACTCTGATTTAACTTAGTAGCTTTAATTATATTTGAAATGTACTCGGCAGCCTGTCGGGTGCATTTTATTTTTTGCCCGTGCTGATTGCTGATTTCGTAAAACCACTTACGTGAATTATTGCCGTCAAA
>JAFLSA010000017.1 GCA_022511185.1 Eubacterium sp.
ATATAATGTCAGCTCTGTCTCCTCCCCATTGAAATAAGGGAGATTTACGGTTATCGTTACGTCACGCTTTTTTGCTTTTGCGGTAGTTGTCGGTTTAGTGGTTGTTGTCGGCTTTTTCGTTGTGGTCTGCTTTGTTGTGGTTGTGCCTTTGTCAGAACCATTGTTTGAACCGTCTGAACCTCCTGCCGAGCCGCTGTTTGAACCGCTATTCTGTGATGCTCCGTTGGAAGTTTTGTTTTCCGCAGAGCCACTCTGGTCAGATGGCTGGGTGTTATCCCCTACTATAACAACCTCTGTTACAACCTTGCCGTCCTTATCCGTCACTTCCTTACCGTTTTCATCTGTAACTGCAACAGTAACAACTTCCGTTACAACCTCGCCGTTTTTATCTGTTACTGCCACGCCGTTTTCATCCGTGACCGGAATGGTAGCGGGAGTGTCAACATATTTTGCAGATTTACAAGCGGTAAAAACAAGTATTACTGCCATTATCAATGAGATAGAAATTATAACCTTTTTCATTTTAAAAACCCCTTTAAGTTTACGATAGCATAACCGCCTAAACAAATGCGTTATATGATGCGTCACTCGGCATTCTCCAGTCACCTCTCGGACTGAGTGAAACAGAACCGACCTTTGGTGAATCAGGAATACAGGAACGCTTAAACTGACTGATAAAGAAGCGTTTGAAGAACACCTCAATCCAGTGATTGATTGTATCCTTGTCATACTTGCCGTCAAATGCCTTTAAAGCCAGAACTGACAGCTTTTCCTTTTCAAAGCCGAAACGGATAAAGTGATAAAGGAAAAAGTCGTGAAGCTCGTACGGTCCGATATTATCCTCCGTTTTCTGAGCAATTTCGCCGTTTTCATCAGGCGGCAGAAGTTCAGGTGAAACAGGCGTGTCTAGCACGTCGAATAAAATTTCAGCCGTCTTTTCGTCGCTCACATTTGCAACGTATTCAACAAGATACCTCACAAGCGTTTTGGGAACTGAAGCATTGACACCGTACATTGACATATGGTCACCGTTATAGGTGCACCAGCCCATTGCAAGCTCGCTTAAATCACCTGTACCTACAAGCAGCTTGCCGTGCTTATTCGCCATATCAAACAGGATTTGAGTACGCTCTCTCGCCTGTGTGTTTTCATAGGTGATATCCTTAACACTCTCGTCGTGCTCAATATCCTTTAAATGCTGTATGCAGGCATCTTTAATGCTGATTTCTTTAGCTGTAACGCCGAGAGCCTCCATCAGCTTTATGGCATTATTGTGTGTCCTGTCCGTCGTACCGAAGCCGGGCATAGTGATACCGAGTATGTCGCCGTTGCTTTTTCCAAGCATTTTCATAGCCTCTACACAAACAAGCAGTGCAAGCGTTGAATCAAGACCTCCTGAAATGCCGACAACAACACCCTTTGAGCCGACGTGTTCAATACGCTTTGCAAGGCCTGATGCCTGTATTGCAAAGATTTCCTTGCATCTCTCTCGCCTTTTTTTATCATCGTCAGGAACGAAAGGATGAGGGTCAACAAAGCGGTATTTTAAATCGTTGCTTTCGTTTTTTAACATTTCGAGATCATAATAATATTCAGATGTGTTTTCAAAGCTCATATTCTTTTGACGGAGAATATTAAGCTTTTCAACGTCAATATCTGCAAAGGTGATAACAGTTTCTCTTTGGAAGCGCTCACCCTCAGCAAGTATCGCACCGTTTTCTGCAACGAGCGTTGCGCCGCTGAACACTAAATCAGTCGTGCTTTCGTGTACAGATGCGCTTGCGTAAACGTAACCGCTGATACATCTCGCAGACTGATTAGCAACTAAATCACGTCTGTACTCAGCCTTTGATACGTATTCATCACTTGCGGACAGGTTGACTATGATATTGGCGCCGTTAAGGGCAAGCTGTGATGACGGCGGATTAGGCACCCACAAATCCTCGCAAAGCTCAATTCCGATAGTTACACCATCACAAATTTCTATTTTTGAATCAATGTGGCTTCCGTATTTATTACTGAACTCCTCAGCATTTTCACCTGAAACAAACCAGCGTTTTTCGTAAAACTCGTTGTAATTAGCAATATTTGTCTTTGGCGTTATAAGGCAAACCTCACCGTTATAAATCGTGTATGCACAGTTGAGCAGCTTGTTTTTGCTTCTGTAAGGTGCGCCGACGATAACGGCAATATTCTTGCCATTAGTGTATTCGATAATATCATCAAGTGCATCGTCAGCCGCATTCTGCAAAGCCTTGGTAAAGAACAAATCAGCGCAGGTATAGCCTGTTATCGAAAGCTCAGGCGTGACAAGAAGCCTTGCATCTTCCTTTAAGGCTATATCAATTGCCTTTTTTATTTCCTCTTTATTGTACATAGGGTCAGCAACCTTTAGCTTTAATGATGCAGCCGCTACCCTGAAAAAGCCGTAATTCATTTAATCACCTTTTATATGGATTTTATCAGCATATTATAGACAAATTGTTAAATCATTGTTATTTTATATTTAAAAGATACTGTTTCATCGGGATTAAGAATTGTCATTCCCCTTTTATTTTCAAGCCTTTCATCCTCATCCGAACAGCTTGAAATGCCTGTCCACGGCTCAAGCGCAACAAACGGCGCATTGCCCACAGCAGACCAGATAATCAGATTATTCATATCCTGAAAATCAACTCTTATTCCCCTGCCGTTTTTACCAATAAGGGTTGCCGATTTTGACTTGCAGTTTGGGAAAATAAGCGCATCCTTTTCCTCAAACAAATCGTGACTTAGATTTAAAATATTCCTGCCCTTCATAACGTCATAAAGCTTGCCGACATCAACAAGCCCTGTGTTATGATCAGGTCTGAGACACGGCATACTAATCGGCTTGTCAAATACAACCTTGTAATCCTCAAAGCATTCGTCATCGTCAACGGGGCAGTTGAATGCAGGGTGACCGCCTATGACAAACGGCATTTTTTCGTCACCTGTATTTGTGATAATATACTCGTTAGTGACAGTATCGCCGATTATCGTATATTTTATTTTAAGCTCGTAGTCAAACGGGAACTGCGTCCTCGTCTCTTCGCTGCTTTTTTGAATAAAGGTTACGCTGTTTTTATGTGTTTCAAAAATCTCAAAGGGATTTATTCTTGCAATTCCGTGGCGCTTCATATTACAATCTTTGCCAAACGCCTTTGCCTTACCGTCAGGGAGCACGCCGACTATCGGAAAGCAGACAGGTGCCTGTCCTGCCCAAAATTCAGGATTACCCTGCCACAGATATTCTTTTCCGTCTTTAACTAACGAATTAAGCTGAGCGCCCTCAAGTCCGAGCACTGCGTAGCTTTCATCTGCACTGATTTTAATCTGCAAAACAAATCACCCCATTTAAAATTCATTATAACTTATATAATCTTATAATGCAATATTGAAAATATTATACATTTAGGGTAAAATAGGAATAAACTATAAACATAATAACTTGTTACGTTTTATCTTGAGGAGGAAATATAAATGGATATTGAAAATTACATTCAGGAGGCTATCTTTCAGGAAAAAGAACAGCACAGATATTTTTATGAGCTTATCTGGGAGAATTTCAAAGAGGACGGCTTTGTTATTACAGACGAGGACGGGCACGAAGTTGACGCAGTAATCAAGGCTGTTGCTCTTCAAAATCTTATCGGTGAATTTGTTTACAGAATATATGACGAAGTAAATGAAACCGGCATCGAGAATATAATTGAATATCTGCAGAATCTCGGCTTTGACGAGGGTGAAATCCTTGCTTACTGCGAGCAGGAAGAAAACATCGACTGTGATGAAGATGATTTTGAAATCACGCTTAAAAATGCGCTTGATTATACAACGGAAATAGTGGCAGACAAAATGCTTGAGGAATTTTCGGCAGATGATTTGTTTGACTTTATGTTTACTGCGACCTATGACTTTGAGCAGGACTTTGTATTTGATTTTGAAGATTACGAGGAAATGCAGGCATTTGTCGACACAAACCAAGAGCAGCTTGATAATTATAAGGAGGAATACCCATCAGTTATGCGCTGGATTGAAAGCGGCATGATCTGCTGATAGTGCAAAGAAAAGTTCTTGACAAAACCAATTCGATTTGATATTATTATCAAAATCGAAAGGGAGTATTAATATGTTTAAGGCTTGTCTAATAAATATATTTGAAGAGCCAAAGCATTCATATTTTATTTTGAATTTTCCTTTCAAATCAATAAAATATTTAAGTATATTAAAGCCGTTGATGAATTAATCATCAACGGCTTATTTTTTAATTAGGAGGATACAAAATGTACAACACAATTTTATTTGACTTGGACGGAACACTTACCGACTCTGAGCAGGGTATCATAAACTCAATTGAGTATGCCCTAAAGAAGTATGGAATCAAGGTTAAAGACAAGGCAGATTTACGCAAATTTTTAGGTCCGCCATTAAAGGAATCCTTTAAGCTGTTTTATAATTTTTCCGAAGATAAGGCTGAGGAGGCGGTCAACTTTTACCGTGAATATTTCAGGGAAAAGGGCATATTTGAAAACAGCGTTTATCAGGGAATTGAAGAATTACTCAGAAAGCTGAAATCTCAGAATAAAAAACTTATTCTCGCGACTTCAAAGCCTGAGCCGTTTACTTACAGAATACTTGAGCATTTCGATTTGCTTAAATATTTTGATTTTGTAGCAGGCTCAAATATGGATAACACACGCGGTAAAAAGGACGAGGTTATCTTCTACGCATTGAATTTATGTGAAATAACAGATTTATCATCAGTAATTATGGTTGGAGACAGAGAACACGATATTATAGGTGCAAATAAAGTCGGCATAGATTCAATCGGCGTATTATATGGCTACGGTGACATTCAGGAGCTCAAAAACGCAGGCGCAACATATATCGCAAAAGACACCTGCGAAATATATGAAATTGTAACGAACGAAAAGTAATAAAGCACGCAACAGGATAAACGCCTGTTGCGTGCTTTTTAATTGGTTTAAATTAGTTAAGACCTTTTTCGTCAAAATTGAAGATTGTTGAAAGGATAACCTCATAGCCTGTTTTGATTGCTTCAGGCACAAGTCTGTCGTAGTTATCACGGCGGTTATGGTAATAATCTGCAGGAGCAGGGTCCATTGCGGCAAGGCAGGTTGCGGTGATGCCTGCCTGTGTGAATGCGGCGGCATCTGATGAGCCGAAGAACACGTTTGCAAATTTTAAATCATCGCGCCCTGCATCAATGGCTGAATCCATAACAAGCTGGCTAAACTTTTCATTATGTTTAACTGTTCCTGTCATATCTCTGTTGTATACGTTAAGATATTCAAGGTCTGTGAGCGTGTCAACGCAAAGTATGGCAGTTTCAACACCGCTGTTCACATACTCATCATAGTGATCCTTTGCCCACTGCTTACAGCCTCTCAAGCCTGCTTCCTCACCGTCGGTAATCATTGCGCAGACCTCAGTGTTTTCAAAATCAACACCTGCCATATCGAGCATACGAAGTGCAGCAACGGCTGCATAAGTGCCTGTGAGGTTATCGTTTGCACCGGGTGAAATCGTCTTGAAATCAATGAAAAGGAAAAGCGTAACCATTGCAAGAGCAGTTAAAATGTGAAAATAGTAGCTGTAGTTCAGCATAAACTCGCCGAAGCCGCCCATATTAACAAAGTTTGCAATAATTGTAATAACAGCTAAGATAAAGGAAATGATTGCGCCGCCGATTGTCCAGCCCATAAGAATGCCCATAAGCGGAACTTTTTTACTGTAATAAACGTGTCGCCACTCATATGCAGAGTCAATATGACCGCTGATGATTATTCTTCTCTTGACCTCACCTCTCGGCTTTCTTACACCAAGGAGATTGTGACCCTCAACCTTTTTATAAAGCGGATCCATAAACTGCTTATACATAAGAAATTCCATAACGGTTATGAAAAGTCCAATGAAAACGACACCGCCTACAATGCACTGTGCAATAAAAAAGCTGATAATATTTGTGAATATCAAAGCAGTGCAGACAATTACTGCAAGAATTATTGCGGCTGAAACTAACTTAGTCCAGTGCAAAAATGCCTTTGGCGCCATTTTGTACGACTCAAAACGAGTCTCGTCACAAAATGTATCCATCTCCTTTTTAATATGCTTTTGAGCTGCGAGACAGTTTTCATTACCTGACTCACGAGGACCGTATTTCTTGATTACGTTAGTAATTTCCTTTACGGCATAGTCAACATTTTCGTCAATGATTGACTTTGGAAAATCTGCAATTTTCATCTTATCGCTCTCCTTTGTCCTTATATTTTTTATTTAGTTTAACTTCAAGGTGAGTGTCACCCTTCATAAACTTTTGCTCAATATGTCCACGCTTAAAAATATTCTTAGGCATAGACACAGAATCAACAGCATAATTGATACCAAAACGCTTGTAATAATCCTTAAAATTGTCAAGTCTTGCTTTAAAATCCTGCCAATCTTTATTTTCAGGCTGTGACCATGCGACCTCAGCGAGAGCCTGCATTCGTGGAAAAATCTGAAGATCAAGCTTTTCTCTGCCGTCAATCCACTCCGTCCATACCTCACCCTCAACACCGAGAACGTTTTTGATATTCTTTTCATTGACGCCGAATTTAACAGGCGAGTAATCATACGTATTTTTTAGCGGATACTTGCCGTACGGCATATCGAAATAAAATGACTGATGATTTGACATTATTATACTTCCGCCGCTGTTTGCGTGGTGCTCGGCATTTCTATCCCTTTGAGGTGTCCAGTACTGAGCAATGACTGTTTTATCAAGGTTGCCTGCTTTCAGAATTTCATTCCAACCGATAAGCCGTTTACCCTTTGTTTTAAGGTGTTCAAGCACTCGGTTATTAAACCAGCCCTGCAAGTCCTCCTCATTCTTAAGGTGATTATCCTTGATTACCTTTTGGCAGTGAGGACATTTTTTCCATTCGTTCTTAGGCGCTTCGTCGCCGCCGATATGGAAATACTTTGCAGGAAAAAGCTCGCAAACCTCATCAATCACGTCAAGAACGAACTGAATCGTCTTTTCCTTGCCTACACAGATTGTTCTGTTCCAGTCCCTGATACCGAATTTTCTGACAGGGACTACACTGCCGAAATATCCCGGCACCTCTCGTTCAAGCTCACGGCACGCAAGCCACGGATAAGCGGCAATTGCCGCAGCACTGTGAGCAGGAAAATCAATCTCGGGAATAACCGTAATGCCACGCTGAGAAGCATAGGCTACGATTTCTTTGATATCCTCCTGAGTATAAAATCCGCCGTAAACCTCATCAACAGTATCAATACTGTGCCAGCCGTTGACCTGAGTGTATTTACGCACAGAGCCAATCTCGGTTAAACACGGATATTTTTTTATCTCAACACGCCAGCCCTGATCATCTGTAAGATGCCAATGAAAGACGTTGAGTTTCATCATAAACATCAAATCAAGAAGTCGCTTGACCTCATCTTTACCGAAGAAATGACGGCTTTCGTCAAGGTGCATACCACGCCATTTGAAGTTCGGCTTGTCAGTGATGGTACAGCAAGGCACCTCCCTTTTGCCAAGCTCATATTGGCTTATTTGACGCAGGGACTGAAGCGCATAATACGCACCGACCTCACTTGCTGACGTGATAGTTATACAGTCCTCTTTTACGTCTAAGGTATAGCCCTCGCCAGATAATGAGCTGTCCTTTTTGATAATCAGCTTGCCGTCATCTGCCCTATCAAGACTTAAAAGAGGCAGTTCAAAATCAGAGCAGGTCTTAAGATTTTCGTCAATAATAAAGCTTGAGTTTTTTATCTCACTCTTGTAAGGAATCGGAATAAGATTAAGCATAACAGTCTCCCCAACAAAATTCATATTTGCCAAGAAAATAATTAAAACAATTGTATCATAACTTCATTTAAAACTCAACAATAGAGAATAAAAATATTTGAGTTATTTATCAATACGATAATATGTTAAGAACACTTTGTGCTTTACAAAAAACTGCTCCGGCAGTGATTCCATTAATTCAAAATGCTTTTCTTCAAATCGTTTAAACGTTTCGTTATTCATTGATGCAAGGACACCACGGCATGATTTCATTCTGCCGTGCCATGTTTCCTTTGTAAAGGGCAAATCAACGATAAAACTCTCCATACCGGGATTGTCAAAATAGTGGGTTGTTAAATCCTTGACAGATGGCGAACCTCCGTTCCAATTCGGATTTAACTCCTTTACAAGACGATTCGATTGACCGGCAATCGGGTCATCTTTAAGATAACTCATATATAATTTCAAAAACAGACCGTTTGGCTTTATCATCTGTTTGATTTTAGGAACGATGATTTTAGGGTCAAAATACCAGAAGCATTGACAGGCGGTGATTACATCAAAATAATCGTCAGGCTCATCTATTTTCTCTGCCGAGCAGACCTTGTATGTGATATTATCAAAATTTTTAGATAATTCAACAGCCTGTTCAATTTGCTGTTCTGATATGTCTGTTGCCGTGATATTCGCACCATATTCTGCAAGCCCTCTGGGAACTACACCCGTTCCTGTTCCGAGGTCGAGCCAGTTTGTATCTGCTTTACCAACACCAAGAGCGTATAAACGATCATACACCCCTTTTGGGTAGATATCACGATATTTTGCATATTCACTCGAGGTTTTACCAAAATCAAAATCTTGTCCGTTGTCAACTATAATCTTTTCCATATGGCACTCCTTTCACTTATTCACTATTCAATATTACCTATTACTTTGAAAACGGCAATCTTCCCCAGAAAATTGCCGTTTCCTTTTGGCCTGCCTGAAGGGAATCGAACCCCCACTCTTCAGAATCGGAATCTGATGCATTAGCCGATTGTGCTACAGGCAGATGATATATAACAATTATAATTGCCTCTAAAGTTGCAGTCAAGAAAAATATGTGTTAAAATCAAAACAGAGGTGGATATGTTATGTTAAGTTTTAAAAATGAAACCTTTAAAATAATGCAGATTGCCGATACGCAAGAGGGCACCAAGGTCAGTCCAGATACGATTGATTTAATAAGTGCTGCCCTTGACCGTGAAAAGCCTGATTTAGTCGTATATTCAGGTGATCAGATCTGGATGAAGTCAAAATTCAAGGGCAATAAGGAAAAAGTTACAGAGGTTTTAGATATTCTTACAAAGCCTGTGAGGGAGAGGAAAATCCCCTTTACTATCTGCTTTGGTAATCACGACAGGCAGGTCGGGCTGAGTAACGAAGAACAGTTTGAAATATACAAGAGCTTTGATTATTTCGTAGGTGAAAGCGCCGAAGGGATTGACGGCGTTGCTAATCACGTTATCGAAATTAAGGACGGCAATGAGCTCAAATTTTTGCTCTATCTCATTGACAGCCACACAAACGCTTCAATCGGTTATGACTGCGTTCACGAAAACCAGATTGAATGGTACAGAAATACGAGGGATAAATATGAAAAAGAAAACGGAAGGCTCATCCCCTCAGTTGTAATTCAGCATATCCCTGTATGTGAAGTCTTTGAACTTCTGTCTGAAGTTAAAAAAGGTACAAAAGGCGCTGTCAGGGGCTTTCGTGCTCACGCAAACAGATTTTATGTTCTTAACAGGGACAGAGTAAATGCCGACGGATTTATGAAGGAATCCCCAGCCGAGCCGGATGAAAACAGCGGTGAATTTGATGCCTTTAAGGAAAAAGGTGAGGTCATCGGCGTTTACTTCGGCCACGACCACAACAACTCATTTCACGGCAAGATTGACGGCATTGACGTTGGTTACACGCAGGGTGCAGGCTTTCACGTCTACGGCCCGGGTAAGGACAGAGGGGTCAGAATTATCGAGCTGAGCAAAGACGGAGCGCTTGATACGTATGATTTAAGATTCAGAAATCTTATCGGCAAAAAGGTTAAGGAGCCTTTAAGATTTGCTGTTCTTCAGCTTATGCCGACTAATATGTTCGATGCCATACACCGAGCAATTAAGTTTTTCATAGGTATCGGAATAATTGCAATTATAGCAATCATATTGACATTTTTCTTTGGATAAAAAATAGCTATCCCGCTTAAATCGGGATAGCTATTTTAATTTTCTTTAAAATTTTATTGTTGCATACACGCCGTAATGGTCGGATACAAAGCCGTTTGCGGTGTCATCTAAAATCATATAATCAGCAGGCGTTGCATCTGTGAATATGAAATCTATCGGCTCGCCTGAATTTTCAAGATTGCCCCAATCGGTATAAGTGCTCTTTTTATTTTCAGGAGATACGGTTGAACAGCTTGTTAGAATTTCGCTTATTGTGTTACAAGGATTTCCGCCTTCAATATCATTAAAATCGCCTGTAAGAACAATTTTAAAATCATATTGGAATTCTGCCTTAATCTGCGCAATTTTATCCTTGATTACCTGTGCGCCAAACACTCTTGCTTCGTCACTTGCATTGTCAAGGTGCGTGTTCATATGAAGATAAATCTGCCCTGTTTCCTTGTCTTTGAGCATTACGTATGAGCAGACTCTATTACAGCCAGCACCCTCGTATTTGCTTTCATTATCGGGTGTTTCGGAAAGCCAGAAGGTGTTTTTCTCAATACATTCGTACTTATCCTTAAGCCAGAAAATAGAGTTCATCTCACTCTTTTTCTCGTTCTCATCTCCCCCACGCTGTACGCCGTAGGAATCGTAATCGTTCATTAAATCAGCAAGTTTTTTCATCCAGTCAGAGTTCATTTCTTGCGTTCCGATTGAATCAGGCTTAACGGCATTCATATACGCTGCAAAGCGCTTAACTCTTGCACTGCCTGACGTGCCGTCAAGAAGATTGCCCCAAGGGGCAGCACAGTTAAAGGAGACAACAGAGATATCCCCTGTTTCAATATCCGGAGAGAATGTGATCTCCGTCACCTTTGAACAGCCTTCAAATACTGATGCAATAATCACCAATGTAAATAATATTGATAACAGCTTTTTCATATCAGTTCACCCTGTTTTTTAACGGCTTGCCGTCAATAAATCTTGTAGTATTTTCCCAGATATTCCTATAAATCTTCTGCACTGTGAGATTTGTTATACCTGCAATATGCGGGGTTAAAATCAACTTATCCTTAATTCTTTCGTCAAGGAGGATATTATCCTTTTCAACAGGCTCAGGAGAAATAACATCAAGTCCTGCTCCTGCAATTTCATCATTTAAAAGTGCATTTAAAAGTGCTTCATTGTCAACCAAATCACCACGTGAGGTGTTAATTAAAAATGCATCTTTTCTCATTTTAGAAAAGAAATCAGCATTTACCATTTCACTCGTTTCGTCAGTTACGGCAACGTGGAGCGACACAAAATCAGCCTGTTTGAGAAGCTCGTCAAGAGTACAGTAAGTAGCGTTATACTCTTCTTCAAGCTCCTCATACCTGGTACGGTTCGTATAGATAACTCTTGCACCCAAAGCATTGCAAAATTTTGCCGTAGCCTTTGCAATATCGCCGAAGCCAATTAAACCAACCGTGCACTGGCTAAGCTCTTTGACTACGCCGAACGAGGCTTTTTTCACCTCAATCTGTCTTCCGTCATAAACACTTTGGTGCCCTGTAATAATCTGCTTTAAGCAAGCGAGCATCAAAAGAAGCGCATCTTCAGCAACGGCGGTATCATTAACGCCCTTGTTGTTGCAGACAGTAATACCTCTTTCTTTGGCGTATTCCATATCAACACCCTGATAGCCGACACCCTCAGAGTGAATAAGCTTAAGATTTGGCAATGCAGAAATAATTTCCTTGTCGAGCTTACCCATTGCATCAAGGAAAATAATCTCTGTATCGGAGACAGTATTTATCAATTCATCTCTGTCAGCTAATTTAAAAAACCTTACATTATGTTCTTTTAACTGAGGTATATACTTGAAAACCTCGTCTTTAGTTGTTACGTTTGAATAAAAGGTTATGTTCATTATTCACCATTCTTTTTTGTAGTTTTCTTTTTTATAATTACGGCAAGCGCAAAAATTATCACAACACCTGAAACAGCACACGGTATAGCGATCTTTATTTCAGCAGGAATAAAGGTTGTTGTCTTGGTTGTCATCGTGCTGATAAAATCAGGGAGAGTGTAAAGCGATGCGCCGTCATTATTGCCGTAAGCAACACGCAAAACAGTAACGTCATATTTATCCATATCGACTGTTACGCTTTCGCCTGCGGTTAAATCGTACTCAACAGGGTATGTTGTATTCTTGCCGATTTCATTGCAGGCAGAGCTGAAGCTGCTGCTTATTGACTGAGCAGAAATGCGGTTGATACTGCCAAAATCTGCAAGATTTACATCCACGCTCTGCGCTTTCTCTGAAGTGTTGACGAGCTTAACATAAAGCGTTTGCGAAGCCTCGTCAACAGTTACGGATTCATAAATTCCGTTATAAAGCGTATCGCCGTTTTCAAAGGTTGACTCAAGATATTTTGTGCCGTAATTGTTTGCAAAAAGCTGCTGGACATAATAGCTTGGTGTCAGCACAACCTCTTGTGAATCGAACAATATAATGCTTTTATCATCGTACAAAGCATTAGTACCCACAATTGTAGGCGCATATGACGCCATATCAACAACATCACCGTTTTTCTCAACACCTGTCAGAAAATCTGCCAATTCAACTGCATTGAATATGTCAAATTTGTCAATGTGAATCTCTGATTTAGTCGAGTGAATAACCGTTATCTCAGGATAAGCCTTATTAATTTCGTTGCTAAGTTCTATAAAATTCTCATCGCCGAGTTCAATATATTTGAGGTTAAACGGCTCTGTACTGCCGTTAGAGGCGCGAATTGCACCCCAGTAGCTTGTTATTGAATCGCCGTTTGCATATTCAATCAAATCTAAAATATTCTGAACATAGGCGTTCCATTCCTTAGTATCGGGACTGAGTGAAGTACTAACGTTTACAACAGGGATTGGCTCAGCCTTTAAATCACTGCAAAGCTGAAAATATTCGTGATATCCCATAGCCATTGTGTTGATATATCCGCTGTGTTCTGCGCCTTCATTATCTGTCCAAAGATTATAGGACTGAACACGTTCCGCAAGCGGACCTATTGTGTCTTTCCAGTTGTTAAGATTTTCGCCTGAAAACCGAATAAAAGAGGGGTTAATCCTCTCAATAGCTGTGTAAAGGTCTGCTCGCAGGGTAGTATATTTCCACTCATCCGTGCCGTAGCCGTGGCTATCCTTCGGAACAAGTGTAACGAAATCAAGACAAATTGTACCTCTTCCGTTAAATTCAATCGTAAGGCCGCCGTTCTCCTGTGCAACGGAGGTCAACGTCGTGCTGAGCTTGTACCAGAGATTACCGCTTTTTGATATATCAAGCTCAGTAATATTAACCCTGTTTTTCGGAGAATCAAGATATACCGAAACAGTGCCGTCAAAATCCTTATTATTTATATAGCAGGAAAAATCATACTCCGTATTTTCCTTAAAGCCCATATCGGCTGATTTTTTCTCATTGTCAGCTGAGTCAATAAATCCGAGATTTGTCACACTGCCCTTACCGCTTACGGTGATTGTGGCATACGTTGGATTTTTCTGATTAAGAGGTGTGTCGGTTTCATCAGTTGAAACACTAACATTTTCAAAGCTCCAGCCAAAAGTCTTGTCAAGCTCATACTCAAATGAATCATTATTCACAAGATTTGACACAAGACCACCGCCGAAGGCGTAGGAAATGTCCTCAATAGAAATCCCGTAAGGCTTATCTGATATATTGTGAAAGCTGTCATTTACTGAAATATTAAGCACTGCCTTTTCCCCTGCTGATACGGGAAAAGTACAAATTATTATAATCAACGCAAGGGTAATTAAAAAAGTAATTATCCTCTTCATAATTTTTCTCCTTCTTAATGATATTTTTGATTATAACACTATATATATTAAATTGTCAAAAAAAACACTTGAAAAATGAAACGTAATGTGCGATAATCTATATGGTCAAATCGAGGCATAGCTCAGTTTGGTAGAGCACTACGTTCGGGACGTAGGGGCCGCAGGTTCAAATCCTGTTGCCTCGACCATTATAAAACCTCTTTTGTCTACATGGACAAGAGAGGTTTTTTGTTATACAAGGTTTCTTTGTGTGATAAGCAATTACGCAGTGAGGATATAAAATATGTTTTTTTACTAAATTTTACAATATATATTTACCTTCGACAAAAATTATGGTATATTTTTAGTATACTAACTGAATGGGGATGATACTATGAAAAGCATCAGGGAGCATAAATGCACCGGCTTTTTCATAAGCGTCATTTCTTTTTTTATTTTTATTTCAATTATTTTAGTTCCGTTTTCATCGCTTGCGGTTAATACCGATTTAGTTTATGATCCCTTCGGGACCAGCTGGATAGATAAAGGTGAGTTTATTTATCTTAATAATGGAGAATATTTCGAAGGTTCTTTAAACTATATATCAGATGAGGACGAGGGATGCTTTTATTTGTTTTTTCAATTTCAAGACAATCGTATTGTTCCAACAAGCAGTGAAAAAATCACGCTTAGTTTTACTGTCAAAAACGATGTGAACACTTATAAATTCCAAATTGATGAAACCGGTCTTCTTGATAACTCGAGTAAAAATTCATTTGATGCAGTTGATGTTTATTATAATTTTGATGCTGCATCTTGCGGGATGCAAGGCGGTGTGATTTACGCTGCGTTTAAACTGAAAAATTCTACTGACAGGAAGCTTAACAATAAAATCAGTTGTGAATATTTTTGTGGATATAACTGTAATTATACTTTATTTAATTGCATAAATCTTGATATGTTTGTGCCGACAACTTCAAAAGATTCCTCAAAAACAACTACTTCAAAAACCACAACTAAAAGGAATAATACCAAAATTACTGAAAACTCTACAAGTACCAAAGATAATGATAAAAGCAGTACAAAATTTGCCGGTTCGGGCAAAGTAAGTACCACATCTCAAAGCAATACAAAAAAATTTTCAAGCTCACAAAAAACCACACAAGCGCAAGAACAGGAAATCATTTCAAGCGAGGAAGACAGTTATTTTGAAACCATAATTGATATACCACAAAATGAAGCGCAAGATGATAATGCTCAAATGGCAAAGAGCGGAATGTCAAGACAAGCTAAACTGCTGCTAATCATTTTTGCAGCGCTATTTGCTTTAGGTATCGTTTGTGTAATCACAGGAACATTAAGCGGTAAAAAGCACGAAAAACACCAAGGATAAATTTATTTGAACTTGACAAAAAAGCTGTAATCTTATATACTTTTATTAAACTATAGTTATAAGGAGAGGTATTTTAAATGAAAGAGTATGTGCCTCCTAAAATGGAGATAGATTTATTTGATGATTGCGAGTTGGTAACAACATCAGGTGGTTGTAATGTTCCCGGCTGTACTATTAATTTCAGCTACGGCGAGAGTCCGGATCCGTTTGGCAGATAAGCTAAGCGTATAGGCAATCTGCCCTTTAATATCTGAAAGAAAATATGTTTAGAAAAATGCCTTGGGTCTGTGCAGAGGTGCTGATCCAAGGCGTTTTTTGATTAAGAAGAAATGAGGAAAAGTATGAAAACGATCGTTCCGGCCGCAGAATTGGTAACAAGGATTCTGGGCAGACAAACAAGGCAGACGAATGCAGATTACCGACTGCTGCGTTTTTGCATAGAGTGCCCTGTAGAAGACGGAACGCTTATTTACAACTCCTTGACGCTGGAGCTGCTTTTACTCTCCCCAGAAGAAATGAACAATCTTACGGAAAATGAGGAGCTGATTTCCAAGTGGTTTTTAGTCCCCGACGAGCAGGACGACAACGCATTGGCAGACAAGTTGCATGAGATTGCCGTTTATGTGCAAAAGCCAAAGGATTATATTAATCATTACACGATTTTCACCACCACAAGCTGCAACGCCCGTTGCTATTATTGCTTTGAGCAAGGGTGTGTTCACAAGAATATGAGTAAGGACACTGCAAATCGTTTGGCTCAGTATATTACAGAACACAGTGGCGGCAAAAAAGTTAAGCTCCATTGGTTTGGAGGAGAGCCGTTAGTCAATCAGGAAATTATAGACACCATTTGCCAAGGCTTAACAAATGCAGGCACTGAGTACCGTTCTACCATAGCAAGTAACGGATATCTGCTTGATGAACAAATGATTCAAAAAGCCAAAGCTCTTTGGCATCTTGGCACAGCACAGATTACACTTGACGGAACAGAGGAGGTCTACAACCGCACGAAAGCATTTATAAAACCTGACGGCAGTCCGTTTAAGCGTGTCTTAAATAATATTGAATTACTGCTGGGTGCCGGAATCCGTGTATCTATTCGACTGAACGTGAGCGAAGAAAATTGGCAGGATCTACTGGACTTAGCAGATCAGTTAGCTGAGCGTTTCAAGGGTAAGCAAGGACTTTATGTCTATCCAAGTCCCTTGCATAATCCGGTAAAAGATGAGTCTAAAAAGGTTTCAACACTTAGTTCGTCTCTCGCAGAAAAATTTCAAAAAGTGCGGGAGCGGCTTATTCAATTAAGATTATACGGTGACGGACGTTTAGCTCAGAGCATCAAAGTAACGCACTGCATAGCGAATAATGACAGTGCTGTGGTAGTATTGCCTGATGGACAGCTTGGGTGCTGCGAACACTTTCTTGAAAGTGAAATATTCGGCCATATCAACAGCGAAGAGCAGGACAGGACTATGCTCGCTGCTTGGAAAGAACGTATAGCCCCGGGAGATGAATGCTCTGATTGCTCGTACTATCCTCAATGTTACCGATTAAAAAAATGTCCCGTAGCGCAAACTTGCACCGGGATTGAACGTGAGATGACAGAAAAAAGATTGCGTTCGCAAATACTAAATGAATACTATATCTACAAAAATAAAAAGACGACAGATACACAAGATTATCTGTCGCAGGAAAACTGCTGATAAGGAGTGAAACTATGAAACTGAAAGAGGGATTTGTCACTCATCAGATTCAAAATACACAAGTGATGATTGCCACAGGTGATGCGGCTAAGCATTTTAACGGTTTAGTACGCTCCAATGAAACTTCTGCATTTATCGTGGATTGCCTGAAAAGCGAAACTACTGAAGAAGCTGTCATAGACAGACTTTTAGAAGAATACAATGTTCCCCGTGAGGTAGCAGCAAAGGACGTTCACGACGTTATAGAAAAGTTAAAGAGTATCGATGCTTTGAGTGACACTATACCGAATGAAAAATAAATATTTTCATAAAAACACCTCTAAAGCCAATTGGCTTTAGAGGTGTTTTTTATAGTATTTATAGTGTGATGTCCTGTACGGTTACACCGGCTTCTTCAAGATGTTGCTTCAACACGTTCTTTAAACTGAGCATTTGATTACACAGTTCAGATTCCGAATCAATTAAATCTCCCTGTATGCACTCCAGCATTTCTTCGTTATTCATAAGATAAACCGTATCCGGCTCCTTCGCTTTGCAGGAGTCTGCTGTTTCATACCGCTTCATGGTCACGGTATTGTCCGCATAGTTGTAAATAAACTCCATTTGCATAATCGCCTCGTTTGAACGGTCCTCATATGTCCATGTGGCTGTAAAGGTATGCTCTTTAAACTGATATACTTCAGTATATATCTCAGTTATATCATCTTCTACCCTTTCGCTCTGCATTGTGCAGGAATACTTAGAACAGGAATAATTATTCTGTTCTAAGTATTCTTTAAATTTGTTGATTGGCCCTTTTTGCTGAGCAGCAGTGCAGACAAATATCAATATGATACCCATACAGACAGCCGCGAGTGCTGTAAAAAGTATCGCTTTTTTCTTCATGATGTACTCTCTCAGTCCCCTACATTCCAAAGGTGTAATTCTCGCCTGTGATGACATATATCTCACCATCTACCTTCAGGGTCAGGAAGATTGTAGCATATCTCTTAGCATCTGATTTTACATTGCTAATCTTGTAAGTAGCCTTACCGTCAGAAATTGCGCTAAAGTGCTTATAATCTTCTCCCCATACGCAATAGTAGTAATAAAGCTTATTCTTTCTGGAATCATCCGCAGAGCCTGCCGTAATCCACTTATATGGATCGTTGAAATTCAGTGCATAGTCAAAGCTCTTAATCTCATCTTTCAGGTCATCGCCTTTGAAATCGACTATTGCATATGTGAAGCCGCTTGCAAGAAGCTCAGCGTTCTCAAGCTCTTCTCCGTAGATTTCTTTAAGAGCCGAATTGCTATTCCAGCCTAGTGTCAGCACCATAGAGTATGTACCGTCACCGTTTGGAATATATTCCGGAACAAGCGAAACGCTCATCAATAATTTTTCAAGAGCATCACGATTGATTTTCCACTGGGCAGTCAATGAAATATCAGTTTCAGAGGAAGTCAAATCAACTGTAATCGTTTTATTGTCTTCAGAAATATTGCAGTCTTCAGATGCCCAGCCGACAAAATCGAAATATTCATCCGTTATATCGAACGTGCTCAGTGTGACTGTCATTTCCGTGCCGTTGATATAAACTGAGTTGCTTTCTATATCAACGATCATATCCTTAAACACATTTCCTCGTTTCAGATCGACATATTTTACCGTGTACTTAATAAGCTCGGTTTTTACCGCAATCTGCATATCTTCCGTTACAGTAATCTCATAAACACCGTTGCTTTCATACAGCCTCTCGCCGTTAACACTAACGCTGACAAGGCGGTAACCGGGACTTACGACAACCTCAAAAGCGAGTGTTTGACCGTAAACCACTTTGTCTGTAGAACCGTGGAAGACTATATCCGCACCCTGAGTCACACTGCCATCGCCGTCGGGTGCAACTGAAACAATAGGCTCACGAATTGTAAAGGTAAGTGTTGTGGAACCGGAATAAACGCCCAATCCGTTTACAGTTACGCTTGCCTCACCCACGTTTACATTGTTGTCATATACTAAGCTGTAGTGTTCACCTTCGGTAAGCACTGCGTCGCCGTCCTTCACTATAACAGCAGGTGCTTGCGGATTACCGTTGAAAACGACCTCTTTTGTCTCTAACTCAACTGTCAGTGCGTCCATGTAAACAGTAGAATCCTCAATCTTAACCAGGATCTCCGCACTGCTGGATGCCTTCAATGTATCCGTTGCTGTAACAGTCACGATATAATCCTGAACTGTCCAATCAAATTCCGGAGAAATTGTAAATTTAACATGTTCCTCGTCATTCGGATTGATAATGCCGTCACGGTCATCCTCTATAGTAACGAAATCCTTCAGATAAGTAAGAATATCAATTCCATTGGATACTCTTCTGTCAAATACAAATTCTGACTGTTTGAGCGTAATAACAGGAGGCTGGTTTGGAATGACCTCAGCAAGTCTTGTAACGGTGATATTCTTCTCCAGCGTTTCATAGTTATCATTCACAATATAAACAGCTTGTAAGGTGTTTTCTCCTACAATCAAGGCTTTTTCCGGATCCTTCCATGTCCAGCCGGCAGGAAGAAGTACCTCTTGAGCCTTATCAATATCATAGGAAACTTCAATTACATCCTCCGGGAAAGATTCAGGCGTTGGCTGTGCTTTTTCAATTGTGAATGTAAGCGTTGTATAGCCTTTATAACGTCCAAGTCCTGTGACCAAAACAGTAGCTTTACCTGCATTGATATTGTTTATATAAGAAACAGAATAGTCTGTTCCAAATACCAATATCTCGTCGCCGTTTTTGACCGTTACTGTCGGAGAGTGCTGATAACCGTCATAAACGAAATCATCCACATCAAGCTCAAAGCTAAGGCCTGCAAAATCAACACTTGTATCATCAATTTTAATATTGATTGTCAATGTAGATGTGTTTTTGCCGGAATCCGTTACACTAACGGTTATGGTATAAGTACCTTTTTCCCATTTGAAATTTGAGTCAATATCAACCTTCTCTGTGTCGTTGATATCAATTACATCTTTATCATCCGTAATAGTTATCAAATTAATAAAGTACGAAAGATCGACCTCTGAATCGGTACACAAATCAAAGTAGAAATCATTCTTTTCGATGGTAATGACAGGAGGATGATCTTCATCAAGAGGCTTTATCCAGTCAACTTCTGCAACTGTACTACCGGTGTTGCCCGCTTTGTCATGATATTGGAACTCAAACGTGCCGTTGTAATTAAATGTAAACTCGTCACTTCCGCCGTTGTTGTCAATAGTGATATCCTCATTTGCACTCAGCTTTGCAGTAACAGGACCGGGACCGGGAGCCGTACTGCTGTAAGCAATACGGCCGACAGGCGGATCTTTATCAATCCAGCTAACTTCTAAGTCATAAGTTCCGCTGTTTCCTGCTCTGTCGTGATAAATCAGCGTGAGAACGTCATTTTTATCAAACACATAGGTGAATACTCTGCCGTAAACGTTGTTGCTGAAATCGTTTACAATCATAATATCTTCATCGCTAATCAGCGTTACAGTAACCGATTGGTTAGTAGGAGCATCAGGTGTGTAATCATACTGCACCTCGAACTTTGGCAGATTACGGTCAATCCAGGAAACACTTGCCGTGATACTCTCTTCCTTGCCGAACTGATCGGTATATACGAATGTGAAATCTCCGTTTTGTGTAAAGGTGTGGTAATAATTACCATTCTCATCCTGTTCTACACCTTCAAGATTTTTAATGACGATGCCATCATCGCTGAAAAGGGTAGCGATAACATCCGTATTCGTCATATCAGTCGTACTGTATTCTATCCTTGCGGCCTGTTCAATGATCCAGTCTACCTCTGCGTAGGTAGTTGCGACATTACCTGCCTCATCTCTGTAAATGAACTCAAATCGTCCGTTTTTATAGAAGGTGTAAGACGTCTTGCCGTCGTTGTTAGTAACTATTATTGGCTCATCATCGCATACAATCGTTGCAACAACGGGTTCTGAGCCGGGTTCTGTACGGCTATACTGGATTTTTCCAATCGGCGCTTGTTTGTCAATCCAAGTTACCTGCGCGGTAGTGCGACCTATGTTTCCGGCCTCATCCGTGTAAACGAACTCATAAGAACCGTTTTTGTCGAAAAGTCGCACGTTGCTTCCGTTATTGTTCGTGATTGTGATTTTCTCTTCGCTGACAAGCGTTGCTATAACAGACTCATTGGTCAGTGTATTCTTGCTGTAAATAACGGTAGCCTCAGGCGGGATGGTATCAATACATGAAACCGTAGCCATCACTTTGCCCGTATTGCCTGCAAGATCACGGTATGCAAACTCAAAACTTCCGTTTTGGGTGAATATGTGGTAATAGTTACCTGCTTCATCCTGCTCTACACCCTCTATGACGATAGGCTCATTACTGATTAGTGTAGCTGTAATCGGCTGATTAGTCGGCTTATTCACATCTGCGCTGTATTCAACACTGACTATCGGAGCTTCCTTATCAATCCAAGTTACCCTTGCTGTAAGTGAGCCTGTGTATGCGCCTGCCTTATATTCAAACGTCCACTCGCCGTTGGAATCAAACGTATGTGATTTCAACTTATCATTACTGGTAATCTCAAACTCCGTATCGCTGACTACCGTTGCCGTAACCGATTGATTGGTAGGTTTCTCTGTATCGTATTTGAGCGAAATATTTGGCGCTTCTGTCTGAATCCAGCTTACCGTTGCTTTCGTCTCATTTTCATTTCCGGCAGCATCCTTATACTTAAATGTAAAGCTGTCATTCGTTGTAAAGGTATAAGTGTCACGACCATCATTATTTGTAATAATAATGGGCTCTTTGCACTTCAGCGTAGCGATAACAGAGCCTGAGGTAGGATTCTCAGTACTGTATTCAACAGTAGCCACAGGCGGTTCTTTATCAATCCATTCAACCTTTGCCTCAGCATTACCGATATTACCGAATGCATCCGTAAACTCAAAGGTATAGCTTCCGTTTCTTTCAAATACATAGGTGAAAGTACCGTCTGACTGCTTAGTTACATTTGTGTCGTTAATCTCAACATATTTATCAGTACGCAGGGTGGCCGTTACGTTCTGGTTGGTAAGCGTTGTAGTGCTGTATTCTACCATACCCGTAGGTGCGATACCTGCTGTTGTATCCTCAAACAGATTGATAAGAGCAATGGACATATAATTGTCAGAGGTTTCTTTACCGATAATTTTTACATATTTCGCCTGTACCGGCTTTTCAAATTCCACATATTTTGTCTGTGCGTTTTCCTCCCAGTTCGTGGAGGCAACAACTGTTGTCCAGGCAGATCCGTCCATACTTACCTGAATTTCAGCGTTTGTTACGATACCGGAGACACCGCTTTGTCTCGGAATATACTGCAATGCAGAAAGATAAACAGGAGTATCCAATGCAATTGTGAAATAGCGACGTGAAGCATTGGTTTCCGCTGTCTTTGTGCGCCAGAAGTTTCCTATATCGCCGTTGATTGCCTGGTCGGGAGTAGCGTCCGGATCCATAGAAGGATAGTCGTTAACCTTGAGATGATTTCTGGTGATATAGCTATGATTAGGATCTGTACCGTCCTGAGTGAAGACAACCTCAAGAACGTCACTGGCCGTTGTGGTCATAGTAGCGGCACGTCTAAAGTAAACTGTCTGATTTCCTTTAAAAATAGGCTCGCGCATCTCAAAGGTATCCCAGTCAAAGTACAGTCCGAATAAGGCATTCTCCCACTGACCTGTTTCAAAGTTCCAGTAATCAATGGCGGCACTGTCGATACCGAAAATTGTATTTTCCAAATCGTTGCCGTAAATATTGGGCAACGTTCCCTTGTTGATATCTACAGTATAAACTATGTCCAAAGCGCCAAGTATTCGTACCTTAATACCTGTATCAGCGCTGATTGTGGCAAGCTCTGCATCGGTCAATTTATGTGCAATACCCGAAGCATCCTTCCAGTCTCTGCCGTTTATCATATACTGCCAATAAATTTCACTACCTTTAAATTTCTCAGCAAGTAAAATATAACCTGCATAAAGCTTACCGTTTTCATCTTTACGAGCCACAACGCCCGTGGGGGTGGATACGTATCCGTCAAAGGTGAATTCAACAATACCCTTTTCCACATCACCTGCAAGATATCTTGCTACTGTCTTGGTAATGCCCGGTTGTCTGCTATTTTCTGTGGTCGCATTTTTTGCTGCGATCAGAGCGTTCGTTCTAAGAGAATAAAGATAGAATGTGCTGCCTTCTGATTTAATGTGTTGACCGGCGTAATTGAGTAAATTATCCATAGGCAATGGATAATAGGTGAAAATCGGAACAAATTCTGCCATTAAATCCAAAAAATCCGAATCCGGCTTACTATAAGCCTTATACAAATCAATAAGACCGACCCATGCTTCAAAATGGAACTCTTGCGCCTCAATTGCTTTTCTGTAAAAGCTTTCAGCTTTGTTGAAATCGTCCTTATATACATTTGCAAGCATAATGTATTCTTCTGCTTTTCTGTAATTTTCATAATCATCAAAAGCATCCTGAATCAATGGGAAATAGCTGACTACATAGCCGCTGGAAGCCTTACCGGAACCCCAGCCAAGAGGCATGCGTATGCTCAGCTTTTCTGTTCTTCCGCTCTCTGCCCAGCCGCTGACATCGTTTGCTAAAACCCACTCTTTTTCACCCTTGGAATTAAGCGACATATAAATGTATGCTGCATGACCCGGCTGACCTACTACCGAAGCCGGAACGCCGTAAGCTACCTGTAAGCTAACACCCGTTTTCGCAATACCGCCGCACACAGAGTTTTCTTCAAAAACAATCCAAAGCTTAGTATATCCATAGGTAGGCGTATAGGTAAGATCCCAGTCTTCTCCCCACTGTTTTCCGTCAAGATTATAGAGCTCAGTCCAATGATCCTTCAATTCAGGATCATAATACTGTTCCGCTTGATAATTGTAACCGAAGGAATAATCAATGTAGGAATAGGGGTTCATTGCCCCTGCACCCTTGGTTTTACTATAATAATTCAACCATTCTATCTCTTCATCAGAAATGATATTGTTCATAACCATTCGCATTTCTTCAACGGTCAGACTTTCAAAAATCTTGTCTTGCAACAAGCCCTTTTTATGCATCTTCTGATAGATAAAATAGCGTTTAACCGCATTGGAGCCGTTAGGATGATTGGGGTCCTGCGGCGCACCTGTAATCCATGTACCTACAGGAGCAGAATGTGTCAAGGAGAGAGTGACGATCATTCTTTTGTAAAGATCACCTAAAACAACACCGTTTTTCGTCACGTCCTTAATATCCATATCGGTTTTATATGCAAGAAGCAGATCAGACATAACTTCAAAAGAACGCCTGTAGGTTCCGTCAGGCTCCCCGCCCATGATGTAATAAGAAAGTGCTTCTTTGTCCTCAAACAGCCATTTCACGCCTGTTCCGATACTTTTTGGGTTGAATTTCAGGAAAGACTGCAAAGCATCGTAACCGACGTTCTTTACAAGCTCTCTCTGCAAGAGATAATTTTCATAGTTTGCATCGTTAAAATCGTGCTGACTTAAATATGTATCATACCATTCAACAGTATGAATAAGATCGTTTGGTTCTTCATTCTCAACAAAACCTTCTTTTATCAGCTTTGCATCTGCATATAAAACATCGTCATACCACGGGCTCCACCAGTTTGCACCGTTACAATAAGCGTACAACCTGAGGTATTTGACATCTTTAACAGAAACCTCAACATAGTCGGAATTTAAAAAGCCCTTTTGTGTTGCGCTCTTATATGCAACCGTCCAGCTTTCACCGTCTACCGAGGTATAAACTGTAATAACTGCGCCGTCATTGGCATAGTCGTTGGTCTGATTGGCATT
>JAFLSA010000170.1 GCA_022511185.1 Eubacterium sp.
GGCGAAGTTGTTAAAGCAGTCATCGTTCGTACAACTAAAGGTGTACGTCGTGACGACGGTCAGCACATTCGTTTTGACGAGAATGCTGCCGTAATTATCAGAGAGGATAAAACCCCTCGTGGCACTCGTATTTTTGGACCTGTAGCTCGTGAGCTTCGTGAAAAGGATTATATGAAGATTCTTTCACTCGCTCCGGAAGTACTTTAATTGGAGGGCGAAGATATGAGTAAAATGTTTGTAAAATCCGGTGATACTGTATTAGTACTCAGCGGTAAATCAAAGGGCGTTAAGGGCGAGGTTATCGCAGTAAGTCCGAAAGAGGGCAAGGTTATCGTTAAGAAGGTAAACGTTGTTACAAAGCACGTTAAGCCTCGTAAGATGGGCGAGCCTGGTGGTCTTATTGAAGTTGAATCAGCTCTTTACGCATCAAAAGTTCAATTAGTATGTCCTAAGTGCGGCGAGGCTACTCGTGTAGGTCGCAAGGACGGTCTCCGTGTTTGCAAGAAATGCGGAAATGAATTTTAAGTGAGGGAGGAACATAACAATGGCAGCAGTATTAAAAGAGACATATAAAAATGATATTGCACCTGCATTGATGAAGAAATTCGGATACAAATCTGTTATGCAAATCCCAAAGCTTGACAAGATTGTAATCAATGTTGGTTGCGGCGAAGCTCGTGAGAATTCAAAGGTTGTTGACGCTATTATCAGAGATCTTCAGGTAATCACCGGTCAGAAGCCAATCATTTGCCGTGCTAAGAAGTCAGTTGCTAACTTTAAGCTCCGTGAGGGTATGCCGATCGGTGTTAAGGTAACACTTCGCGGCGACAGAATGTATGAATTCCTTGAGAGATTTTTCAATCTCGCGCTTCCAAGAGTTCGTGACTTCAGAGGTATCAACCCTAACTCATTTGACGGCCGTGGTAACTATGCTATGGGCGTTAAGGAGCAGTTGATTTTCCCTGAAATTGAGTATGATAAGATTGATGCTGTTCGTGGTATGGACATCATCATGGTAACAACTGCAAACACTGACGAAGAGGCTCGTGAGCTTCTTAAGTTAATGGGCGCACCATTTTCAGAGTAAGGAGGGATTATCGTGGCAAAAACATCTATGAAAGTTAAGGCAGCAAAGCCTGCTAAGTATTCAACAAGAAAGTATAACAGATGCAAAATCTGCGGTAGACCTCACGCTTACCTTCGTAAGTACGGTGTATGCAGAATCTGCTTCAGAGAGCTTGCTCATAAGGGCGAGATTCCTGGAGTAAAGAAATCATCTTGGTAAGAACTGAGAATTGCTAATCTAATAAGGAGGAATTATCAATGCATATTACAGATCCAATCGCTGATATGCTTACCAGAATTCGTAATGCAAATTCAGCAAAGCACGATACAGTAGATATTCCTGCGTCAAACATGAAGAAGGCAATTGCTCAGATTCTTGTTGATGAAGGTTATATCAAAAACTATAAGTTAATCGAGGACGGCAAGCAGGGTGTTATCCGTGTAACACTTAAGTACGGCGAAGGCAAGAGCCAGGTTATCACCGGTCTCCGCAGAGTATCTAAGCCGGGTCTTCGTATTTATTCAAACGTAGAGGATATGCCTAAGGTTATGAAGGGTCTCGGTGTTGCAATCGTTTCCACTTCAAAGGGCGTTATGACAGACAGAGAAGCTCGCAAGCAGAACGTTGGCGGCGAAGTTTTAGCATTCATTTGGTAAGGAGGAACAGTCAGGATGTCACGTATCGGTTTAAAGCCAATTACAATTCCTGCCGGCGTTGATGTAAACATTGACGCAAATACTGTTACCGTTAAGGGTCCGAATGGCACTCTTTCAATGGATGCACATCCAAACATGGCTATCAGTGTTGAAGGCAGCGAGATTATCGTTAGCAGACCTAACGATGCAAAAGAAAACAAATCTCTTCACGGTCTTACACGTACACTTGTTGCTAATATGGTAACAGGCGTTACAGAAGGCTTTAAGAAGACATTAGAAGTAAACGGTGTTGGTTACCGTGTTCAGTTACAGGGCACAAATCTTGTAATGAATCTCGGTTTCTCACATCAGGTTACAATGGAAGCTCCTGAGGGTATTAAGATTGAATGCCCATCAGCAAACACTATTATAATCAGTGGTGCTGATAAGCAGAAGGTTGGTCAGTTCGCAGCTCAGGTTCGCGAGAAGAGACCACCGGAGCCATACAAGGGCAAGGGTATCAAGTACTCAGACGAGCATATCCGTCGTAAAGAAGGAAAAGCAGGTAAGAAATAAGGGAAGGAGTGAAATACTATGGTTTCAAGACAGGATGCCAATAAGGCAAGACAAAAGCGCCACACAAGAGTACGTGGCAAGATCAGCGGTACTGCTGAATGTCCAAGACTTAACGTATATCGCTCTCTCAGCAATATTTACGTGCAGTTAATCGACGACGTTGCAGGTGTAACAATTGCATCAGCATCAACAGTTGAGAAGGAATTCACAGAGTACGGCGGAAACGTAGAGGCAGCTAAGGCTGTAGGTAAGACATTAGCAGACAGAGCTAAGGCAAAGGGCATTGAGAAATGCGTATTTGACCGCGGCGGTTACGTTTATCACGG
>JAFLSA010000171.1 GCA_022511185.1 Eubacterium sp.
GAACTCTCGCGCCGGTTGCCCGACCTACGCCCTTAGCAGGGGCGCCTCGTCACCAACTTGAGTACTTCTGCAAGCTGACGGGTTAAACCTGTCAAGTTTTATTGTTGCACTTGTTTCGTGCGAATTATACTTTAACACAAGATTTTTAAATTGTCAATAGAAATATTACACATTATAAATAAACTATCTTAAACATATAATGTTTTGGTGATAGTATGGATAAAAAGCTATATAATTACAGTATTATCGGCTTCGTGTTCGTTGGGATAATCGGCAGTATCAGCCATTTTGTGTTTGGCTGGAGCAATTACACAACGGCGATCGGTTGCTTTTTCCCTGTCAACGAAAGCACGTGGGAGCATTTAAAGCTTATCTTCTTCCCCTATCTTATCTGGGCAATTGCTGAATATTATTTACTGAAAAAAGAAAAAGGTGTATTGATAAGCAAGTGTATCGGCGTAATTTCAGGTATGCTTGCAGTCGTGATTTTCTTTTATACTTACACCGGAGTTTCGGGAAAATCAATCGGGCTTTTAAACATACTTTCATTTTTCATAGGTGTCGGCACGGCATTTCTTGTTGACTATTTCTTAATCAAATCTAAAAAGCTGAGCAGTGCAAATGAGACGATTGCTCTTGCAGTGTTCATCATCATAGGTGCGCTGTTTTTTATATTCACCTTTGCGCCGCCGCTGATACCGCTGTTTAAAGACCCGATAAACTCTACCTACGGGATATAAGCTCTGTAACTTCCCTTATTTTTCTGCCGACATTCTCTACCGTGTGAGCGTCTGAACCTGTTGAAAAATCAACACCGACTTCCCTTGCAATATCAAAAAACTGCTTGTTAACGCCGAGACCTTTTGACGTATTCATTTCAAGCATCATATTGTGAGACTTTACATTTTCACACAGTGCTCTGTACGTATCTGCAAGGTCATAATCGGGATACAGTCCGTGACAGGTTATCAGATCAGGGTGAGCGATAATATTGAAAATACCGCTCTCAACAAGCGAATTCTGAAGTTCAAAATAGCGTTTGTAGATATGGTTAAAGTCCTTGCCGAGCCACTGATATTTGCGCTGATTAAACGTCCAGTTATCCACCCAGTGAACAGAGCCTAAAAGATAGTCAAAAAAGCCGTCTGAGGTAAGCTCACGGATAATGTCAGTATGCTGTTCAAAGTAGCAGATTTCAAGGCCGAAGGAAACCTTAACAGGATATTCTCTCTGCCTGATTTCAGTCGCAAGCACCTTGAATTCATCAAGTGTGTGTGCAGTCGGCACCTTGCCGTCAAACCATTTGCGCTGATAACGGCTGTACTCCCTTGCCTCCTTGAAGGTCGGGTGAAAATCCTTAAATCTTATGCTATGCTCTAAAAGGCAGATTTCGTCAAGATTTTCTTTAACAGCCTTGTCGATAAACTTCTCGAGCCATTCTATGGTGTATGGCCCGCGTTCGATGTGAATATGTAAATCTTTCATATAAATACCTTATATCTCAAAAGAACCGAGCCTTTGGTAAGACCATTGGCTCGGTTGAAATTTTATTTATTATAACCCTTCTTAAAGCGCTTTTTGCCTTCCTCACGGAATGACTCGATACCGCCCCTTTGGTCATAAAGCTCAGCCGCTTCAAGGCAGATATCGAGTGAAAGGTTGATACATTCTTCATTCATATTATCTGGTGTATCAAGACGTGTGTGGTAATACGTCTTAGGGTCGTGGTTTACACCGCAGAAGCCGACAGCCTCAATACCGTAACGTGAAAAGCCCTCAGCATCAACGGCACCGGGATAAATATCGGTTTCCTTCATTTCAATACCGCAATTAACACCTGCCTCATAAAGAAGCTCGCCTACTGCGTTTGAGTTTTTCTGCGTGCCCGTACAGCCCTGAGTATAAATCTGAAGCTGCTCAATTTCACGCATTGTATCCATTGAAATAAAGACTGTTTCTACTGCCTTAAGCTCCTCCTGGTGACGCTTTGCATAAGCAACTGCACCACGAAGTCCTGCCTCCTCAGAGCCTGATAACAGACAGCAAACCTCTGTGTTTTCATACCTCTTATCATTTTCTGCCATTTCCTTAAGAACAGCCATAGAGATAAAGTCGGCAGTAAGATTATCGTTAGCGCCGTCAACAATAACTTTCCAGTTAATGAAGAACAAAATCGCAATGAAAAACGGAACAAGCACAAGCTGAACAATGCCCATTACAAGCCAGAATTTTGAATAATATCCGTTACCGACAATGTCATATATAAGCCAGATAACATTAAAAATACAGATTACGATAAGACCGCCGATTGAGCCGCCCATAACAGGAGCAAGTGACTTAAGACCGCCGTGAAGTGAATATGTCCACTCGTTAGCGGCATCAGTATGACCGCCGAAAATTATCCTTCTCTTAACCTCGCCTGTCGGCTTTCTTCTCGCCATAACGTTGCGTGACGTTTTTTTCGGGAAAAGGAAATCAACGTACTCTCGGTACATTAAAAATTCAATTACAAGACAAGAAAGGGCAAACCATGTAAGCACAGTTGCGATAATTGCAAGAGCAGAATTATGTACAACTCCCTTGTACGTCAGCCAGTAGAAAA
>JAFLSA010000172.1 GCA_022511185.1 Eubacterium sp.
AGGAGGATATTATGCCAAGAAAAGTATCTCTTGAAATGACAAGAAATATTGGTATTATGGCTCATATTGATGCAGGCAAAACAACCACAACTGAGCGTATTCTGTATTACACAGGTATCAATCATAAGATTGGTGAAACTCACGACGGTGCTGCAACAATGGACTGGATGGAGCAGGAGCAGGAGCGTGGTATCACAATCACCTCTGCTGCTACAACTTGTTTCTGGAAAAACCATAGAATCAATATTATCGATACACCGGGTCACGTTGATTTCACTGTTGAGGTTCAGCGTTCACTTCGTGTACTTGACGGTTCAGTAACTGTTCTTTGTGCAAAGGGCGGTGTTGAGCCACAGTCTGAAACTGTATGGAGACAGGCTGACGAATATAAGGTACCGAGAATGATATTCGTTAATAAGATGGATATTATGGGTGCCGATTTCTACAGGGCTTTGGATATGGTTAAGGACCGTTTCCAGTGTAATGCTCTTCCTATCCAGCTTCCTATCGGCAGCGAGGATACATTTAAGGGTATTATTGACCTTGTTGAAAATCACGCAATTATTTATATTGACCCTGATAAAGAAAAGGGTATGAAATTTGAAATTCAGGAAATTCCTGATGATTTGAAGGAAACAGCAGCAAATTACAGAACCGAGCTTATCGAGCATGTTGTTGAGCAGGACGAGGAGCTTATGGAGAAGTATTTTGAAGAGGGCGAGGATGCAATTTCCGTCGACGAAATCAAAAAGGTTATCCGTAAGTCCACAATTGCTAACGAGATGGTTCCTGTATGCTGCGGTACTGCTTATCGTAATATGGGCGTTCAGCCGCTCCTTGATGCAGTAGTTGACTTTATGCCTGCTCCTACAGACGTTGAGTCAATCAAGGGTGTGAACCCTGATACTGACGAGGAGGAGGTTCGTCATTCATCAGACGATGAGCCGTTCTCAGCTCTTGCATTCAAGATTGCAACAGACCCGTTCGTTGGTAAGATTTGCTTCTTCCGTGTATATTCAGGTACAATTGAGTCAGGCACACCTTGCTTTAACTCAGTTAAGGACCAGAAGGAGAGAATGGGTCGTATTCTTCAGATGCACGCAAACCACAGAGAGGATATTCCTATCTGCTATGCAGGTGATATCGCTGCTGCCGTAGGTCTTAAGAATACAACTACAGGTGATACTCTTTGTGATGAGAATCATCCGATTATTCTTGAATCAATGAATTTCCCTGACCCTGTTATCCGTGTTGCTATTGAGCCAAAGACAAAAGCAGGTCAGGAAAAGATGGGTATTGCTCTTGCAAAGCTTGCAGAGGAAGACCCGACATTTAAAGCATATACAGACGAGGAAACAGGACAGACAATTATCGCAGGTATGGGTGAGCTTCACCTTGAGATTATTGTTGACCGTCTTCTTCGTGAATTTAAGGTTGAGGCTAACGTCGGTGCTCCTCAGGTTGCTTATAAAGAAACAATTCAGGGCACTGGTTCATCAGACCTTAAGTATAAGAGACAGTCAGGTGGTAGCGGTCAGTACGGTCACGTTAAGATTCGTATTATGCCTAACCTTGATGAAAACGGCATAGGTAAGGGCTATGAATTTGTTAACCAGATCGTCGGCGGTGCTATTCCTAAGGAATATATCCCTGCTGTTGATACAGGTATTCAGGGCGCTATGAAGAGCGGTATCCTTGCAGGCTATAACGTAGTTGACGTTAAGGTTGAGCTTTATGATGGTTCATACCACGAGGTTGACTCATCTGAAATGGCATTCAAGATTGCCGGTTCTATGGCATTCAAAGATGCTGCAAAGGGTGCTAATCCGATTATCCTTGAGCCTATGATGAAGGTTGTTGTTATCGTGCCTGAGACTTATATGGGTGACGTTATCGGTGACCTTAACTCCCGCCGTGGACAGATTCAGGGCATGGAGGACAGAGCAGGTGCTAAGCAGGTTAATGCAAGAGTACCTCTCTCAGAGATGTTTGGTTATGTAAATGACCTTCGTTCAAAGACACAGGGTAGAGGTCAGTACACAATGGAGCCTGACGGCTATGAGCCTGTGCCGAAGTCAATTAGTGAATCAATTATCAGCGAAAGAGCTAAGAAAGACTAATTGCACATTACAAAATCTAAAAAAAGTCTTGATATTTTAATATGTATTTGATAAAATATCTATGACAAATTTTCTATTGTAAAATTTAAGGAGGAAATTCCAATGGCAAAAGAACATTTTAACCGTACCAAACCACATGTAAACATTGGTACAATCGGTCACGTTGACCATGGTAAGACAACTCTTACTGCTGCTATCACAAAGTATCTTGCAAACAAGGGCTATGCAAAGTTTGAGGACTATGCAGATATCGATAAGGCTCCTGAAGAGAGAGAACGTGGTATCACAATCAACACAGCACACGTTGAGTACGAGACAGATGCTCGTCACTATGCACACGTTGACTGCCCGGGCCATGCTGACTATATCAAGAACATGATCACCGGTGCTGCTCAGATGGACGGTGCTATCCTTGTTATCG
>JAFLSA010000173.1 GCA_022511185.1 Eubacterium sp.
TTAGCTCATTTTAAACTGCTTCGCACCTAAAACGCATTAGTTTGCGTGCAATCGTCCATTTCTTTGGTGCAGGTATACTGGCGTATATCAAGGCAAAAAATGGGCGAGGGTGCGTGAAATAATGCGTTTTAGGCGTATTGGGCTTTGATTTGCTTTGCCTATAACGAAATTCTGCATCTTTTTAAAAAGTCTGACAGTTTAATTATTAATCTTTTCTTTTACGACCCTGTTGCATATCGGATGCAAAACTATCTCGATAGCATAAATCACAAGTGTTACGTACCAGCCAACACCCATACCGCCGATGATTACGCCGAGTGCAACAAAGACAATCGTATTTACGGCACTGAATATCATATTCCTAAGCAGTCCTGTTTTGGTGCTTGAAAACAGTGACGAAATAATAACTGCCAGTGACAGCACGACAACAAGCGCCATACTGATAAGCGGCATAATAACGCTGCTGATTTCAACACTGCCGTTAACAATCCCCATTATAAGACTTATCAGGCTGATATCGCCATACATAGGCAGGCACATTGAGGCAAGTGGTGTGAAAAACAGCACAAGGCGTACAATAAGAACAGGTGACGCAATAGAAGAAGATTTGATGATATTGACAAATTTGTTTACTGCGTCAACCTCTTTCTGAGCCTGCTCGGCATCAGCTTTAAGCCTTTCATCAAGGTTATAATAAAGCAGATTTACTTTGCAGTGGGGACAGGTTTCTTTCATATAAAACGGACTGATTTTTTCATTACATTTCGGGCAGGTATTATTCTTCATTTGCTACACCTCCTGAAACTTTTTTTGAAAGCTCTTCACGACGGGCCTTTATATCAGACCTGATATTTTCAAGCTTTTTGCCGGTGAGATCATAGAAAAGATACGGAATGAGTGAAAGAAGTCCGAGCAAATACGGGATAATGGTATACAGTGCCCAGATATATAAATCAGTGTGATCACCTTTAATTGTTACAGGGTCGCCCATAGAATTCTTAGTAAACGAAAGTCCGATTATAGGCAGAATTGCCGCGCCGATAGACGTTGAAATTGAACCTGTAAGCTTGCCTACAAAGGTGAGAACAGAGAAGCTTACACCCTCAGTTCTTTCTCCTGTTTTCCATTCCATATAATCAACGGTATCGCCAATCATTTCTGTCGGGATAACCAAATTGACCGTGTTAAAGAAGCTGAATATAAAGTTTTGTATCATCAGAAGAATAGATATAACAAGAACACTTGAGTTGTAAAACTTGAGGCCGATAAGAAATACAATGCTTCCGACAACGGCTCTGCACACAAGGTTGAGTATAACGATCTGCCTGTTATCAAGTTTTTTCTTGAGCTTTGGAATTAAAAGGTATGTTAAAAAGCCAAAGATAGTTCCCGGCAGGCTTATCCACAGAATAGCTGAATTCAGATTTAAAACTTCTGAAAAATAATACGTTTGGAAAACACCTGCAAGACCGCTGAGCGTACCGATTACGTTACCGAGGATTATAAGCATCAACGGCTTGTTTTTAAACATAACCTTAAAGCCCTCAATAATTGACGGCTCCTTTACGGACTGAACGACTCTTTCTTTAGTCTTTCTTCCTGCAAGCGAAAACAGACCTAATATCATTACTGCTGCAACAAGTGCTAAAATAAGGAAATCCTGTGAAAGAGTTAGACCCCATACACCGTTATTTGAAAAGTCCATCATAACAACGAGAAACGTTGTTGACAATCCTCCCAAAAGGCTTGAAATAAATCTTGCAGTTGAGATTGCTCTTGTCCTGTCACTCGGTGACGGAGAAATCGCCGTACTCATACCCCAGAACGGAACGTCGCCGAGAGTATAGAATAATTCCCATATAAAGTATGATATGTACATATAAACAATTTTAACTGTCGTGGACTTTGCATCAGCTAAAATTTCAGGTCCTGCAAAAAGCATAATCGTTGTAATCGCAAGCGGTATAGGTACTATCAAAAGATACGGTCTCAGCTTGCCGTGACGAGTTCTTGTTCTGTCAATAATACCACCCATAAGCGGGTCGTTGATCGTGTCCCATATACCAAGGACTAAAATCATTGTTGCAACGGCTGCTTCCGGTATGCCGAAAACCTTTATAAAAAACAGGGAGAGATAGCCCCCGGCCACCAAATTGTAGCCGAATACCTGCCCTGCATTTGCAAAGCCGTATGCAAGATTTTCCTTAACACCTACATATCGTACTTCCTTTTTATTTTCCACAATATCCCCCTCATCTTTAAAAAGTATTTACCAGACTTATAATCATAGTATCACTTAAATGTTTCTTTTGTCAATTAAAGTAATGGTATTCGCAAATAATCTTCTGTTTATTCCGTCAGTTCATAGCTCAGATTCAGCAACTCAAAAACGCTGTCCATTTCAATTGAGCCGTCTAACAATAAAGTCAGCCAATGCTCTTTATTCATATGATATGCAGGTAAAATTCCTTTTTCTTTTCGTAAGCTTCCTATCATTTCAGGATAGCATTTTACGTCCATAATATCTATCGTTTCTTTG
>JAFLSA010000174.1 GCA_022511185.1 Eubacterium sp.
TGCATCATAACACCCTCGATAAGCGCCTGACCGCCTACAGAGGTTTTATGTACTTTTTTATCGCTCATTTATTTCGCCTTTCATTTCCATTCCTTTATTTATTTCTGCATCGTCGGGGTTTTCTGCAATATCGTGCAGTTCGTTTTCTGACGGTGCATTTTCCACAGGAAGATAGATAGTAACAAGCGTACCTTTGCCCTCTTCGCTGTCTATTTCAAGTCTGCCGCCGTGCAGATTTATTATTTCATTAGTTACTGCAAGCCCGATGCCGGAGCCCTTAACCGACACGTTTGCTTTATAAAACTTATCCTTAACGTGAGGCAGATCCTCCTTGCTGATACCACATCCCTGATCGGCTATGGCAATGCTGATAAAATCTGCACCGTCAAGCTTCGTAAACTGAGCCTTGACGAATATCTTGCTTGAAGAGCGCGAATACTTGAGCGCATTGTCAAGTATATTCATAAACACCTGCTTAAGCCTGTTTGCATCGGCATTAGCAATTGCAGGCACGTCGGGGATACTGTACTTAACCTCGATACCCTCACGAAGTGCTCTTTCGCAGAAGGTGAATACAGTTTCATCAAGCTCGGCAAAAACGTCCGTCTTTGCAAGCTTCAGATTCATTCTGCCGCTTTGAAGTCTTGAGAAATCGAGAAGCTCCTCAACAAAGCCTTCAAGCCGTCCCGCTTCTTTAACAATGACTTCAAGTCCTTTTCTCGTAAGCTCGTCAACTGAATCGTCCGTGCTGAATTTAAGCGTTTCACCCCAACCCTTGATTGACGTAAGCGGAGTTCTCAGCTCGTGAGAAATGGTAGAGATGAAATCATTTTTCATTTTATCGGTGGTTGAAATTTCCTCAGCCATTGAATTTATTGAATCGCAAAGGTTACCGATTTCGTCATTATATTTTTTCTCGATACGCACCGAATAATCGCCCTGCGATATTTTCTTGGTTGTTTCGTTGATTTCCTGAACAGGAATTATGATTGAACGAATGAAGAACAGATTTGAGAAAATAATTATCGCAAACACGATTAAAAGCGCTAAAAATATTATAAATACCATCGTGTTTATCTGATTATCAATCTGCTCAAGCGATGACATAACTCGCACCGCACCGATGATATCTCCGTCGTGATTTTTAATTGCACGGCAAACTGCCATAACCTTTTCACTCGTGTCAATTTTACCAACGTATTCTCCGCTGTTGTCGTCACTGACAAGTGCCTGGTTATAGTCGGGCATATCCTGTTTTTCAATCGCAAAGCCACTCGAGGACATAATTACCTCGCCGTCACTGTCAATCACCCAGATGGTCGTTTTGTCCTTATAGCTGTAGCTGTCGATAAAATCGTTTGCAGACTGCTCAAGCGTTATACCTGATTCAAGATTTGATGAAAAATAATCACTTACGTTGCTTGAAGTGCCTGAGCTTAAAATACTCTCAACATTTGAATAATAGTGATCCTTTATAGCAAATGAGGAAACTAAAAAAACTATAATGAAAAACACGGCAATAACTCCGAGAATGTTTATGAGCCATCTCAGTGTAATACCCTCAATTTTAGGAATATGAAATTTTTCGCTTATCCTTTTTAATGCGTTTTTCATTCTGTTTTCTGCCTAATTCCTGCCAAAAATTTACTGCTTTGTTGTTATCCATTTATACCCGAGACCCCATATTGTTACAAGCCTTGTTGGGTTTGACGGATTTTCCTCGATCTTAATTCTGAGTCGTCTGATATTTACATCAACGATTTTTTCATCACCGTAGTAATTTGCGCCCCATACGGTTTTAAGAATATCTGTTCTTGAAAGGGCTGCATTGGGATTCTTGAAAAAGTATTCGATAATCTGGAACTCAACCTGTGTAAGCTCGATAAGCTCGCCGTTTTTAGCAAGCGTTCTGTTTCTGAGATTGAGCTCAAATTCATCGAGTACGATGCTGTCGCCTGTTGTATCGTTCTTTCTGAAGCCTCGTGTCATTTCAACACGGCGGTAAACGGCATCAACTCTTGCCATAAGCTCACTTGGTGAAAACGGCTTTGTTACATAGTCATCTGCACCAAACAGAAGACCCGTTACCTTGTCCATCTCCTGAGTTTTTGCGCTGAGCATAATGATACCTAAATCCGATGAACGCTTGCGAAGCTCCTTACATACTGTAAGTCCGTCAACCTCAGGCATCATAATGTCGAGAATTGCAACGTCAAAATTACTGCCCTCTTTTGAAAACTTTTCAAGGGCAACTGCGCCGTTTTCAGCCTGCTCGACCTCGTAACCGCTCCTTGTGAGATTGATAACAATAAACTCACGGATCGATTCTTCATCCTCTGCGACTAATACTCGTTTCATTTTTACTCCTCCTCTTATTAGGGTTGAAAGATTCGAACCCAAGCCGCCTCACAGCGGTTATTTCAGTTGCTTTTCGCCCTTTACGCTTTGATGGGCGCCAGCCCATCTGCACCGAAAAAACCAAAAATCATTCTAAAATCCCTCGCTGTGAGGTGCGAAGCAGTTTTAGCGGAGCAGA
>JAFLSA010000175.1 GCA_022511185.1 Eubacterium sp.
ATGATGACTGTATCATGGGGAGCAATTGGTGAGCTTTGGGGTAAGGATATGGCTACTATATATATCCGCCCTCAGAGATATACTGAGGAGTTTTTGAACACTCAGAATTATTTTACTTTGAGCTTTTATAAGGACGAGGACAAAAAGAGAATACATAGCATCTGCGGTTCAAAAAGCGGAAGAGATGTTGACAAGACAAAAGAGTGTGCTCTCACAGTCTGCTTTGACGAAAATGCGCCGTACTTTGACGAGGCTGAAATCGTGCTCGTTTGCAGAAAGGCCGCAAAGAGCAGATTTGATCCTGATGATATTATTGACAAGTCAATTATTGATGCCTGCTATCCTGAAAATGATTTTCATTTTATTTATTACGGTGTCATTGAAAAGGTCTTGATTTCTGAATAGTTATATAGTATAATATCAAAAGCGAAAAAGGTAGGGGTTTTGTCCTTATTTCATAATGTAGCGTATGGGCCCTGTGCAACGGAGTGCTACGAACCTTGTCAGGCGGGGAACCGAGCAGCAATAAGTGGATTATTCTGTGTGCCGCAGACAAGTCTGTGCGTTACATTATGAAATAAGCAGCTTCTGCCTTTTAATTATCATCATCATTTTACATTTTAGTTAAGGAGGTAACAGGCCTATGTATCAGGTTTTATACAGAAAATACAGACCAAAGAATTTTTCCGACGTGTACGGACAAGATCACGTTATCTCCACGTTAAAAAATGAGATTAAGGAAAACAGAATTTCTCATGCCTATCTTTTCACAGGCTCACGCGGTACAGGCAAAACCACCTGTGCAAAGATACTCGCAAAGGCTGTAAATTGTGAAAATCTGGTTGATGGAGAGCCTTGTAACGAGTGTGAAGTTTGCAGAGGACTTGACGGCGGAACAATCTATGACGTAGTTGAAATTGATGCCGCATCAAATAACGGCGTTGACAATATCCGTGATTTGCGTGAGGAGGCAAATTATACACCTTCCCGTGGCAGGTACAGAGTTTATATTATTGACGAGGTTCATATGCTTTCAACAGGTGCCTTCAATGCACTTTTAAAAACTCTTGAAGAGCCGCCCTCTCACGTAATATTTATCCTTGCAACTACTGAAGTACATAAGCTTCCTGCAACGATTCTTTCACGCTGTCAGCGTTTTGATTTTAAACGTATCCAGCCTGAAACAATGGCAGTAAGGCTCAAGGAGGTTGCATCACTTGAGGGAATGACCCTTGCAGACGATGCCGCAACTCTCATTGCAAGAATTGCCGACGGCGCACTGCGTGACGGACTTTCAATTTTAGATCAGTGTGGCAGCAGGAATAAGAATATTGATTCTCAGCTCGTGTCACAGGTTGCTGGACTTGCAGGCAGAGAGGCACTTTATAAACTAAGCAATTGTATCGGCAACAAAGACAGCGCAGGTGCAATGGAACTTATATCAGAGCTTTATCAGAACAGCTATGATATGGAGCGCCTATGTGTTGAAATGATTAATCATTTCAGGAATTTCCTTATTGTTAAAACCGTCAGAAAAAGCCGTGAGCTGATTATCTGCACCGATGACGAGTATAATTCAATAGTTGAGAGTGCAAAGCAGTTTACGCTTGAAAACGTTATATTCAGCCTTGACTTATTCCAGAATACGCTTACTAAAATTAAAGCAGGCGCAAACTCAAGAATTGAAATGGAAATGTCATTTATAAAGCTGTGCGAGCCGAAGCTCGACACCTCGCAGGAGGCACTGCTTGAAAGAATTTCACAGCTTGAAAGGGCAGTGAAAAATCCTAAAGCCGTTTCAATGCCTGTTATTCAGACAGCAGATGAAGAGCAAAAAAAAGAAGAACAGCCTCAGGAAAATGACGCTTTTGAAAATGAAGAAAGCGAAATTTCCACACCGCCACAGGAGGAAAATTATCCAAAGACGGAATCAGCTCCCGAGCCACAGCCGTCACCTGCCAAGTCTGCCCCGCAGGTACAGGAAGGCGTCAGCGAGTTTGAACACTGGGCGGAATTTCTCGATATAATCCATAAAACAGACATTGCGCTTTTCGGCGTTCTCAGCGGTGCAGGCGCTCATTTTAACGGCGGACACTTTGTTATTGACAGTACAAATCCTACTATCAAGCAGTTTATTCAGATACCGACTCACCTGAAGGCAATCAAGCAGGCTGTCTATGAAATCACGGGTCAGGTATATAAAATTGCTGTCAGCAAGCCTAAAACGCAAACAGAACAAAAGCGTGACTTGCTTGAGGATTTAATTAATCAGGCACAAAATAATGTTGAAATAAAATTTGAATAATAGGAGAAATAGTGTGAAAAACCACACTATTTCCAAATTATATTGCCCTCAAAATTTGCCTGTGGCATAATTTTGAGATGGCTAAATTTCC
>JAFLSA010000176.1 GCA_022511185.1 Eubacterium sp.
TGGGTGTCGGCGGTCTTGTTAACTGGTTCCTGCGTTCAAAGCTTTGCAAGAAGTATGGTCGTTATAAGCCATTTATGATGATTTACGGTGTTCCGATTGCGCTTCTCACTTGTGCAATGGTTTACGTTCCGACAACCCTTGACTACACAACCAAGATTGTTCTCCTTCATCTTCTTGTAACACTCAGAAACAGATTTTCTGTTCTCTATTACGACACAGCTTCTCCTGTTGTTGCTCTTATCTCACCTAATATGGTTGAGCGTCAGAAGTATTACTCAATCGGCGGTATCTTCCTTGGATTCCTTCGCTCAATCTTCAGAATCATATTCCCTATTCTTATTGTCGGAACAGGCGGATATCTTTCAATCAAGTCATACCGAGTTTTCGTTCCTATCCTTGCAGTAGCAGGTGTTCTTCTCGGTTTGTCATTTGCTAAGGTTAAGGAAAGAGTTGCTTCCAACACAGAGGTTGCTCCTAAGATTGATTTCAAAAAGAGTGCAAAATCACTTTTCTCAAACAAGTATTTCTGGATTATCAATCTTGCAACCGCATTCAACCTGTGGAACGGTCTTTCAGACGGTGTTATCAACTACATTTTTATCTACAACATGAGAATTGAATGGATTATCGGCTTCCTCAGTGTTATAGGTATTACAAGTGTAATCGGCAATCTTTTGACACCGGTGCTTATTAAGAAGTTTGAGAAGAGAACCTGTATAATCTTTATGCGTTCCATATGGGCGGCAATCACAGCCTGCTATCTTATTGCAATAAGGCTCAACAGTGTACCGCTTCTTGTATTATTTATTTTCATCCGTTCAGCATTCTCAGCAGCAAGTAACGGTATTTCAAACAACCTCACTGCTGATGTTCTCGACTATCATCAGTGGAAAACAGGCGAAAGAGCAGATAACATTCAGAGTGTATTCAGCTGGATTACAACCCCGATTATCACTCTTCTCGGTCTTGTATCACCTTTCGTTTTCGCAAAGGTCGGCTTCACATCAGACTGGGATGTTCTCTTCGACTCATCAATCTTTACTCAGGTTATGAGCGCTCACGTTATTCTCACCGTTACAGGTCTTATCATCTCAACAGTTCCATTCATTTTCTACAACTATACCAAGGCAGACCACGACAGATATGTTGAGGAAATTGCTGAAAGAGAAGACACGGCTAAGGCTGAAGCAATGGGCTTAACTCTTGAGGAATACAGAGCAAGCCTTGAGGCGGAAGCTCCACAGACTGAAACCGCGGTTGAAGATAATGAAGTTAAAGAGGAGGTTACAACAGTATGAAAAAAATAGTTAAAGCTTTATCTGTAATACTCACTCTTGCAGTCGTTGCAGCATCCTTTGCAGGATGCTCTCAAAAGAATGACCAGAAGCTTGAATATAAAATTGAAAACAATGAAGTAATAATCACAGGATATACCGACTCTACAGAGAGAACGGAGATTGTTGTTCCGGATGAGATTGACGGCTACCCTGTAACTGAAATTGCCGATTTCGGTTTATTCAACGCTGAGTCACTCACAAAAATCACAATCGGCAAGAATGTTAAAACAATCGGCACATGGGCTATGACCAATAACCAGCATCTTCAGGAATTTGTTGTTGATGAGGAAAACGAATACTTCACAGCAGTAGACGGCATTCTCTTCACAAAGGATATGAAAACCATTGTCTATTATCCTAATGCTAAGGGAATTTCATTCTCAAAATACGGCGATCCTCTGCAAAGAGATTCCTCAAAAGATGATTTCATTGAGATTACATATACCATTCCCGATGGTGTTGAAACAATTCGTTCCAAGGCATTCTATAAATGCTATTACATTGATAACGTTGTAATTCCTGACAGCGTAACAGTAATAGAAGAGAAAGCATTCCACCGTTGCAGTGCGCTTGCAACGCTTAATCTGCCGAAGAATCTTGAATTCATAGGCAAGGATGCATTCGCATATTGCGAGCTTATCAAAACAGTCACAATCCCCACAACGATCAAGGAGATTGAGGATTATGCTTTCTTCAACTGCACAGGAATCGAGATTCTCAATATAGAAACTCAGGAGGCAAATATCAAGCAGGGCAAGAAATGGAAGCCTACCAGCAAGGGTCAGGAAAACAAAAACGTTCAGATTAACTGGGCTGAATAATAACCACCAGTTAAATGCAGTGTCAAATAAAAGTATCATTGATGCTCTGTTTTTATTTTGATTATTATATTAATTGTTTAAAAAAAACGCAAAAGTAAATAATCTCAAACAAAAAATGCAATGATTAAAGTCATTGCATTTTTTATTGTAACAATCTATTTGACAATAGC
>JAFLSA010000177.1 GCA_022511185.1 Eubacterium sp.
CAATCTGCACGATGAAGAAGAGCTTGAAAAGAAAATATCTATTGTTTACAAAGCAGCAATGCTTTTAAGGCAGTGTGCCCAGACAGAAAGGTATAAAAATATCAAGCTGTTAAAATACGTGAATAATATAAATGATAAAATCGACAAGCAGTTTTCCGCAATCACTTTTTACTTAAATGAAGACTTAGCAGCAATTGCATACAGAGGAACTGATACAAGCATTACAGGAATCAAGGAATCTGCAATGCTCAGCTATATGTTCCCCGTACCTGCTCAGATTGAGAGCCTTTATTATCTGCAGGAGAGCGGTATGCTTGCTCAGAGAAATTTAATTATAAGCGGTCATTCAAAGGGCGGTAACCTTGCAACCTTTGCAGGTGTCAGCTGTTCAAATTCGCTGAAAAAGAGAATTGATGGGATTTATGAATTTGATGCTCCCGGCTTCCCTGAGCAGATGATTAACAGATATGATTATATTGAAATGAGGCCAAAAATATTTTCATACATACCTGAGTCGTCAATTATAGGTTGTATGCTGTATCACAATTCATCAAGAAAAATTGTAAAAAGCAGTAACGAAAATATCAAACAGCATCAGGTATCTTCCTGGGAAATTGAGGATAATCATTTTGAATTTACCGACGAAACAGATGAATTAAGTAAATTCATTGACAAATATTTAAAGAAACTTTCAGCAAATGTCGGTGAAGAAAATATTGAAGAGGTTTTTGAAACGATATTTGACTTTATTGAATCATCAGGTTTTAAAAGCTATGATGATTTCAAAAGATTTGATGTTATAAGATTAATCAGAACAATCCATTCGCTTAAAAGCATAAGTGACGTTGAAAAAGATTTGATTGAAAACACTATCAAACAGGCTTTTAAAGAGCTTTCTCACCTGATTTATAAAGAGAGTATTGACTCGTTTACTGAGTCATTAGTAAAGAAATTCCCTTTTATTGATGATAAAAATAATGTAAACGAATGAATTCAATTACAGGAGGTATGAATATGAATAGTAATGAAGAATATTTTGTTTCTCTTATTTCATCACATTTGAATAATATGCCTCCTGAGACGCATTCTGATATTGACTGGGAGGAAATATACAGACTTTCAAACATTCATAACGTTTGCGCGATAGTAACAAATCAGATAATGCTTATGGCTAAAGACAAGCAGCCTGAAAAGGATATAATTACAAAATTCCGCCAGCAGCTTGGCTACACACTGATTGACTATGACGATAAAAATGAAGCACTTGAATTTTTGAGAGATAAGCTGACAGCCGCAAGGCTTGACTTTTTACTTGTCAAGGGTGCTGTTCTCAGGGATTACTACCCTGTTAAGGAATATCGAACAAGCGGAGATATTGACGTTATAATAAATTATCGCGACATCGACAGATGCCGTGAGATTTTATGCACTGAAAATATTAAAATTACCGACACACGAAATAATTATTTTGCTTTTAAATATAAAAGTCAAAATATTGAAATTCACACAAATCTTGATATGGATCATCCGTATTTTGAAAACATATTTGATACGTGCAAAAAAGACGGCTGTGAATACAAGATAAGTGATGAGGTGCATTTACTTTACGTTTTATGCCATATTGTCAAGCACTTCAATTTATTTGGTGCAGGTATCAAAATGTTTATGGATGTTGATGTTCTGATAAGGCATATGAAAAGCTTTCACTATGATGACTTTTTAATTAAGTGCCGTGAGCTTAATATCGAAACTTTTGCAAAGTCGTGTTTTTCACTGTGTAATTTTTGGTTTAACACTCCGATAAAAACTGAAATTGATTTTAATAACAACGTAGATTTCAGAAAGTTATTTGAAGACGAGATAATTAACAGCGGAAGCTTCGGTTTTAACAAGAGAGATTTAGGAAATTATTATATTAACAAAGGGATTGGAAAAAGCGGAAAGAATAATATTTTTTCAAAAATCAGAGCATTTTTTGCTATGCTTTTCCCGAGTAAAAGCTATATTCAAAATAAGTTTAAGTATCTTGAAAAATATCCTTTCCTGCTCCCGTTTGCTTGGTTCCACAGATTATTTTTAGCTGTATTTGTAAGGACTAAACATTCAAAAGGTACAATCAAATCAATAATGAATTCAAGTGATGAATCAGAGCAGTATAAAAAACTACTTAACGAACTTGGTATTTAGGCGGTAGCTGTAATGACGAAAATTAACGATAAAATTAAATATTTTATTTTCATTATTACCTACACGCTTTCCTGCTTTACTGTTACTACAAACAGGATAACAGGCTATTTTTCATATACAAC
>JAFLSA010000178.1 GCA_022511185.1 Eubacterium sp.
TACCCTTGTCGCTGTCATAGAGGTATGAAAGGATTTCCTCGCTGTTTTCCCATTTTCCGATATCCTGGCTCCACCAGCAAGCCGATGCACCAAAGCCGTTCATCGTCTGATAAGTAACAGTATCGTCAAGTACAGTTTTGCCCGTGTCAACGTTTTGAACCACTGCATCACTTTCGCCGTAAGTGCGTTTTGACTCAACGCCGACAACACCGAAAAAGTAGTATGCCAAAAAGCCTAAAACAGCAACTACTAAAACAATAACGATACTAAGGATAATTTTAAAAATTTTCTTCTTAGCCATATGTTTTCTCCTAAAAGATATGGGCGATTAAACACCGGAATATGCGTTGAAACCGCCGTCAACTGCGATATTCACGCCTGTAATAAAGCCTGAATATGCCTCGTCGCAAAGGAAAAGGAGCGTGCCTGAAAGCTCCTCAGGCTCGCCGAATCTGTCCATCGGTGTAGCGGCGAGAATCTTGCCTGTTCTTGCAGTCGGTGTTCCGTCCTCATTCCAAAGGAGTGCCGCATTCTGCTTTGTTGAAAAGAATCCGGGAGCAATCGCGTTTACACGGATACCGAGCGGAGCAAAATGAACTGCCATCCACTCAGTAAAATTCTTAACGGCAGCCTTAGCCGCACTGTATGCAGGGATACGTGTAAGCGGACGGTACGCATTCATTGAAGTAATCATAATAATCGTGCCGTTTTCTTTTTCTGCCATATCCTTTGCGAATACTTGTGTAGGAATGAGCGTACCTAAAAAGTTAAGATTAAACACAAAGCTGATACCGCTCGGGTCAAGGTCAAAGAAGGTCTTGATGTTCTCGTCCTTTTGAACAAGGTCGATTTTTTCAAGCGTGTCCTTAGTTGTTGAGCCTTTTGGATTGTTACCGCCTGCACCGTTAAGAAGAATATCGCAAGTGCCGAGCTTTTCATTAATCTCTGCTCTTGCCTGCTCCATTGATTCAAGCTCAAGCACGTTACAACCAACGGCAATAGCTTGTCCGCCTGCTTCATTTATTTCGTCAGCGCATTTTTGTGCGGCCTCTTTGTTAAGGTCAAGAACTGCCACCTTACAGCCCTGCTCAGCCAAAGTTTTTGCAAACGCACCGCAGAGAACTCCGCCACCGCCTGTAACGACTGCAACTCTGCCTTTTAAATTTTCGTGTTTAAACATTGTATTTTTCCTTTCTGGATTTTTCGACTGCTTCCCAAAGTCCGTTGAGATAGCTGACACCTAATGCCCTGTCAAAAAGGCCGTAGCCCGGGCGAGCGACCTCACCCCAAATCATTCTGCCGTGGTCAGGGCGGATATAGCCGTCAAAGCCAACCTCCTGCAAGGCCTTTACGATTTCATACATATCAAGTGAGCCTGCATCACTTTCGTGAGCAGTTTCGTTAAACCACTGATTGTTGATTGAAACGTTACGAAGATGAGCAAAATAAATTCTGTCGCCTGCTGCCTTGATAATCTCAACCATATCATTATTCGGACTTGCGCCCAAAGAGCCTGTGCAAAGGGTTATGCCGTTATATTTGCTCGGCACCATATTGAGAAGTCTCTCAATAGCCTCTTTGCCTGTAATAATTCTCGGCAGGCCGAAAATAGGCCATGGCGGATCGTCAGGATGAATAGCCATTTTAACGTCACATTCCTCGCAGACAGGCATAATTGCCTCAAGAAAATATTTGAGATTTGCCCATAAATCCTCTGCCGTGATGCCCTTATATTTTTCAAACAGCTCCTTGATTTCGCCCATACGCTCAGTTTCCCAGCCCGGCATTGCATAGCCGTTTGAGTTATCGTCAATCTCCTTGAACATATCCTCAGGTGACTTGCCCTCAACCTGCTTGCCGTCATAGCAAAGACAGGTGGAGCCGTCAGGAAGCGGCATATAAAGGTCAGTCCTTGTCCAGTCAAAGACCGGCATAAAGTTATAGCAGATAACCTTTACACCAACCTTGGCAAGATTGCGGATAGAAGTTTTATAATTTTCAATAAGCTTTTCACGAGTGGGCAGACCGAGCTTGATATCCTCGTGAACATTTACACTTTCAATACATTCCATCGTGAGACCGGCTGCAGTAATCTCGTCATACATTTTCTGCACGTCCTCCATTTCCCAAGCCTCACCGGCAGGGAGATAATGAAGAGCAGGAACAACGCCGACTACTCCCGGAATCTGCTTGATCTGGTCGAGAGAAA
>JAFLSA010000179.1 GCA_022511185.1 Eubacterium sp.
TTTATGCCCGTGTTCAGCCTGAGCATAAGGTCAGAATTGTAAAGACGTGGAAAGCAAAGGAAATGATCACCGCTATGACAGGCGACGGTGTAAACGATGCTCCGTCAATCAAGAATGCTGACATCGGTGTCGGCATGGGCATAACGGGAACTGACGTAACTAAAAATGTTGCAGATATGGTGCTTGCCGACGATAACTTTGCAACGATTGTTTCGGCTGTTGAGGAAGGCCGAAGAATTTATGATAATATCAGAAATTCAATTCAGTTTTTGCTTTCATCAAATCTGTCTGAGGTAGTGTCAATTTTCGTGGCAACTCTTATGGGATTTGTACTGTTTGAGCCTGTACATCTGCTTTGGATAAACCTTATAACAGACTGCTTCCCGGCACTTGCTCTTGGCCTTGAAAAGGGCGAAAGAGATATTATGAAGCGTGCTCCGCGTAATTCAAGGGACGGCATTTTTGTAGGAGGAATGGGCTTTGACGTTGTTTATCAGGGCATTATGGTAACGGCATTGACACTTCTTGCATATTTCTTCGGTACGAATCAGCTTGGTATTAATCTTGCCACAGGCGACATTCACCAAAACGGTATGACAATGGCGTTTTTAACGCTCTCTATGGCAGAGATTTTCCATTCGTTCAATATGCGCTCACGTCGTCAGTCTATTGCAAAAATGGGCAGTATCAACTGGTATCTTGTAGGTGCAATGGTACTTAGCCTTGCGCTTTCAACAGTTGTTATATATATCCCATTCCTTGCAGATGCATTTAATTTTGCACATATCAGCTTGGTTGAATATGGGGTTTCGATGGCGCTTGCACTATGCGTAATCCCGATTGTCGAAATTGTCAAAGGGATACAGAGGAAATTAGGAAAGTAAATATTTCATATAAAAGAGACCTGCTGACTAAAACCAAAAGCTTAATTTATTTACAATAGAAGGAAACGTAATATGAAGAATATATTGTTGACGTCAAATGGCTTGTCTTCTCAAAAAATAAAGCTCGCTTTCAAGGAATTGTTTATAAAACCTATTGAAAGTATTTCTGTGCTTTTTGTTCCTACAGCTTCCCGCACAGCAGATGAAATGATATATGTAAATAAATCATATAGTGAATTAATTGAAGCCGGTGTAAAAGAAGATAATGTTGTTTGGTTTGACATTAATACGGTGAATGAAACCTCTAAATATTTTGAGACCGTGGATTGTATTTTTGTTTGTGGCGGAAATACCTATTATTTATTATCAAAGCTCAGAGAATTCGGATTAGACAATAAAATAGTAAGGGCTGTTGAAAAGGGAACTGTGTATGTGGGTGTAAGTGCAGGAAGTGTAATTGCCTCGCCTGCCATTAATCATATTGATTTTCTTGATGAGAATGACATAGGATTAAGCGATTTAAACGCCTTAAAGCTAATAGACAAATATGTCGTTCCTCACTATGAGAAAAGTTTTAATGTTAATTTAGCCGATAGTAAGCCGTTCGTTTGTATTAGTGACGAGTCAGCAATACTTTATAACAACAATATAACCACAATAATTTAACAGTCGTTTTTTAAGGGTGTGATTTTTATTATCCGAAGGTAGCGACACAGGATTGTGGTCTCTATCTAACGATATAAGGTCAAAGCGATACAGAGGAAATAAAAAATGATTAATGATAAAGTAGTTTATATAGCAACAAAAGACTTTTTTGAAGCAGGACTATTTGAAGGTGCGCTTAAAGAAAATGAAATCCCTTATGAAAAAAGGATTGACGGGTGCAGTGCATTTTTTACGGCATTAGGTGGTCCTGCTGCGGAAAGCTATAGTTTTTATGTTTTGGAAAGAGATGTCGAAAGGTGCAATGACATTTTAGAAATTCTTTTTGGAACAGACAATGAGGATAATTAAATAATAGTAAAAAATAAAAATTAACCTGCTGACTAAAAATCAGCAGGTTAATTTTTTTACTTAGAATGTCTTTAAAAATTGAAATTGTTATATCCCCAGTGGTCTATTTCGGTATATTTAACGTACGTTCTGTCGGGTGATACGCCGAGATGCTTTTCGGAAATATCACACAGGCGTTTTGTTAAATCGTCATATGCACTGTCGCTTGCTTTTCCGAATATTGCAACCTCAAACATTGCGCAGGGCTCGTCACTGCCCTTGAAATACATATCGAGCTTG
>JAFLSA010000018.1:0-20089 GCA_022511185.1 Eubacterium sp.
ATAAAACAATTGACGAATTTCACAATAAATACAGAAACAATATTGACGTTTTTCTTATTGACGATATTCAGTTTATTTCAGGTAAAACCTCAACTGAAGAGGAATTTTTCCATACCTTTGATACGCTCGTTTACGGCGGAAAGCAGGTTGTTATCACCTCTGACAGACCGCCGCGTGATATTCAGTCACTTACAGACAGGCTTAAATCCCGCTTTGAAGACGGACTTTTAGCTGATATTCAGCCGCCTGAATTTGAAACAAGATGTGAGATTATCAAGCGTAAAGCTAAGCTTCTTAACTTTGAAATTTCAGATAATGTTGTCAGCTACATTGCAGAAAAAATCAAGTCAAATATCCGACAGCTTGAGGGCGTTACTAAAAAGCTATATGCCCTTTGTGATATCAATGACCACACACCGACAATTTCCCTGGCACAAAGTGTTATTAAGGTAATTATGGAGGACACACAGCCTCTCCCTGTTACGATTCAAAAAATTGTTGATGAAGTAAGCAGAACAACGGGAATTTCTGTTGAGGATATTTACAGCAAGGTACAAAAGGCAAATATATCCCACGCAAGAAAAATTACCTTTTACGTTGTGAGAAAGGTAACGAATATGAGTTATGAGGATATCGGCGCTGAATTTAAAAAGCACCACTCAACCGTAATGTATAACATTGATCAGATTGAAAAGGAAATTGAGAAAAATTCAAAGCTTGCAAGACAGATAAATGACATTATCAGCAACGTAAAAATTGACCAGTAATTTTAACATTTTTTTCATTTTCCACATTACAATTTTTAACACGGTATGTTAAAAAAATATTTTTTCAACAATATAAACAATTTTTCAACAATTCAAAAATTAAAAAGTTTTTGTAATTTTTGCCTTTAAAAAGTTATGTATGGAAATTTTCCACAATTTCATCAGTCTATACTACTACTACTAAAAGACAAATATTCTATGACAAACGGAGGATACGTTTTATGAAATTCACCTGCAACACAAAAGAATTAAGTGAAGCATGCTCAAATGTAATGAGAGCTGTAAGCACAAAAGTAACTATTCCTACTATTGAGGGTATTTTAATTGAATGCGGTTCTGATACGCTCAGCCTTACAGGTTATGATTTTGAATTCGGTATCAATACCACGTTACAGGCAAACGTTGTTGAACCCGGTGCAATCGTAATCAATGCAAAGATTATAAGCGACATTATAAGAAAGCTCCCTGACGGAAACGTTACCTTTGATATAAGCGGTACATCGGTTTCAATCATAAGCGGTGCTGCACAGTACAATATTATGGGTATTGATGCTGATGATTATCCTGAGCTTCCTTCTGTTTCAGGCGGTTATCCTCTTTTCTTAAATGAGGCAGTGCTTCAGGGTATGGTTATGCAGACATTATTTGCAGTTGCAGATAATGAATCCTCAAAGCCTGTTCACACAGGTCTTAAGTTTGAACTTACACTTAATCAATTAAGGCTTGTGGGTGTTGACGGTTACCGTCTTGCAATAAGGACTGAGACTGTTCAGTATGACGGTGAGGACATCAGCTTTATCGTGCCAAAGAAAACTATCAGAGAACTTATCAAGCTTATGGGTACTGGCAGTGATAAAAACGTATCAATCAGCGTTGGTAAAAGACATATTGTATTTGACGTTGAAAATTACAGTATTATCAGCCGACTTCTTGACGGTGACTTTTTAGATTATAATGCCGCTGTTCCAAAAACGGCTTCAACAACAATTTTAATTAATACAGACGATGCTATTGACTGTATTGAAAGAACACTTCCTGTAATTGAAAACGATAAGAAAAATCCTATCAGATGCTTATTTGATAACGATGAAATGCGTGTTTCAACCGTATCAGGCTTGGGAAGAGTTGTTGACTATACTCACGCAAACGTCAGCGGTGACAGAGTTGAAATCGGCTTTAATTCAAAATTTATTTTAGATGCACTTCACGCTGCGGATACGGATCAGGTTAAAATTGAATTAAACAGTGCAGTAAGTCCTGCAAAGGTTATGCCTGTGAATGATGACAGCTTTTTATTCTTAGTTCTTCCTATGAGGCTTAAAAATGAAAATTAAAGTTAAGGCAGCTAAAAGAAAAAGTGAAGACGTAATTATAAAAACCGACTTTATCAGGCTTGATTCTTTATTAAAATTCATAGGTGTTGCCGAAACCGGAGGACAGGCAAAGGCATTTATTCAAGACGGGATAATTAAGGTAAATGCTGAGATCTGCACCGCAAGAGGCAAAAAAATAAGAAGTGGTGATACTGTGTCGGTTTTCAGTGTAGATTATCAAATTAAAAATGAAAATTAATTGGGTTGATATAGAAAATTTTAGAAACATTGAAAAATTAAATCTCAGCTTTGATAATGTAAATATAATTTATGGCGAGAATGCTCAGGGCAAAACAAATCTGATTGAAGCAATTTATTTATTTACAGGCAGTAAAAGCTTCAGAGGTGTTAAGGATAAAGAGCTTATAACCTTTGATAAAGATTTTTCAAGGCTTAAAATTGATTTTGAAAATAAAAACAGACCTCAAAATGCAGAAATTTTTATTCAGGAAAAAAGGACTGCAAGCCTTAACGGAGTAAAAAAGAAATCTGCCGCTTCTTTGGGCGAAGAATTAAAGGCAGTTATATTTTCTCCCGTTCATTTGTCAATGGTTAAGGACGGTCCTTCCCAGCGAAGAAAATTTATTGATAACGCTCTTTGCCAGCTGAAATTTAATTACAGAAATGTTTTAAAAGAATATAACCGTGCACTTGCGCAAAGAAATATGCTGTTAAAGGATATTTCAAAAAACAGTTCACTTTCCGATATGCTTTATATATGGGATAGAAATTTAGCCTCAAGCGGTGCAAAAATTATCTATCAGAGAAATAAATATATTGAAACGCTTTTGCCGTATGCAAAAAATATTTTTGACGGTCTTTCAAACGGTAAGGAAAGTATTGATTTAATACTTAAGGGTGCTTTTGATTATACAAATTTGACTGTCGCTGAAATTGAAAATAATCTTATTTCAGCTTTTGAAAAGAGCAGAACTAATGATTTTATGAACAAAATAACGACTGTCGGCCCGCACCGTGATGATCTGGAAATACTTATCAATCAAAAGAGCGCAAGGAGCTTTGGCTCTCAGGGGCAGCAGCGTTCGTGCGTTTTGGCACTAAAGCTCGCCGAGGCAAGCCTTTTAAAAGAGATGACTGACGATGAGCCGCTTGCACTTCTTGATGATGTTATGAGCGAGCTTGATATATCAAGGCAGGATTATATTTTAAATCATATTAAGGACTGGCAGGTGTTCATAACCTGCTGTGATGCAAATACGGTTTTGCGCCTTAAGGATGGAAAAACCTTTCATATTTCAAACGGAGGTTTGATTTAATGTATCTGTATCTCGGCGGTGACACTGCAATAAAATCAGACAAAATTATCGGCATATTTGATATGGATACGTCAACGGTCAACAAGGCGACTCGTGATTATCTGTCAAAGGCTGAAAAGGAAAAAAGAGTTATTTACGTAAATTATGAACTACCGAAAAGTTTTGTAGTTTGTGAAGATAAAATTTATGTTTGCCCGCTTAACACAGCGACCCTGCTTAAGCGAAGCAAGTAAGTAAGCACTGATTAAATAAGGGAGTTTTATTTTATGAGTGAAGAAATTAAAACAAATTTAGAGGAAGAGGATATGGATACCGTCGTAACTGAGGAATATTCCGCAAAGGATATTCAGGTGCTTGAAGGTCTTGAAGCTGTAAGGAAGCGTCCCGGTATGTATATCGGCTCAACGGGACCGAGAGGACTTCATCATCTTGTTTACGAAATTGTTGACAACTCTATTGACGAGGCACTCGCAGGAGTTTGTACGCATATTGAGTGCGATATTCTGCCTGACAATATTATTCAGGTGCGTGATAACGGACGTGGTATACCTGTCGGCATTAATGAAAAAACGGGACTGCCTGCAGTTACCGTTGTTCTTACCGTGCTTCACGCAGGCGGTAAATTCGGAGGATCAGGCTATAAAGTATCGGGTGGTCTGCACGGTGTTGGTTCATCTGTTGTAAACGCTCTTTCAGAATGGCTCGAGGTTGAGGTTACGCAAAACGGTCATATCTACAGCCAGAAATTTGAAAGAGGTGTGCCTGTAAACGATTTACATATTATCGGTGACGCTGAGGGACACGGAACACTTATCAGATTTAAGGCTGATGACGAAATCTTCCAGGAAACGACAGTATACGATTATGAAATCCTTGCAAGACGTTTAAGAGAGCAGGCTTTCCTCAACGCCGGTCTTTCAATCACCCTGACAGACAAGAGGGGTGCTGAGGACACAGGAGAGGAATTCTGCTACGAGGGCGGTATACGCTCCTTCGTTGAATATATCAACACGAGCAGAGGTCTTAATCCTGTTCAGGAGGAGGTTATCCACCTTTCAACAACTAAGGGTGACAGGAGCGCAGAGGTCGCAATCTGCTACACAGATTCATATAATGAAACTCTTTTATCCTTTGCAAATAATATCAACACCATTGACGGCGGTACTCACGAAACAGGCTTTAAAACGGCACTTACAAGAGTATTTAACGATTACGGAAAAAAGTTCGGTATTCTTAAGGACAGCGATAAAAAATTCAGCGGTGAGGATGTCCGTGAAGGCATAACGGCAGTTATTTCCGTTAAGCTCACCGAGGCTCAGTTTGAGGGACAGACTAAGGGCAAACTCGGAAATACCGACATCACAGGACTTGTATCTTCAATGCTTTATGAAAAGCTGATGACGTATTTTGAGGAGCATCCTGCCGTTGCAAAGGTGCTTATCAACAAATCACTTGACGCTTCCCGTGCAAGAGAGGCAGCAAGAAAGGCAAGAGAAAACGCAAGAAGAAAATCTCCGCTTGAGAGCAATTCTCTGCCGGGTAAGCTTGCAGACTGCACAAGCAAAGATCCGTCAAAATGTGAAATATATATCGTAGAGGGTGACTCTGCAGGCGGTTCTGCAAAGGAAGGCAGAGACAGAGAGCATATGGCAATCCTCCCACTCTGGGGTAAAATGCTCAACGTTGAAAAGGCAAGAGTTGATAAGGTTTACAGCAACGAAAAGCTCATCCCTGTTGTAATGGCACTCGGCACAGGTATCGGTGATGACTTTGATATTTCAAAGCTCAGATACCATAAAATAATTATTATGGCAGATGCCGACGTTGACGGCGCGCATATCCGCACACTTCTTTTAACGTTTTTCTTCCGCTATATGCCACAGATTATTGAGGACGGATATGTTTATCTTGCACAGCCTCCTCTTTTCAAGGTATCAAAGGGCAAGAAGAGCGCATACTGCTTCTCTGACGAAGAAAGAGATGAAAAGATTGCAGAGCTTGGCGGAGACTGCGATGTTCAGCGTTACAAAGGTCTCGGTGAAATGGACCCGGTTCAGCTTTGGGAAACGACAATGGACCCTGAGTTCAGAACGATGCTCAGGGTTACGATTGAGGATGCGCAAAGAGCATCTGAGAATTTCTCAATCCTTATGGGCGACAACGTTGAGCCAAGACGTGAATTTATTGAGAAAAACGCAAAATTTGTACAGAATCTTGATGTTTAATTATGAAGCTGACATTTAAAATGACGGGCGAGGAATATTATCTCGGCTGGAAATACAAAAGAAAAAAAGGCTCTCTCAACAGGCACACTGCCGTATTATCTATAGTGTTTGCAATAATTTTAATAGTAATTTCAATTTTTTTAAAGGTTGATTATTATTCTTATCTTTTTGCAGGGCTGCTGATCATTATGGGCGTATCCGGCGTTTATATGGAGAAAAAGTCTGTTATCAGGCAGTATGAATATTCCCCGATACACAGCGGCGAACAGACAGTGCGCATTTTTGATGAGGGTATTGAGCTTATAAACAGCTATGAAAAGGTGTTTACTCCGTGGCAAAGTGTGTTTGCAGTTATGGAAACGCCGAAATATATCAAAATACTCCCCACCTTCTGCAAGGGAATTGCTGTTATAAGCAAGGAGAGATACAGCGGTGCCGAGCTTGAAAGTATCATAAACACTCTCAGGGCCCACGTTAAGATTGAGGAGGGAAAGAGCTAATGACAGAATTTGTTTATTCCCTGACCTTTGACGATTATCTCGGCTTTGAAAAATTCAAATTAAAGAGAAATAAAACCTCATTTTTCTCATATATAATGTGCCTGTTCTTTATTGCAATGGGCGTGTATGATGCAGTTATTTACAAAAATATTTATTTGGTATTCATTGCAGGAATAATGGTTTTATTCGGCGTTGCCACTTCGTTTTATTCCCTTAAAATTGCACCGAAGAAAAGAGTTAAAAACCTGCTATCACTTGACAGTACGTATCTGTGTCAGAACAGGGCGGTAATTGACGAAAAGGCAATTGAAATAAGCAATATTCCAAAGGAAAATCAGGCAGGTATAGTGGCTGTTTATCCGTATTCGGTGATGTCCGTGATATATGAAACAGCGGACTGCTACTATTTCTTTATTGCGACAGAGGTTAAAATTTTACCGAAAAGGGTTATACCCCCTGAGTTTTCGGACTATGTTAAAAAGATTATCAGTAAAAATAAGAATTACTTATTTATAAAATAATATCTCCACTCGGAATCGGAGGAAAAAAGAATGGATAATGAAATTCGTTATGACAATCAAAAAATCGTAGACGTTGAAATCAGCGACGAAATCAGAAAAGCGTTTCTTGACTACTCAATGAGCGTTATCGTTCAGCGTGCACTTCCTGATGTTCGTGACGGCTTAAAGCCTGTTCACAGGAGAATTCTTTACGCAATGTACGATAATAACTTATATCCTACGAACCCTTACCGTAAGTGCGCTACCACAGTCGGTGAAGTGCTCGGTCATTATCACCCTCACGGTGATGCATCTGTTTATGACGCAATGGTAAGGCTTGCTCAGCCGTTTTCAATGAGGCATCCGCTCGTTGACGGACACGGAAACTTCGGTTCTATTGACGGAGATCCGCCTGCAGCTTACCGTTATACGGAAAGCCGTATGAGCAAAATTTCAATGAAAATGCTTGAGGATATCAAGAAGGACACCGTTGATTTTGCGCCGAACTTTGACGACAGCGGCAGAGAGCCGACCGTTCTCCCCTCACGTTTTCCGAATCTTCTTGTTAACGGCTCGTCAGGTATCGCCGTTGGTATGGCGACGAACATTCCGCCTCATAATATGAAAGAGGTTATTGAGGGAATGTGCTGTCTGATTGACAACCCTGATGCTTCACTTGAAGACTTAATGGAGCATATCAAGGGCCCTGACTTCCCGACAGGCGGAATTATTATGGGTGCTAAGGGTATCCGTGAGGCATATGCAACAGGTCGAGGTAAAATATATGTAAGAGCGAAAGCTGAAATCATTGAAACCAGAGGAGACCGCTTCAAGCTTGTTGTAAGCGAAATTCCCTACGGCGTAAACAAGGCAAGACTCATCACAAGAATTGCCGAATTGGTTAAGGAAAAGAGACTTGAGGGTGTTGCCGACGTTCAGGACTATTCAGACCGCAGAGGTATGCACATTGAGATAGTTATAAAGAGAGATGCAAACGCTCAGGTCGTTCTGAATAATCTTTACAAGATGACCGATATGCAGGTGACCTTCGGCGCAATTATGCTTGCGCTTGATGACGGCGTGCCGAAGGTACTTACCCTTAAGGAAATCCTTGAGAAATATATTGATTTCCAAAAGGATATTATCAGAAGAAGAACAGCGTTTGATTTGAAAAAGGCTCAGGAAAGAGCGCATATATTAGAAGGACTTGCAAAGGCAATTGACATTGTTGACGACGTTATCGCAACGATCCGTGCGTGCAGAGGCGGACAGGCAGAGGCAAAGCAGGCAATTATGGACAAATTCGGCTTTGACGATCCTCAGGCAAGCGCTATCGTTGCATACCGTCTTGGTCAGCTTGCAGGTCTTGAAATCGAGAAGATTTTGAACGAACTTGACGAGCTTCACGAAAGAATCAAAGATTTTATTGATATCCTTTCACACGAGGAGAGAATCTGCGATATCGTCAAGGAAGAAGCAAGAGCTATCGGCGACAAATTCGGCGACGAGAGAAGAACTGAAATATCCGGCTTCAGCGGTGACGTTGATGATGAGGACTTAATTCCTGTTGAGGACTGCATACTCACCCTGACCGAAAAGGGATATATGAAGCGCCAGACGGTTGACACGTACAAGGCGCAGAACCGTGGCGGCCGTGGAATAATGGGTATGACAAGACGTGAAGAGGACGTTGCAAAAACTATGTTCACCTGTTCAACCCACGATTTCGTTCTCATTTTCACAAACAAGGGCAAGGTGTTCAAGCTCAAGGGCTATGAAATTCCTGAGGCATCACGCACGAGCAAGGGTATGAACGTTGTAAACATTCTTCCGCTTGAAAACGGCGAACAGGTCAGCGCAATGGTTAAGGTGCCTAAGGAAGAGGACAGAACCTATCTGTGTATGGTTACAAGAAACGGTATTATCAAGAGGACTGCCCTTGACCAGTACAACCACATTAGAAAAACAGGTATCATTGCAATTAATCTTGATGAAGGCGACGAGCTTTCGTGGGTTGATATTACCGATGGCGAAAGAAAACTTGTTGTTGCTACGCACGACGGTATGAGCATATGCTTTATGGAAAAGGATGCAAGGCTCATCGGCAGAACTGCAAGAGGTGTTAAGGCAATTCAGCTTACTGAGGGCGACTATGTTGTCGGCTTTGCGGTAGAGCGTGAGGGCTATAACCTACTCACCGTTTCAGAAACAGGCTACGGCAGAAAGAGCGAATTTGCAGATTACCGTGTTCAGTCAAGAGCAGGTAAAGGACTTATCAATTACCGCACTGCTCAGTACGGCAAGGTTGCAATGATTGCACCTGTCAGTGATGAAAATGATGTAATAATGATTTCATCTGACGGAATTATTATTCGTACTCCTGCTGATCAGATATCCACCTTCCAGAGACCTTCAAAGGGTGTCAAGGTAATGAGGGTAAACGAAGGCGAAAAAATAGCAACTCTTTCAATCGTTGATAAAATCGAGATTGAAGAAGAGACTGAGGAAGAGCCGTCTGAAAATCAGGAATAAAGCTGTTTGTGATAATAAAAGGTTAATTTGGCAAATGTGTTAAATAAAGTAATTTACAAAATGTCTATAGTATTTTCACATTATTTGTTGTATAATGTCAAAAACCTTGCAAAGGGGAGTGAAATCATTTGGAGAAAGAGTCATATAATATTGACGATATCCTCTCTGAAGTAAAAAAACGTAGAGAAGAACAGGAAAGAGCCTTAAGAATGGCTGAGCCTGATGAAGTTAAAACAGAAGAAGTCGAAACACCACAGCAAACACCGCAAGAGGCGGCGCCTGAATTCAAAGAGATTATCCGCTCAAAGGAAGATACCATAAAGGAAAATTCTACAGAAGAAGTTTCCATGGCAGAAAAGTCAACGGCGGAAAAGGAAGAAGAACAAGAACCTGTCGAGCCGCAGACTGACGGGCAGGAAGCTGAAGAAGACAGCGGAAAAATGGTAGATATTCTTCAGTTTGCCGGAGACACTCAAAATGTGATTACTGATAGGCCGAAGAAATCTCCTGTAAAGGAAAAGTTTTTCAAAACAAAAAAAGGAAAAATTGTTAAGGCTATTATCATAATCCTTGTTATTCTTATCATTGCTGCCGGTGCAGCAGGCGCGTATTTCATAAACAATATGCTTAACGGCGTAACAGTCGAGCAGGAAGAGCCTTACAAGGCAACTGAGTATTATGACGGAATGGACTTTTTGCAGGAGAACTTTCCCGTCATTTATGAGCAGTCCGCCTATGACGTGTACAGCTATAAGGAATATCTTAAGTATTGGTACCAAAACGGCGACCCAGTAAGGTCATCTCACGTGATGAATGTTCTTTTAATCGGTGAGGATACGCGCGAGGCGGAAATTGCCGATGCCTCAAGAGCTGATTCCGCAATTATTGTAAGTATCAATATTGACACCAAAACAATTCATATGACCTCTGTTTTGCGTGACCTTTACGTTTACTATGAAATAAACGGTGAAGGACATTACGGCAAAATCAACGAGTCAGCCTCCAAAGGCGGAATGAAAGCATATATCAACACTCTCGAAAGATATTATAAAATTTCTATCGACAACTATGCAGTAGTTAATTTTGCAAGTTTTCCGAAAATCATTGATGCTTTGGGTGGAGTTGAAATTCCGTTGACAAAGGCAGAGGTTCGTGAGGTAAACAACCACCAGGTAAGATACGCACACGTAACCTTGCCTGATGCCCAGTTTGACGCAGAGGGCAACCCTCTTGCAATTATGCTTGACGGCGAGCAGGCGCTTGCTTATTGCAGAATTAGGAAGATTGACTCCGACAACGCAAGAGCTGACAGGCAAAAGGCTGTATTAAATGAACTGTTTAATAAGATGAAGGTATCGGGCAAACTTGATACCGTTAAGGTTGTTAATCAGCTTTCACAGTACACAAAGACAGGCTTCACAAAGAAAGAGTTGATTTCTATCGGCAATACAGCTCTCAGAGACGGGTGGCTTAACTATCCGGTTGAGACCACAAATGTTCCGGCAGAGGAAAACAGCCTCGGCGGACAGACTTTCTCTGTAAGCTATAAAAACTGGATTTGGCTTGCAGATATTCCGAAGGATGCATACGAGCTTCAGATGATGATTTACGGCAAATCAAATATCCAGCTTAACGAAGACAGACCAAACTATATCTCAATGGGTAAATAAGAACCTGTATACAATAAAAACAAAAAGCACGAAACGGTGAGTTTCGTGCTTTTATCTTAGGTTGTTTGTTTATGGGGTACCTTGCCTTCCCTTTGAGGGGAAGGCATATGCGTTATCCTTTCACCATGCGTTACTGAAAAGTTTTTAAATCATTAAGTGACGTTGGGGAGGTATCTATTACCTCTATTTTTTTTGCCTGCATCCAGAGTGACGGCGTGAGTCGGAGTTTATAGCCGTAGCCTGCGTCCATCTGCCAGTGTGCCATTGGAGCTTCGGGCAGGCCGTAACAGGCAAGAATTGTCATAAGCACACCGGCGTGACCGACGATTGCAAAATTATCAGTTGAGGTTTTTACACATCCGTCAACCACCTTTTCAAATGCGGCGCAGACACGCTGTGCAAACTCTGCGTTACTCTCACCAAAGGGGGTCTTGGCATAAATATCGCCGCGAAGCCAGTTTTTAAAATCTTTGTTGTCCTTTAACTCATCAGCAGTCAGACCCTCAAATTCACCAAAATTATATTCAATAAAATCATCAATGACCAAAACATTATTTTCAGGGAACATGATTTTTGCAGAATCAAGACACCTTTTAAGCGGCGAGGAAAATACGGCATCAACTTTTGGATAATGCTCGTGAGCCTTGATGCTCTTAAGCTCGGATATACTATCTGTAGTAAGTGGCAAATCTGTATGCCCAATATACTGTGCGTTTAAGTTTCCTTTCGTGAGACCGTGGCGAAAAAGGTAGATCGTGTATGTTTTCATTGTAAAAAGCTCCTTTTATAGCGAAATATTACAAATAATTAACAAAGTGAAAATCCGACTTTACAAATAGTAATACAGTGATATAATACTATTTGTAATAACGGAGGAATTTTAATGAACAATGAGATAGAAGAAAAAAAGGCCTCAAAGCAGCAGAAATCAGAAAAGATTTCAAGGTTTGCTCAGATACTTTCACAGCTTCGCAAGGAAAGAGGAATAAGTCAGAAGAAGGCCGCAAATGATTTGGGAATAAGCCAGGCGCTTCTCAGCCACTATGAAAAGGGCATCAGAGAATGCGGACTTGATTTTGTAATTAAATGCAGTGAATATTATGGTGTTACGACCGATTATCTTTTAGGCGTGAGTGAAAGCAGAACCGGCGTTGATATGGCATACATATCTGCATCTGAAAGACCGGAAGGTTCGTCAGCCCAGACACTTGCGCAGGCAACAAACATATTGCTGAAAATGCTTGCTACATCAAAAGACGTCAAGGCAGGCAAAAGCATTAACGATTACTACACGCTGTGTATCTATCGCGGTGCGCTTACAATGGCAAAAGCCGGAATACTGCCTAAGGAAATGTTCAAGCTTGACTTCGGTCTTGGCAGAGAGCTCGTATCAGCAGCAATGGCAATTGAGGATGCCCGCTTTGTGTTTATTGAGGATAAGTCGAGAACAGGCTCTGATTTAAGTGAAAAAACGGCGCTTCACTCAGTTATTGAAAATGCAGAGGAGCATATACTGACAAGCCTTTATTTAGAATAAAGCAAACTGATTTTGCTCAGATTTTATATATTCAAGTATTATCGCTGTGGAAATATCCGCAGCGATTTTTTTAAATGTGGGGAAATCAAGCTGTGCCTGCTCGTCGCCCCCGTCACTGATTGAACGGATAACGGCAAACGGAACACCGTTTGCAGCGCAGGTGTGCCCTATTGCTCCGCCTTCCATTTCACCGCAGACGGCGTTGAACTCAGAAACAAGCTTTTGCTTTAAAGCACTTTCGGCAATAAAGATATCTCCGCTTGCAATCGTGCCGCGGTGAATTTTTTCGCCGCAGTTTATTGCTGTTCTTGCAAGCTTTTCTGAAAGCTCTTCATCGGTTTCAATCTTGATAGTATTAAGACCGTTGATAAATCCGAGCGGCTCGCCGAGTGCCGACATATCAATATCATGTTCGCAAACGTCGGTTGCGATGACGATATTTTTTATTACGATGTCTTTAGAAAGCGAACAGCCGACACCGACGTTGATGATTTTTTCAACGTCAAAATTATCAATCATTGCCTGTGTGCACAGTGCGGCATTGACCTTACCCGGTGAGCACTGGGCAACACACACCATAACCTCATTCAAAAAACCGCAGACAAATTCAATCCCTGCAATTTTTGTTACGGTTTTACGGGTGATTTTTTCCTTAAGTGCATTAACTTCTACGTCCATTGCGCCGATAATTCCAAGCATAACTTTACCTCACATAATATATTCTTGTTGTTGTGAAAAGAGTATTCCCCAACATATAGTGTAATTATAATATATATTAAGAATAAATACAAGAATAATAAATTTTTTGTTGACAAGTCTTGATGCTTTAATATATAATATCAAGCGATAATGTGGAGTTTTATCCTCATCATTAGCTGTTTCCTGCACTATACCGTGCAGAGATTATAAAAGATTAAGACAAGTTTAGTCTTTATGAATGGAGTGAAAAAAGAATGAAAAGAACTTTCCAGCCTAAGAAGAGACACGCAAAGAAGGAACACGGTTTCAGAAAAAGAATGTCAACAAGAAATGGTAGAAAGGTGCTTGCCCGCCGTCGTGCAAAGGGCAGAAAGAAGCTTTCTTACTAATTACCGATTGGGAGTGATTAGGTGAAAAGCATAGCCCTGAAGGAAAATAAGGATTTTCGCCGTCTCTATTACAGAGGAAAAAGCGAAGCTGCCTCCTGTCTTGTTACCTATGTTATGAAAAGTAATTTTTCCGTGACAAGAGTTGGTATTACCAGCGGCAAGAAAATCGGCAACGCAGTTAAACGAAACAGAGCAAGAAGACTTATCCGTGCCGCCTTTAGTGAATATGAGGGCAGGCTTAACGGGTATTATGATATTGTTTTCGTTGCAAGGACAAGGACTGCGCAGGTAAAAATGCAGGACGTGCAAAGGCAGATGGAGGAGCAGCTGAGAAAGCTGGGTGTACTGAGTGAAAAAGCTGATTAAAAAAGCAATGATATTTCTTATAAGAACATATCAGATGACTATCAGTCCCAGATTTTCTCACGGAAGCTGCAGATTTACTCCGACCTGCTCGCACTATGCCATTGAGGCTATTGAAATTCACGGAATTTTTAAGGGCAGCCTTATGGCGATATGGCGTATTTTAAGGTGCAATCCTTTTTGTAAGGGTGGCTGGGATCCTGTTCCCCCCAAAAAAAGTAAAGAGGATAACTGATGAATAGTATTTTACTTGCTTCAAATGTTGTGTCAACAGGTATAGCGGTTTTTAAGCCTCTGTACTGGTTATTCGGTAAATGTATGGGACTTCTTATGGAAGCATTGGGTAACCAATATTTCATTGCAATTATCATATTTACCGTTGTAACCCGTCTGCTCCTTTTACCGCTTAACGTAAGACAGCAAAAAACAATGGCGAGAACCACAAGACTTCAGCCTAAAATCCAGAAGATTCAGAAGAAGTATCCTGACCCGAAGGACAGGGCGCAATTAAATCAGGAAATGCAGGAGCTCTACGCAAGAGAGGGTCACAACCCTATGCAGATGGGCTGCGGACCAATGGCTTTCCAGATGGTATTTCTTATGGGTATTATCGGTATTATTTACTATCCGCTCGGCTATGTACTCGGTATCAGCGCAGTTAATGACGGTACTACGGCAAAGTCGATTATGGATGTGATTTTACCGATATATCAGGGACTTACAGGTGACCCTGAGGCAAAAATAACCTACTTCCAGCTTAATATTTTGGAGAATTTTTCCGCTTATAAGGATGCTCTTGTAGCAAATTTCTCCGACATATTTACTGCTGAAAGATGCGATGCTATTATGGCATACCGTGATGGTATGAATTTATTTGGTCTTGATATGACGGCTATTCCGCACTGGAAAGACGGAATTATCGTTATAATTCCTATTATCTGTCTTATAACCTCACTTGGTTCAAGCCTGATTTCAACCTTGATTCAGAAAAAGAATAATCCGGCAGCATCTCAGCAGATGGGTTCAATGATGATGATGATGCTAATGATGCCGTTTTTCTCATTTTATATTTCATTCAGATTCCCGGCAGCAGTCGGTTTTTACTGGATCATTTCAAACGTTGTTGCAATACTGCAGCAGATTTTCATCTTTAAACAGTATCCACCGAGAAAAACACAGGCAAGGCTTATGATTGAAAACACTATTGAGCGCCGTTCTCGTGAGGAAAATATAAAGAAAATTCAATAATTATCGGAGGAATATATGATAAAGGAATTTATCGGTACCGGTAAAACTATCGAAGAGGCAACCGTTTCGGCAAAGACAGGTCTTAACGCACCGCTCACGGCTGACGTTAAGATTGAAATTGTTCAGATGCCTAAGAAAAAGGTTCTCGGTTTATTCGGCGGCAGTGATGCTCAGGTTAAGGCAAGCTACGACGACGGCAAAAAGGAAAGAAAGCCGAAGCAAAAAAAGAGCAGGCCCGTACAGGAAAAGAAGCCTGCCCCAAAGAAAGCTGAAGCCCCAAAGAAGGCTGAGGCACCAAAGAAGGTTCCTGCTTCAAAGGAAGAAAAGCCCGAGGTTGAAAAAATCAGCGATAGTGATATCGATTTAGATTATGTATGTGCATATCTTAAAACTATGATTGACAGCTTTAAGGTTGATGATGCAAAGGTTACGGCAAAGGTCGTTGACGGCGTAGTCGAGGTTAATGTAGACTGTGACGATTACGGTATTATCATCGGTCGCAGAGGTGAAACTCTTGATGCGCTCCAGTACCTCACAAGCCTTGCAATCAAAAAGTCAACCGACAAGTACGTGCGTGTTACACTTAATGTCGGTGATTACCGTGCAAAGAGAGAGGAAACGCTCAGAGCACTCGCAATCAAGAATGCAAATTACGTTGTAAGAACAGGCAGAAGATACGGCTTTGAGCCTATGAATCCGTATGAAAGAAGAATAATTCATACAGCAGTTCAGGAGGTTGAGGGTGCAACGTCACGCTCCGTCGGAAGCGGTATGGACAGAAAAGTTCTGATCGAGCCTGTCGGCGGTGTAAGGCACTCCGGAAATCGCGGAGGAAGAAGGGGCAATAACCGAAACAGTGCTCCTGCTTCAACGCCGGATCCAAACCGTGAAAAGAGAGTTGACCGTGCAGATATTCCGAAGTTCGGAAAAATTGAGGTCAACAAAGACTAAAAAGATTGATAATATTTTTGTATGGTGGAAATGGTGGACGCATATGTCCACCATTTTGTGCTATGAGAGAATTTAATCAGCCAACTTAGAGGAGGTGTATCGTTATGGCAAAAACTATTGCGGCAGTTGCAACAGGCAACAGCGTTTCAGGCATAGGTATTATTCGTATCAGCGGTGATAATGCGATTGAAATTGCAGACAAGGTTTTTAAAGCAGTTGACGGTACTCCCCTTTCGTCACTCAAAGGCTATACGGCAAAATTCGGTAATGTTTACTGTGATGGTGAGAGCTTTGACAATGCAGTTGCGCTCGTCTTCAGAAATCCTAAGAGTTATACGGGTGAGGACGTTGTTGAGCTTTCCGTTCACGGTGGAATTTTTATTGTTGAAAAAACTCTGGAGGCTGTATTTTCAGCCGGAGCCGTTCCTGCACAGGCAGGCGAGTTCACAAAGCGTGCCTTTTTAAACGGCAAGATGGATCTTGCACAGGCAGAGGGTGTAGCAGCACTCATATCCGCACAGGGACAGGAGGCTGCAAAGGCATCCTTTAATTTACTTCAGGGCTCTTTGAGCAATAAAATTTCACAGGTGCTTGATGAACTGATTAATTGCAGTGCATCAATGGCGGCGTGGGTTGATTATCCCGATGAGGAAATACCCGACTTAGAGGAAAATACGCTTAAGGAAATTTTAGAAAATTCTGCCGCTTCCCTATCAGAGCTTCTTAAGAATTACGAAAACGGAGCAGTTATGACACAGGGGGTTGACACGGCAATTGTCGGCAGACCGAACGCAGGTAAGTCAACGCTTATGAATATGCTCTCAGGTGCTCAGAAGAGTATTGTTACGCATATCGAGGGAACGACACGTGATATTGTTGAAAATTCCGTAAGGCTCGGAAACCTTGTTTTACATTTATCAGACACCGCCGGTATCCGAGAGAGCGATGATATTGTAGAATCAATCGGTATAAAGAAAGCAATTGACAAAATGAACAGTGCTTCTCTTATTCTCGCAGTTTTTGACAGCTCCGATACGTTAAATGACGATGACCGAATGCTGATTGAAAGCTGTAAGGGTAAGCCGTGCGTGGCGGTTGTTAATAAAACTGACTTGCAAAGAAAGATAGATTTATCTCAGATAAAGACGTATTTTGATAAAATAGTTTATATTTCAGCAAAAAATAATGAGGGTACGCAGGAGTTAGAGCAGGCAGTTAAGGAATTGCTTGGCGTTGAGAACTTTGACTCCTCCCAGCCGATCCTTGCAAATCAGCGCCAGAAGCTATGCGTTTCAAACGCATACAATTATATATGTCAGGCAATTGACGGCGTTCAGATGGGTATTACTTATGATGCAATAAACGTTATGATTGACAGTGCAGTTGACGAGCTGCTTTCTCTCACGGGTAAAAAGGCAACCGAAGAGGTTGTAAACAATATTTTCAGCAGATTTTGTGTTGGTAAATAGGTGCAGTTATGGAATACTTTTCTCAGGAATATGACGTAATAGTAATCGGTGCAGGACATGCCGGGATCGAGGCGTGTCTTGCTTCAGCGCGCCTTGGCTGCAAAACTGCCGTATTCACAATAAATCTTGACTGGGTCGGAAATATGCCGTGCAATCCGTCAATCGGCGGAACGTCAAAGGGTCATCTTGTTCGTGAGATAGATGCACTCGGCGGAGAAATGGGTAAGGCTGCTGACAGGTATTCCCTTCAGTCACGTATGCTTAATTTAGGCAAAGGTCCTGCCGTTCACTCACTCAGGGCGCAGATTGACAGGCGTGAGTATTCTGCAGGCATGAAGCACACGCTTGAGCTTGAGGAAAATCTCGATATCAGGCAGGGCGAAATCGTAGATATAAAAAAACTTGATAACGGTATGTGGCAGGTCAAGACAAGGCTTGAAGCACTTTTTACTGCAAAGGCTGTTATTATTGCGACGGGAACTTTTTTAGGCGGCAGAGTGTATATCGGCGACATTTCATATGAGAGCGGACCTGATGGAATGTTCCCTGCTACAGATTTGGCAAAGGCTCTTAAAAGGCTTAACATTCCGTTGAGAAGATTTAAAACAGGCACACCGCCGAGAGTAAACAGGCAGTCGATTGATTTTTCAAAGCTTGAGGAGCAATTCGGTGACGAAGAGACTGTTCCGTTCAGCTTTGATACACAGACACCGCCTGAAAATAAGGTTTCCTGTCATATTACATACACGAACGATGCAACGAAGCAGATAATACTTGATAATCTCCGCAGAAGTCCTATGTATTCAGGAAAGATAGAGGGAAAGGGTCCACGCTATTGCCCGAGCTTTGAGGACAAAATTGTCAGGTTTTCAGACAAACAAAGGCATCAGCTTTTTATCGAGCCGTGCGGTCTTAATACTGAGGAAATGTATTTGCAGGGTCTCTCCTCCTCTCTTCCTGAGGATGTTCAGCTTGATTTTATCCATACGATACCGGGACTTGAAAACGCACAGGTTATGCGACCGGCTTATGCAATCGAGTATGACTGCGTTGACCCTACTGCGCTCAGGGCAACTCTTGAATTTAATGATATTGAAGGTCTTTACGGCGCCGGACAGTTCAACGGCTCGAGCGGTTATGAGGAAGCGGCGGCGCAAGGACTTGTTGCAGGAATTAACGCTGCATTAAAAATCAAGGGCGACGAACCTCTTATTCTCGACAGAGGCGGTTCCTATATCGGCACCCTCATTGATGACCTTGTTACAAAGGGCTGCACTGACCCCTACAGAATGATGACAAGCAGGAGTGAATACCGTTTGGTTCTTAGACAGGATAACGCAGATGTTCGATTAACTCCTATAGGATACAAAATAGGCTTGATTTCACGCGAAAGATATGATAAATTTTTAATTAAGGAAGAAAATTTTAAAGCAGAGCTTAAGCGAATTTCCGAAAAATCTATTCCTTTGACTGACACCTTGCAGCAGATTCTTATTGACTGCGGCACAACACCGCTTGAACGTGGATGCAAGATGATAGAGCTTATTAAGCGTCCGCAGGTGACGTATAAGGTGCTCACTCCTGTTGACAACGACCGACCTGATTTGCCCAAAGAGGTTTTTGAACAGGTTGAGATTGCAGTCAAGTACGAGGGATATATTGCAAGGCAGGAACAGCAGATTAAGGAAATGCGCAGAATTGAATGTAAAAAAATCCCAAAGGATATAGATTATACTTCTTTAAAGGGACTCAGGCTTGAGGCGGTTGAAAAGCTGTCAAAAATAAGACCTGAAAATTTAGGCCAGGCAGGACGAATCAGCGGTGTGAACCCTGCTGATGTTGCCGCGCTTAACATTATTTTGGAGACACTATGATAAATTACGATTTACTGAAGGACGAGCTTGCAAAAATCGGCGTTTCGCTTGATTCATATGGGCTTGACAGATTTGATGCTTATGCAGAAAGGCTTGTGCGCTGGAATAAGCACGTGAATCTTACGGCTATTACAGAGCCTGACGATATCGTCATAAAGCACTTTTTTGACAGCTTATATCCTTTAAAATATGTACATATGAATAAGGAACAAAGACTTGTTGATATCGGAACAGGTGCAGGCTTTCCGGGACTGCCGCTTCTTATAGCCGAGCCTCAGCTCGAGGTCGATTTTGTTGACAGCGTCGGAAAAAAGCTTGCGTTTATCAAGGATGTTCTCAGAAATTCCGGCTTACTTGCAAGGGTCGTACATAAGCGAGCAGAAGAAATCGGCAGGAATGATGATTATCGTGAGCAGTATGATTATGCTACTGCAAGGGCAGTTGCGCCGCTGAACGCACTGTGTGAATATGCCCTGCCGCTTGTTAAGGTTGGCGGACTCTTTATTTCACTGAAGGGTGAGACTGGCGCGCTTGAATTAAAGAAGGCTGAAAACGCAATCAAGGTTCTTGGCGGTGAGGTTGTTAAGTTTGACGAGTATACGCTTCCAAACGGAGATGCAAGAAGTATAATTATTATAAAAAAGATTTCGCAGACTCCGACAAAATATCCAAGAAAGTCCAAGAAAATAGATACTCGCCCTCTCTAAACAAATAA
>JAFLSA010000018.1:20189-24769 GCA_022511185.1 Eubacterium sp.
AAATTATTACCAAATCCGTATCAGCCAAGAAAACAGTTTAAAAGTGAGGACATGCTCTCCTTGTCCGAATCTATAAAGGAAAACGGAGTGCTCCAGCCGCTTTTATGCAGGCAGATAAATAACAGCGATTATTACGAGCTTGTTGCAGGCGAAAGGCGCTTAAGAGCATCAATACTCGCAAATCTTCAGACTGTTCCCTGTGTAATAATCGAATGCGACTATGAGTCAAGCGCAGTAATCTCGATACTTGAAAACATACAGCGCAGTGACCTTGATTTTTTTGAAGAGGCACAGGCAATCAGTCAGCTTATAGATCACTTTGGTATGACACAGGAGCAAATCGGAAAAAAGCTCGGAAAAAGTCAATCCTCCCTGTCGAATAAGCTAAGACTCCTCAAACTCCCTGTCGATGTAAGATATTTTATAGAAAAAGAGGGCTTAACAGAAAGACACGCAAGAGCACTTCTCAGGCTTGAGACTGAAAAGGATATATGGACAACCCTAAAAGTCATTAAAGACAGAGGTCTTAACGTTGAGCAGACAGAAGCCTACATAGACACGATAACAGACAAGAAAATCAAACCGAGGCGCAATGTCCTTAAGATATTTAAGGATGTCAGGATATTTGTCAATACGGTTAACAAGGCAGTCCAGACAATGAAGGACGCCGGAATTGATGCCGAGTCCGACAAAACGGAGACAGAAGAATATATAGAATTCAGAGTAAGAATACCTAAGAATGCGCAAAATACCGGCGCAAAAACCAACCCTGCTTAAAACGGGAAACCGTTTTAACATATTCTCCTCTTTTCATCACGTGGAAAAAACGAGCGAAAGCTCGTTTTTTCTGCGTTTAGGCGTTTTGATTTACTTTGCATAGGGGTACTTTTATTTTTTTCTCTTGTGTTTCATATGAAACAGTAATACTACATATAGAATTTCATACAAACTCTGTTTACGTGAATTCATAGCACAAACAAACATAGTTCAAGTATATTACTTAATTGTAATGAACAGTTTATCCTAAAAAGTAAGTTATATTAAATATTACTTTCTGTTTGCGTGCTTGTTTCACGTGAAACATCTATATATGGTATAATAGCTTATGCAAGTACACTAAAATAAAAAAATTTTCTAATTGTTTCACGTGAAACTACTTGCACCCCCCTATTAATATATTGTATAATGTATAAGTACTTGGAGGTGCTGTTATGGGTAAAACCGTATCTATATTCAATCAAAAAGGCGGAGTTGGAAAAACTACGACTTGTATCAACTTTGCAGCTGCATTGGGACTTAAAGGAAAGAAGACTTTACTTGTTGACGTTGACCCACAGGGCAACAGCACAAGCGGTGTCGGTGTTGATAAGTCTGATATTGAGGTATCGTCATATGACGTGCTCATAAATGATGTACCTGTAAAAGAAGCAGTTGTTGAAACGGAGTTTAAAAATTTGCATCTACTCCCTGCCAATATGAATTTAGCCGGTGCCGAGCTTGAGCTTGCTGAGAGCGAAAACAGGTTTAAAACACTAAAAAAAGCTTTGGCACCACTTGTTATGGAGTATGACTACATAATAATTGACTGTCCTCCAAGCTTAGGCTTGCTTAGTTTAAATGCTTTAGCTGCATCTGATACGCTTATTGTACCGCTTCAATGCGAATATTATGCACTCGAGGGCTTAAGTCAGCTTATCAGTACTGTGCGTACAGTTAAGCAGAACTATAACGAGCATTTAGAGCTTGAGGGAATAATTTTCACAATGTATGATAGCAGACTGAAACTTAATCAGCAGGTTATGGAAGAGGTTGACAAATTTTTCCCTAAAAAAGCGTATAAGACACGAATCCCGAGAAGTGTTAAATTGGCAGAAGCGCCAAGCTTTGGTGAACCAATAATATATTATGAAAAATATTCAAAGCCGAGCTTTGCGTATAAAAAATTAACTGATGAATTTTTAAAGAAACAATAAATTAGTTGCTGATTAATCAATGACTACTAAAGAGGTGAAATATGGCTAAAAAACAGTCGGGCTTAGGCAAAGGCCTGAATGCCCTTATGCTTGAAAATTCCGTTGACAATATGGTTGCGACTAACACATTGTCTATCAATGAAATTGTTCCAAATAAAGACCAGCCAAGAAAGACTTTTGACGAAGGCGCATTACAAGAGCTTGCTGACAGTATAGTCCAGCACGGTGTACTTCAGCCACTGCTTGTAAGACCTCTTCCAACGGGTGGATATCAGCTTGTTGCAGGTGAACGCCGCTGGAGAGCATCAAGAATGGCAGGGTTAAAGGAAGTTCCCGTTGTTATCAAGGAGCTTTCAGACGTTGAGACAATGGAGATTGCAATCATTGAAAACCTGCAGCGTGAGGACCTTAACCCAATTGAAGAGGCCGAGGGTCTGCAGGCACTCATTGACCGCTGTGGATTTACGCAGGAGGAGGTTGCTGTTTCAGTTGGAAAATCAAGACCTGCTATTGCAAACTCACTGAGACTTTTAAAGCTTCCTCAAGAAGTGCGTGATATGACCAGAAACGGCCAGATTTCCGCCGGTCACGCAAGGGCACTCCTTGCATTTGATAATGAGGCAATGATTTTTGAGGCAGCCAATAATATAATCAAAAACAATTTGACAGTACGTGACGTAGAACGTCTTGCAAAAATGGCTGAAAAGACCACGCGAACACGCTCGAGTAGCAGAAGACGTGATTCATTTTATGACGAGGTTGAGCTTTCGCTCACTGAGGTTCTCGGACGAAAGGTTAAGGTTTATAACGGCAGAGGTAAGGGCACACTTGAAATTGAGTTCTACTCCGCCGATGATTTAAAAGAAATTGCAAATAAGTTAGGAGAATAAGGATGTTAGATATTAAATTTGTAAGGGAAAATCCCGAGATAGTAAAAGAAAACATAAAAAAGAAGTTTCAGGACAAGAAATTACCACTTGTTGATGAGGTAATCGCACTTGACGAGGAAAGACGTGCCGCTATGTCACGAGCTGACGAGCTTCGTGCAAACAGAAATAAGCTCTCAAAGGAAATCGGTGTCCTTATGTCACAGGGCAAGAAGGAAGAAGGCATGGCTATCCGTGAGCAGGTAAACGCTCAGGCAAAGGAGCTTGAGGAGCTTGCCGCAAAGGAAAAGGAGCTTAATGAAAAGGTTACGTCAATTATGATGTCTATCCCAAACATCATTGACGAGTCGGTTCCTATCGGTAAGGACGACAGCGAGAACGTTGAGGTTCAGAAATACGGTGAGCCTGTTGTTCCGGATTATGATATCCCGTATCATACCGATATTATGGAAACATTTGACGGCATTGACCTTGAATCAGCAGGCAGGGTAGCAGGTAACGGCTTCTACTATCTTATGGGTGATATCGCAAGGCTTCACAGCGCTGTTATCAGCTATGCAAGGGACTTTATGATTGACAGAGGCTTTACCTACGTTGTTCCGCCGTTTATGATAAGGTCAAACGTTGTTACAGGCGTAATGAGCTTTGAGGAAATGGATGCAATGATGTATAAAATCGAGGGCGAGGACCTCTATCTTATCGGTACGTCTGAGCATTCAATGATAGGTAAGTTTATTGATACAATCACACCTGAGGCAGAATTACCGAAGACCCTGACCTCATATTCACCATGCTTCCGTAAGGAAAAGGGCGCACACGGTATCGAGGAACGTGGTGTATACCGTATCCATCAGTTTGAAAAGCAGGAAATGGTAGTTGTCTGCAAGCCTGATGAGTCAATGATGTGGTTTGACAAGCTGTGGCAGAACACGGTTGACCTCTTCCGTTCACTCGACATTCCTGTAAGAACACTTGAATGTTGCTCCGGCGACCTTGCTGATTTAAAGGTTAAGTCTGTTGACGTTGAGGCATGGTCACCAAGACAGCAGAAATATTTTGAAGTGGGCTCATGCTCAAACCTTACAGACGCACAGGCAAGACGTCTTAAAATCAGAATTAAGGGCGAAAACGGAAATTATCTTGCCCACACACTCAACAATACGGTTGTTGCTCCGCCGAGAATGCTTATTGCGTTTCTTGAAAACAATTTACAGGAGGACGGCTCAGTTCTTATTCCTGAGGCACTTCGTATGTATATGGGCGGCAAAGACAAGATTGTACCGAAGAAATAATGCAGATTGCTTTTATTGTTATAGGTGCGCTGATATTTCTCGCTTTTGCTGTCGCATTGTTTCACGGGGTACTGAATTTCGGGAATATTGCAGGAATGGCGATTGGCGGAATATATGCCGTACTTGGCTTACTGATAAACAGGCTTGATAAATCAAATCAGATGCTTGTTGCCGTAGTTGCCGTTTGCGTTTTGCTTCTCATTATCTTGAAAATGAGGGATATTTATTCAGCAGGCAGAACGACGGCAGACAGGGAGCAGGTGGTAATTGTTCTCGGCTGTAGGGTCAAGGGTGACGAGCCGAGCCTGGCACTCCTTAAAAGAGTTGATGCGGCATACAGATTTCTTTTGAACAACCCGAATTCCGTTGCAATTCTAAGCGGCGGACAGGGAAGAGATGAAAATTTGTCTGAGGCACTTTGTATGCAG
>JAFLSA010000180.1 GCA_022511185.1 Eubacterium sp.
GAGCTTGCCAACAAAAACCTCAAGCGCAATTCAAGAAAGGCAAGAGTTATTACCGCTTCTATAGCGCTTTCAGCTGTACTCTTTTTGAGCGTAAACTATTTTTGTGAATTATACGCTCAGTCAAACGAATTGTATTCTTATGCCGACAGACCTTATCAGGTCGAGATCTTGTTTAGTTCAAGTGAATATGAAATTGATGATGCATATAAAGCATATGAAAATCTTAAAAAGTCGATAATGGATATACCCGGTGTTAAGGATGTATTCAGCATAGATTCTTTTTGGGAAGCCTTCAGTGAAAAAGCTGCAAATCCGCAAAAAGGTGTTGACCATAACTTTGTAAATCAGGATTTGAGAAAGACTGAAAATCTTAGGGGCTCATATAAAAATCTGTGGGAAGAAGTAAGGTTTACTGTAAATTTCGTTGAGGATGATGATTTCAATGATTTGTGCGAGAAAAACGGGATAGATTATACAAAGTATTATGAGGCAGAAACAGGAGAATTTACAAAAATAAAATGCGTTGTTATGAACAACATCAGCCACAAAAATACAGGGGATAAGGTATTCACGGATAATTTTATAGGTGAAGAAATTTTTTATGAATATAACCTTTGGCCGGAAACTGATGAGGACGATAATATAATCGGCTGGATTGATTACAATGCTGATGATGACCCTGAAGATGTTGATATAGTAAAGCTTATTGTAACAGACTTTGTCGAGTACGATGATGATAATTATCTCTGCCATCTCAATGCGATAAATACAATAAGCGTGTATGTTCCTGTAAGTATGGAAAAGGTATATTCTGGTAATGATATCGGAATATTTATTGCTCTCGGCATTGTAACTGATAATCACGAATACGTTGCCGATGAAATCGGAAAAATTATCGATGAGGGTGAATATCACGGTGCATATGTCAATGATGTTCAACAATATCTTGAATCAGAACAAACAAGGCTCTTTGTACTACAGGTATTTGTTTACGGCTTTATAATACTTATAACAATGATAACGATTGCAAACATAGTAAATACCATTTCAACAGGAATTGATTTAAGGCGCAGAGAATTTGCTATGCTGAAATCAGTAGGCATAACGCAAAAAGGCTTTATAAAAATGATATGTCTTGAAAGTCTTTTCTACGGACTGAGAGCGCTTATATTTGCAATACCGTTAAGCGTGCTGACGAGCTACGTGCTTTATAAACGGATTGACTCAAATGTAATTCCGTTTGAATTAAACTACATTACGTATTTTGCGGTGATTGCCGCCGTATTTGCGGTAGTCGGCTTTGCAATGCTTTACTCTGTATCAAAGCTGAAAAAAGCATCAATAATTGAAACTCTTAAAGAAGATATAAGCTGATAAAAAATTTTCATTGTGACAAAAGTGTAATTTAAAAGTCACGAAGCAGTAAGATGTAGCCTATATGATAATGGCAAGAAAGGAGATAAATTATGAAAATTCTTGAAGTAAAAAATTTATCAAAAGTATACGGTAAGGGTGACACTATGGTTATGGCCCTTGACAATGTTTCCTTCTCGGTTGAGCAGGGAGAGTTCGTTGCCATTATCGGACCATCAGGCTCCGGTAAGTCTACACTTCTTCACATTCTCGGCGGTGTTGATACTGCCACAAGCGGAAGCGTAGTAATCAATAATACTGATATTTCAACACTTGATGAAACTGCACTTGCTATTTTCAGACGCAGACAAATCGGTCTTATTTATCAGTTTTATAACCTTATTCCAATTCTGACTGTTGAGGAGAATTTGACTTTACCGCTCCTGCTTGACGGCAGAAAGCCTGATAAAAGGCAGATTAACGATTTAATTAAAAGATTAGGTCTTGAAGCACGTCTTAATCATCTGCCAAATCAGCTTTCAGGCGGTCAGCAGCAGAGGGTATCAATCGGCAGAGCACTTGTTAATAATCCTGCTCTTATGCTCGCCGACGAGCCAACCGGTAATCTTGACAGCGAGAACAGCCGTGAAATCGTTTCACTCTTAAGGCATTTTAATAAGGAGTATAATCAAACGGTTATCATCATCACCCACGATGAAAAAATCGCCCTTTCGGCTGACAGGGTAATATCTATCGAAGACGGCA
>JAFLSA010000181.1 GCA_022511185.1 Eubacterium sp.
CGTATGCTCAGACTTCTTATAAAATGTGCTCAAATCCTTGCTGAGTGCGACAGAAACTATGTTAAATAATAAAGCGAATGAAGTAAAAAGCGAAAGAAAATGAGAACCCTTTAAGTAATCATACTTTGAGGGTTCTCGTTTTTTATATTCCGAACATTTGCAGATGGTTTGCATACACTGATATATAACAATTTTAATGAGGGATGCATATGCACTTTATAAGCTATGACAGAGACAGCGCCGTAAATTACGCAAAAGAATGGGCGAAGGCAAGAAACAGTATTTATTATAATTTTGACGGCATTGGCGGAGACTGTACGAATTTTGCATCGCAGTGCCTCTTTGCAGGTGTCGGCGTTATGAACTATGAAAAGGATATCGGCTGGTACTATATCTCCCCTGACGATAGAGCGGCTGCGTGGTCCGGTGCAGAATATTTCAGACGTTTTATGCTGAACAACAAAAATGAAGGTCCGTTTGGCGTTTCCGTACCGGTAAATCGGCTTGAGTTAGGAGACTTCATTTCCTTAAATAACGGCTCAAACTACTATCATACACTTGTTGTCACAGGTTTTTCTAACGGTGTACCGCTGATATGTGCCCACACAGATGATTCGTATATGAGAAGTCTTGATACTTATCATTACCATTCCGCTCAGGGTATCCACATACTCGGTGCAAATAAATATTAGGCATAAAAATGACCCACCGATAAATAATCAGTGGGTCACATCTTTATATTATACTATATTATTTCATAACAACTGTAACAACCGACATTGCAGGAACTAAAACGTTGATGTCCCCTGCCTCACCCGATGCAGTTTGTTCAAGGTCATAGCTGCCGCTCGTTGTGTATATCGAATATGCGCTGTTACTGTTAAGCATAGTAGCCGCGTCAGTATCGGTATTATTCACGTAAACAACGACTGTACTGTTGTCCTCATTAACGAAAGCACAGCTTGAAAGTGACTTAACACCTGAGCTGCAGGCAATTCTTGTTGCACCCTCATCAATGAATTTTGAGAAGTTGCCGAGACACCAAAGCCTCTTTGAAGTCTGGATATCTTTGTGATTATCAGGGTTAAGATAAACAAGTCCATCAGGGTAAACGCCGTATGAGCAGGCTGTCCACCAGTCCCATTCCCTTGCGTTGAGGATTGTAAGGTCGTCAACAATAACCTTAGCCATTGCAACGCCGTATTCAATCGTCAAGCCGTTCGTGCCGCTTTTCTCGGCTTCAATGAGATCCATCACGCCTGTGTTCTGATCGTTTGTCATCTGGCAATACTCAGTACAAACAACGTCATACTGTGAATATTTATCTGCAAGGTACTTAGCCGCCTGCTCCTTTGTATACGCTGATGACCAGTATGAATGCATACTGATTGAATCAAAATAATTTCTCAAAGGCTTGTTTTTGAAAACATTTTCCCTGTTTGTGCCAAGCATAATGTCAATGTATGAAGAATTTGTAGTATTCTCTCCCTCAATTGCACCTGACTCAAACATAGAAATTTTACATCCTTTTTCGTCAAGCTCTGAGCCGGCAAACCTGTTGATCATAGCGTTATAGAGCTTCATTGCGTCAGTCTCGGAATAATAACAGCCCTCCTGATTAACAGAATATGAGCCGTCCCAGTTAAACCAAGCCTGCCACGAATACTGCGGCTCATTGATAGGTGAAACGTCTGTTACTCTGTAACCCTCATTCAAAAAGAATTCAGCGCTGTTGTAGCAGAAATCTGCGAACTTATCATAATTTGCCTCGTCAATATTGCTTTCCAGAGGTGCTTCTGAATCCTTAGTTGCCGAGCCGTAACCTGCGCCGTTTTTGGTAAGGCTTACAGGCGGACTGTTACTAAACAGCGTAACTCTCAAATCGTCACCTGCGAGCTTTTTCGCAATTGCAAGACAGCTCTGCGCATCCTTATCTGCTGAAAAATCATACGTACCGTCTGCCTGTAAAAAGCCTTCAGTCTTTCTGTTTTCAGTCAAAATATGGTCGTCACCCTTTGAGCCTGCGCCAAGATTATATCTGTAAATATTAAGTCCTATACCCTTGTCGCTGTCATAGAGGTATGAAAGGATTTCCTCGCTGTTTTCCCATTT
>JAFLSA010000182.1 GCA_022511185.1 Eubacterium sp.
TAACTATTCGTGACAAGGGCTGTGGTATTGACGACATAACTCAGGCAATGACTCCGCTCTTTACAACGGGTGAGGGTGACCGAGCAGGTCTCGGTTTCACAGTTATGGAGAGTTTCTGCGATTCAGTTAAGGTCAGGTCAAAGCAGAACAAGGGTACCACAGTATACCTTTCAAAGAAAATTGAAGGGAAATCAAAATGGTAACTGATACCAGAGAAGAAATGATAAATCAGAATATCGGACTTGTTCATTCAATAGCCAACCGATTTCGTGGCAGGGGTACTGATTACGACGATTTGTTTCAAAGCGGATGTGTAGGTCTGATAAAAGCAGTTGATAACTTCGACGAGGAAAAAGGCTTTGCGTTCTCTACGTACGCCGTTCCGGTGATAATGGGGGAAATCAAACGCATTTTCCGTGACGGCGGTGCAATAAAGGTCAGCCGTTCACTAAAAGAAAAAGCGATTAAGGCACAGTCAATCAGGGATAAATTTATAAAAAGGGAACTCAGAGAGCCGACTGTCTCTGAGTTATCTCAACTCCTTAACTGTACGGTTGAGGAAACGGCTGAAATACTCAACGTCATCACGCCAATGGTATCGCTTAATTCCTGCGGTGAGGACGGAGAAAATACGATAGATATACCGATTGACGAAAGCGATATGCTCTTTGATAAGCTATCTGTTCATCAGTTAATGAAACACCTCGACAAGACCGAGCAGACAATTATAGATATGCGCTATTATAAAGGCTATACCCAGTCAAAAACGGCCAAAGCGCTCGGCGTATCACAAGTCCAGATTTCAAGAAAAGAAAAAGCAATCTTACTAAAACTCCGAAAACTTATGGAATAAAAAAACACAAAGCAATTTTGCTTTGTGTTTTTTTATGTAATTTATTATAACTGACTTAAATCATACGGTGTTTTTTGATATACAAAGTAATTAAGCCAGTTTGAGAAAATCAGGCTTGCGCTGCTTTTCCAGCTCATAATCGGCACTAAATTTTCATCATCATTAGGGAAATAATTATACGGCTTATCAATGTCAAGTCCCTTAGCCTTATCCCTGAAATATTCTTTAGCAAGCGTATCTCTGTCATATTCGCTGTGACCTGTTACGAAAAACTGCCTGCAATCCATATCAGATACGATATGTACGCCTGACATTTCACTATAGGAAATAATCTGCAAGTCCTTAACCTGAGCAATATCCTGCCTGTTAATATCCGTATGTCTTGAATGGGGGACAAAGTATTCATCATCAAGACCCCTCATCAGCGGATGTGTTACGTCAAGGCTCCTGTGAGGAAATACGCCGAATATCTTCTTGTCAACCTTGTGCTTGTTAATTCCGTAATGGTAGTAAAGACCTGCCTGCGCACCCCAGCAGATATAAAATGTGCTGTAAACGTTTTTCTTGCTCCACTCCATTATTTCGCAAAGCTCCTGCCAGTAGTCAACTTCCTCAAAATCCAGATGCTCAACAGGCGCACCGGTTATAATCATACCGTCATATCTATCGTTTTTCACTTCATCAAAAACCTTATAGAATTTATCCATATGATTTTTTGACACGTTCTTTGACACGTGGCTTTTAACCTGTAAAAAATCAATGTCAATTTGTAAAGGCGAGTTACTCAAAAGTCTTAAAAGCTGTGTCTCAGTCTCAACCTTCGTAGGCATAAGATTAAGGATTATTATCTTGAGCGGTCTGATATCCTGCATATCAGCACGCTTATTACTCATTACAAATATGTTTTCAATTTCTAAATTCTGCTTTGCAGGTAAAGCGTCGTCAATCCTGATTGGCACAATATCAACCCCTCTCAATATAATAGTAGTATATATATTAATATTACGCCTAAGATGTTATATGATTATATCAAATAAAAATATCAATTGCAACTTAAATTTTTTAGTTAATTTGCTATTACTTAAATTTTTTTTGAAAAAATTTGAAAAAACTTGTTGACAACAAGAAACAAATGTGATAATATTTCAAAGCACTCGCAAGAGATGAGCCGAAAGATAGGCGCTTGAGAGAGCAAAAGGACCTTGAAAATTGAACAACGACGAGAGGAACCCGATAAGAT
>JAFLSA010000183.1 GCA_022511185.1 Eubacterium sp.
TACTAAGGGTCACCCCGATAAAATTTGTGACCAGATTTCAGATGCAATATTAGACGAAATGCTCAGGCAGGATCCAATGAGCCGTGTTGCGTGCGAAACCACCTGCACAACAGGTCAGGTACTCGTTATGGGTGAGATTACTACTAATGCTCAGGTTGATATTCCTGCAATTGTTCGTAAGACAATTTGTGATATCGGTTATGATGACGATAAAAAGGGCTTTAACGGCAACACCTGTGCCGTTCTCACAGCACTTGATAAGCAGTCGACTGATATAGCTATGGGCGTTGACAAGTCTTATGAGTTAAAAAATTCAGAAGAGGACGAGTATAATCTCAATGGCGCAGGCGATCAGGGAATGATGTTTGGCTATGCCTGTGATGAAACTGAGGAGCTCATGCCTCTACCTATAAGTCTTGCTCATAAGCTCGCTGTTAAACTTACAGAGGTAAGAGAAGACGGAACCTTGCCTTACCTTTACGCTGACGGTAAAACTCAGGTTACTGTTGAATATGATGACGGCAAGCCTGTAAAGGTTACTACAGTAGTTGTATCAAGTCAGCACAGCGCCGATGTAGAGCTTTCACAGCTTCGTGAGGATATAATCGAAAAGGTTATAAAAGAGACAATTCCTTCAGATTTGATTGACGAGGACACTACATATTATGTTAATCCGACAGGCAGATTTGTTATCGGCGGACCGAACGGTGACTCAGGTCTTACAGGACGTAAGATTATCGTTGATACATACGGCGGATATTCACGCCACGGCGGCGGTGCCTTCAGCGGTAAAGACCCGACAAAGGTTGACAGAAGTGCTGCATACGCTGCACGCTGGGTTGCTAAAAATATCGTAGCCGCAGGTCTTGCAAACAAGTGCGAGGTTCAGCTTGCATATGCAATCGGCGTTGCAAAACCTGTATCAGTTATGGTTGACACCTTCGGCACAGGAAAAATCAGCGATGATAAAATCAGTGAAATTGTGGGTAAGGTATTTGATCTCAGACCATCAGCTATCATAGATAAGCTCGATTTAAGAAAGCCGATTTATAAAAACGTTGCAGCCTACGGCCATATGGGCAGAGAAGACCTCAATGTATCCTGGGAAAAGACAGATAAGGTAGACGAAATCAAAAAATATCTGTAAAAAATCAAACACCATCTTTTCAGATGGTGTTTTTTGTAGTGATTTAGAGGTGAAATATGCAGATAAAATGTATCTGGGAGCATAATGGAAACGATTCAACTATTTTTTGTGAAGAGTTCATTGGAGCTTTTACAAGAGGAAAAACAAAGGAAATCGCTTTTAGCAAAATAAAAAGTGAAATAGTATCTTATCAAAATTGGCTTAATCGTGAAATTGTCGATATGTTAGAACCTGTAATCATTCAGGAATATAAGACAAGTTTACAAGTTTGTGATGCTGAAACAGAAGTGATATTTGATAGTGAAAAAACTCCATTTAATTTCGATGAATATTATAAATTGAAGGATATTGCTTTAAAATCAGCAAAAGACTTTTTAAACCTTTATGAGTCGGTTCCTGATAAAAACATAAGTTCACTTTCTCAAAGAAAAACATTTTACGGAGAATTGCCATTAACTGCCAAAGAAATGTACGAGCATACTAAAAGTGTAAACTCTTATTATTTCGGAGAAATCGATATTAATGTTTCTAATGAAGGCAGTATATATGAATGCAGAAAAAGAGGATTTGATTTAGTAGAGAAAAATTCTGAATTTCTAAATAATCAAGTAGTTTTAGGCAGTTATAATGAGCTTTGGTCTTTGAAAAAAGTATTAAGACGCTTTATTTGGCACGATAGAATACACGCAAAGGCTATGTACAGAATGTGTAATAAAACCTTTGGCGATAATTCAGTTGATAATAGTTTTAAGTTTATAATATAAAATGTTGCATCTTGTAGAAAAATCAGAAATTTAGATTTTTGCATACCGGCAGACTTTTGAAAAAGATGCAGAATTCCGTTTTTTGCAATTAGAGCTGTATATAGATACTGCCTGATTGCAAAAAACGGAAAGTGCCA
>JAFLSA010000184.1 GCA_022511185.1 Eubacterium sp.
TCTAAGCGGCGGACAGGGAAGAGATGAAAATTTGTCTGAGGCACTTTGTATGCAGAAGCTCCTTTATGATAGAGGCGTGGCTAAAGACAGGCTTATTTTAGAGGACAGGTCAACCTCTACTGATGAAAACATTAGATTTTCGCTTGAAATAATGGCGCAACTTGGTATGAAAAACGAGGCGGCAATCGCCACCTCGGAATATCATCAAAAAAGAGCGAGTATGATTTGTAAAAGATACGGGCTTTCCACCACCGCCGTTTCATCAAGAACTAAATTAGTCCTCCTGCCAACCTTTCTTATGCGAGAGCTTTTTGCACTTATAAAGGAAAAAATAAAAAAACAGTATTAAAAAAGGAGGTCATCGACCTCCTTTTTATTATTCTAAATATAAAACTATTTCTCCTTGTTCAAGGGATTTTTTTATGTCAATGATTCGCTGGTTTGACGAGCCGCGAAAGGCAAGAGAGATATCCTTTTTTTCTTCCACAAAGCGTCCGTCAACAAGAATATCAATTAAGCTTAGCATTTCACCGCTTATTTCGGTATGCGCTCTTGAATTAACCTTTCCTATGATTTCTTCAATTGTAAAGCCTGAGTAGCACCAAATATCTTTATTTGGAAAACGCTCTCTGAACATAATCAAAAACGGCAGAAGCACCTTTTGATTTTCAGGCTCGAACGGTTCACCGCCAAGCAGTGTAATGCCGTTTATCCAGTCGGGCGTGCAGGAGTCGAATATTTCCTCCATTGTCTTTTCTGTAAACGGCTCGCCAAAGCCGAAATCCCACGTCTGCTCATTAAAGCAGTTTTTGCAGTGGTGTCTGCATCCTGATACAAAAAGGGTAGTTCTCACACCTTCGCCGTTTGCGATATCATTCTTTTTTATTTCACCGTAGTTCATATATAAACAAACCTCCGAGCAAATATACTCGGAGGTATCTCCTTATAAGTGTAAAACTCTTTCTTTGATTTCCTGTGTTCTGCCCTGATTCCAGAACTGTGTGCCGATATAACCGCAAGTTCTTCTTGCAACGTTCATCTTGTCCTGATCCTCATTGCCGCATTTCGGGCATCTCCAGATAAGCTTGCCGTGCTCGTTTTCAACAATCTGAATTTCACCGTCATAGCCGCAGCACTGGCAGTAGTCAGATTTTGTGTTAAGCTCTGCGTACATAATGTTATCATAGATGTAACGCATAACCTGTAAAACAGCAGGGATATTTTGCTGCATATTCGGTACCTCAACGTACGAGATAGCACCGCCTGTTGAAAGCTCCTGGAAAGGTGCCTCAAATGAAAGCTTTGAAAATGCGTCAATCTCCTCGGTAACGTGAACGTGATAGGAATTTGTGATGTAATTCTTATCTGTTACACCCGGTATGATACCAAAGCGCTTTTGCAGGCACTTTGCAAATTTATATGTAGTTGACTCAAGCGGTGTGCCGTAGATACCGAAGCCGATTGAGGTCTCCTTTTTCCAATTAGTGCACGCATCATTCATATAGCGCATTACCTTAAGCGCAAATTCCTTACCGCCGTTTTCATCAGTATGGCTCATACCTGTCATATACTTTGTACATTCGTAAAGACCTGCATAGCCAAGGCTGATTGTTGAGTAACCGCCGACAAGAAGCGGATCAATCTTTTCACCCTTCTTAAGTCTTGCGATAGCGCCGTGCTGCCAAAGAATTGGTGCAGCATCTGAAAGTGTGCCCTTAAGTCTGTTGTGACGGCACATCAATGCACGGTAGCAAAGGTCAAGACGGCTGTCAAATATTTTCCAGAACTTTGCCATATCGCCGCCTGATGAGCAGGCAATGTCAACAAGGTTGAGCGTAACAACGCCCTGATTGAAACGGCCGTAGAATTTATAATTACCGTCCTTGTCCTTCCACGGAGAAAGGTTTGAACGACAGCCCATAACAGGGAAGCAGTTGCCCTCTTTAAGCTCCTTCATTTTCTTTTCAGAGATGTAATCAGGAACCATTCTCTTAGCAGAGCACCTTGCAGCAAGTTCTGTAAGTGCCCAGTATGGTGAATCC
>JAFLSA010000185.1 GCA_022511185.1 Eubacterium sp.
TCCGCTCATTTCGGAATTGGGCTGTTTTGAAAGCGTGTAGATTCCGCCGGCATCGCAGAGTACCTGGCTCGTATGGTGAATATTGTTATTTAAGATTTTGTTATCCGACATAGCATTATCCGCACTTGTCCAACCGAATCCAACAGATATACCTGTATATGGAGCATAGGCAATTTCATTATTCGCAATGAGAATACCCTTTGGGTAGCCTGCACCTATTGCCACGGAGCCCTCGTAATCCGTGCCGATATTATGAACATAGTTATTTACAATCTTATCGTCTGTGCATATCTCATCTTTATTTTCAGGATTATACGCAACGTGGAAATCTGTGTTTTCATCAACAACAAATTTGCCTATCATAATACCATTACCGCTGATATTTCGAATGATATTATCCCGAATGAGGGAGTTATCAGTGCCGTAATTCAAATCAATTCCTGCTGCACCCATATTCTGAACGATACAGTTTTTCATCGTGAAATTATGGGTATTCGCAACGTAGATTCCGGCGGAAGGTCTTAACGCACCGTTGTCATTATCGCTGAAAATACAGTAATTAGCGAACATACCTGCCTGAAGCTCAACAAGTCCTTGTTCACTTGGCAGATTCCACGTGCTGTATTCAAAAGTGATACCGTCAAAGGTTAGGTTATTTATTTTGCTGTTGTCACTCGTATTAACAGATACGAGAGTTTCAAGTCTCGGCGCAATTACGCTTGCGGCACGCATATCAAGTCCGCTCGGTGCCTTAAAGTAAAGCGTATTCGTGCTTTCGTCAAGATACCATTCGTTGTCCGTGTCAATAAGCTCATAGGCATTTTCGATATAATAAACGAAATCGTGAGTGCCGGCATACGAATAACCGTCGATATTCGGGTGCATACGGTTGAAAATAAGCTTGCTTTCGTGATCCTGAACACGGATCACAACCTGATCCTCTTCGATTCTTGCCGACTTTATCCTGAGTATGTTTTCTACCCAAGCGGTGAGAACGTGAAGCTCAACCTTTTCAAGATTGCCGAACTCCTGAAATTCGCCGGGGGCTATGTATATTTCTCCGTAGGCGGCAGGGCGGAGAGCGTCCTCGCCGTCATAAAATAAGTTTTCGGGAATGAGATTGCTCTTAATGTCAAATCTTGAAGCGCCGATGATCCTCGTTGAATAATCCGTGTTGCTCCTTGCCCTGACAGCCTTTTCGCCGTTGACGTACAGCTGGCGGAACGTAAAGCCATCCTCTACCTTTGCTGAATAAATATTGTTTTCTCTGTCAAAAAGGGTGAAACCGCTTATTTCTGTTCCTCCGCTTAAGACAGGTTTAGCGCCGTCAATAGCGGTGAAAATAATATCAAAATCATTCGTTGAGCTGTCTCTCTCATCAAAATTGAGCGTATCATTTAATACATAGGTGCCTTCATCAAGATAAACTATAATATCGCCGTTCATATTCTGGGTTATTTTCCTGACCTCTGACCGAGCTTTTTCAATGGTTAAAAAAGGATCTTCTTTTGTTCCGTTATTATTATCGTCTCCAAGCGGACTTACGAAAAATTCAGCCATAACACTATGCGGTGTTTTATCAATATTATTTGAGCAACCCGCAAAACACACCCCTAAAATACAAAATGCTATTAAAATACAAATGATCCTTTTCATATTAAACTCCTTTGCGCAGTCTTAATATTATAATAACATAAGAATATTAAATAAGCACGACATATTTTTTTAAATGATGTCGTGCCGTTTTAGGCTTTTTATTTCAGATTTTTTAAGTTTATTAATCTATGAAATATAAGATGTTGCAGTGAAAAGCTTCAGAAACTTTTAATCAGAGATTTTTGAGAGACCTAAAAGTGAAAATTTGGCTTAAAACGGTATGTTTCAAAAAGTGATTTCGCAACTCTGCCTCTGTCATTTAAGGTTTAATCCTTTAGCCGAGCAAGGCAAAGCCTTGCGAACGCCAAGAACCTGCCTTAGTATTC
>JAFLSA010000186.1 GCA_022511185.1 Eubacterium sp.
CAGAGCTTTTCCACTTTTCATATCAAAGATATCTTGAAAATCAGATAAGAGATATTTTCGGTCTTGACGGTACTCCTGTGCGCTTTATTATTCGTGAGAGGGGAGAGGGCAAAAAATAATGCTCATTATTTCATTTATTGTTATTGCTCTGATATCATACCTTTTAGGCAGTCTTAACTTTGGTGTAATCCTATCAAATAAAATTGAAAAAGACGATGTAAGAAATCACGGAAGCGGCAATGCCGGAACAACTAATATGCTGAGAAATTACGGCAAGGGCGTTGCTGTTCTTACTATAATAGGTGATATGCTTAAGGTCTTTGTTGCAATATTTATTGCCTTGCAGATAATTGCATATACTCCTATGCTTTTGTCGGAAATCGAATCATCACCACTTGATTTGATTGACAGAGATATGTTCATAAAATCATTTGCGGGCTTTTTCTGCGTGCTCGGTCATATATTCCCTTGCTATTTTAAATTCAAGGGAGGTAAGGGTGTTGCGACCTCAGGCGGAATGGTTTTTGCAATTGACTGGAGAATTGCGCTGATTCTGCTTGCGGTGTTCATTATAATCGTTGCAGTTACAAGATATGTTTCACTCGGCAGTATTATTATGGCGCTTCTTTATCCTGTATTGATTTTTGCTTTCCATAAAAGCATTGTGCTTACAATTATTGCGGCAATCTTTACAATGATTGTAGTTGTCGCACATAAGGGTAATATCAAGAAGCTCATAAATCATACTGAAAATAAAATAGAATTTAAATCAAAGAAAAAGGACAGTGCTTAACACTGTCCTTTTAAAGTTATTCGTCAAGTGATTTTTTTAAATCACTTTTTATTTTTTGTAATCTTGAGCGCACTGTCGATGCCTTTGTCCCTTGGATTTTTGCAATTTCACGGCTTGACATTCCAATTCTTTTAAGCTCCAAAAGCTCTCTGTCATTCATTGGAAGCTTGCTAATCAGCATTTGTAACTCAATGCTTGATGTGAAATCACTTTTATCAATTAAGTCTATTTCAGAAAGCTCGCTGCTTTCAAAAGATTTTTGCCTGAGTCTGTCATAAAGCACATTTTTTGCAATGCTGAATATAAGTGATTTTTCATTTTTGATACTCCTCTGATTAGGCAGATATGACCATAATTTCATAAAGGTTATCTGCGCTAAATCATCAGCTTCATTTATGTCAAATCTTTTCGCAAAGTAAGACTTGACCGACTTGTAGTATCGCTCATAGATGTGATTAAATTGCGATATAATGTTCTCATTATCCCAAAGCTTCATACTATTTTGTTACCAAATTGCGAGTTAGCCGCAATATAACCGTACAGTGAATTATTGCATTTTATAGTGTTTCCAACGATAAAGTGCAGCTTCTTATCTTCCAAATCCTTCGTAGTAACATCCGGTGTGAAGGTTAACGTGTTCGCAACAATTATTGTACAGTTCTCCTCGCAGTATGATACAAACTGTGTGTCTATCTGAAGATTTTGGGTATAGAATTTTGAATTATCTATATCAAACTCTGTTTTAATTACACTGCCGTTGGTTGATAAAAATTCTACCTCAGAGCTTTTATCAATAAAGGCGGCTCCGTTTACTATTAATTTGATATGTGTGTCCTGAGAAATTGAATGAATAAGTGCCGCACCGTTTACAAGATAGACGGTTTCCGGCTTAACTGTAGTACTGTCTATTATTGAAAAGCCGTTGACCGTACAGATAATCTCTTCTGTTTTTAATTTAATCGTACTTCCGGTATTCACCTTAATTGCAGCATATGCCTCATAGAATTCTTTATCTGCATCAGAGGGCAGAATTATTGTTCCTGCATTTATTAATTTTATTTTCTCTAATGCCGTCGGTGAATAATTCCTGAGGTCGAGTAGTCCTGTATTGATTATTGATTTTTTTCCAAACATAATAATTCTCCTTCAAATAACTCATTAAACGGTCCGTTCAATCAGTAAG
>JAFLSA010000187.1 GCA_022511185.1 Eubacterium sp.
AGGGCCACAACCTGACGCTCTAACCAGCTGAGCTATACCCACCATATGAAATTTGGATTTCCGCCGGGCGGCGCGAAGAAATACGCCGGAACGGCGAAAATAAAAAAGTGGCGTGCCTTGAGGGACTCGAACCCCCGACCTACTGCTTAGAAGGCAGTTGCTCTATCCAGCTGAGCTATCAGCGCAAAATGGAGCGGGTGATGGGAATCGAACCCACACAACCAGCTTGGAAGGCTGGGATTCTACCATTGAACTACACCCGCATACAACGGTCATTATTATACATAATGACCGCCTAAGTGTCAAGTATTTTTTGAAATTTAGTTTATTTTTATATTAATTTCATTCTGTGCAGACAAAGTAAATGTTTCAATCTGTTCCTCCTGATTGAAAACAATTGCATTCGCAAGCTTTTCCTCAACCTGACGTCTTACGGCATCACGAAGACCTCTTGCATTTTTCTTTGAACCGTACGCTTCCTTAGCAAGAAATACGGGTACAGACCCATCATAAACAAGATTTATTGCTTTATCTTTAAGGCTTTCGACAAGCTCGTCAAGCATAAGCCTTGCTATCTTCTCAAAGTCATCGTGAGTAAGCTCGTTAAACAAAATGATTTCGTCAACTCTGCCGAGAAATTCAGGACGCAAAAATCTTTCAAGTGCTTTCATAGTGACTTCGGCATTTATATCCCCTGCCGACTTATTAAAGCCGAGTGAGGCGGAATCTGTTGAGCCTGCATTTGAGGTCATAATGATAACTGTATTTTCAATGTTTACGGTTCTGCCCTGTGCATCAGTTATTCTGCCCTCGTCAAGAATCTGAAGAAGAATATTTAAAACGTCCTTATGCGCCTTTTCAATCTCGTCAAAAAGGATAACGCTATATGGCTTTCTCCTTACCTTCTCGGTAAGCTGGCCAGCATCGTCATAGCCGACGTAACCCGGAGGCGAGCCTATAATTCTTGAGACGCTGAATTTTTCCATAAACTCAGACATATCAAGCCTGATTAAATTATCGGGGCTGTCAAAAAGTGCATCTGCAAGTCGCTTAACAAGCTCTGTTTTACCTACGCCGGTAGGACCAACAAAGATAAATGACTGCGGCCTTTTCTTAGGACTTATCTGAACTCTGCCGCGTCTTACGGCATTTGAAACCTTTTCAACTGCGTTATCCTGTCCTATGATATGAGCCTTTAACTCGTCTTCAAGGCAGGCGAGCTTTTTAACGTCATTCTGCTCAATTTTTGCGGCTGGTATACCTGTCCAGAGTGATATAACCTTTGCCAGATCTGCCTCAATAACCTGATTATCCTTTGCCTTTTCCTCAAGCTCTGAAAGAGTGGCATCAATCTGTAAAATCTCACTCTTAAGCTTAGTGATAAGCTCGTAGTCAATCGTGTCATTATCCTCAGGTGATGATAGCTTTTCGATATTTTCCTCGAGGAGCTTTTTCCTGTCAAGAGACATCTGATATTGACTGATTGCAGGATTCCTGAGATTTGCACAGGTACAGCTTTCATCAAGCAAATCTATCGCCTTATCGGGAAGATAACGGTCAGTCACAAATCGCTCAGACATTGTTACCGCACGGTAAACAAGAGAATCGGAAATATTGACCTTGTGATAATCCTCGTAATATCCCTTTATGCCGAGCAACATTCTATATGCCTCGTCGATTGACGGCTCCTCAATTTTTATTGGCTGGAAGCGTCTTTCAAGCGCAGCATCCTTTTCAATATACTTGCGGTATTCGTTAAACGTGGTTGCGCCGATAACCTGAATTTCGCCACGTGAAAGAGCAGGCTTGAGGATATTTGCAGCGTTCATCGTGCCCTCAGAATCGCCTGTGCCGACAAGATTATGCACCTCATCAATAAAGAGGATAATATTCCCCTCGTGCTTAACCTCATCAAAAAGTCCTTTTATTCTGCCCTCAAACTGACCTCTGAACTGAGTA
>JAFLSA010000188.1 GCA_022511185.1 Eubacterium sp.
TGTACGAACGCCACACTACCCTATCAAACTGGCTTATCGGTCTCGGCGTCAGCCCTGAAATTGCAGTTGAGGATGCCTGCCGAATTGAGCATATCATCAGCACCGAAAGCTTTGAAGCAATCAAAAAACTTGCAAAATAGCAAATATACAACATAGAAAAAGACCGGTTTATCCGGTCTTTTTATTTTATAATACATCTTCTTTAATTATATCCTTTTTCCACGTTTTTTGCGGGTGGAGGCAGGTGAAATTTTCAAGGCTTATATTGGTAGCGTGTCTTATCCAAAGGGCATATGCAGGGAGATTTCTGAATCTCCAGCCCTCAGGATATTCCTTTGTATATTCCGGGATAAATGCACGCCTGTCAATCGTTTCGGGAATGTCCACATACTCAAGTTCAATATTTTTAAGAGTAACGTTCTCCACTCTTTTAACCTTACCATTCTGCTTGTAGCCAGCAATAATTATCGGAAGCTCAACCCCTGTTGCCTTTACATCAGTGATTATAATATCACTAACGCTGCTTTTGCCGTCAAAGAGCTTTTTGGAAAGCTCACCGCCCTTCTGCGCCTTTGCGCCAAACTCTATCGCATTTGCACTTTGCGTATTCACAAGGCTTGCACGATTACGGTTACCGAGACGGATAAATATCGGGCAGGTGCATCTGTCCATACTGATATTATGTACACGGATATTACTAAGTGCCGTTCCGTCACACGCTTCAAGCGAAATGCCCGACACACTGCCGGGATAAAGGTCTGTCATAAAAAGCCTGCAATCCGTAACCGTAATATCGCTTATATCAAACGTAGTTTCGGTGCCGACCTTAATGGCATTCGTTCTGCTGATAACCTCGCAATCGGTGATTTTAATATTGCTCATTGCGTTATTGTTCCCAAGCCAGACAGCATTTTTAATTACGATACCGTCATCAGCAGTTGAGATAAAGCAATGGCTTATGTCAACGTTGCTTGTGCCTGCCAAGTCAATTCCGTCAGCATTTGCAACGTTCCTGTTGTTGTTTATTATAAAGTTCCTGATTATTACATTTTCGCAGTTTGACAACTTAAACGTCCAGTATGCGCTGTTTTCAATAATAAAGTTATTGACAGTAATATTGTTGCAGTTTTTAAAAGAAACAGGACCGCCGTACTTGCTCGGGTGAGCAAAACGAAGCTGCGAACGATAATCCTGACGCATTTCAATAACATCGATATACTTGGCAGGTGTTGTGTTATTCTTATCAGCAACAGGTTTTCTGCCGTAAAGATGACCGTTACACTTAATCCTTCCGCCGCCTGTAATGACAATGTTATTCTCATTTTCAGCAAAAATCAGCGTCTTCTTTTCTTCAAAGCCCTTGCCGTCAGCTCTTGCAGTAATTGAGGAATCCTTTGCGATAAAAAAGGTTACATCTGATTTCAGCGTAACAGTGCCGGAAATAAAGTCACCGCCTGAAATCAGCACCGTTCCCCCTGCCCTGCTTGCGTCCAAAACAGCCTTGTTTATAAATGGAGCATTGTCGTCGCAGGAAACATCGGCACCGTAGTCACGGATATCAAAGACATTTTCAGTTGGCAGGTTTTGGTTGTAAATATATTTGTCCTCAGGGTAGTAAGAGGAAAAATCAAACTCCCTGATTTCAGTATAAGGCTCGCCCTCAGTAACTCGAAGATCCTTGCCAAAAAACAAAGTGTTAAGCTTATCTAAAACATTTCTTCTGCGCTTAGCCATAACAATTCCCCAAAATATCAATCATTGCCGGTATATTATAGCAAAATTCATATTTAATGTAAATGATGCTACGTAAAAAAGCGGTGAGCAAATTGCTCACCGCTTTGGTTATGGTTAGATTATTTATTAATCTGCTTTGAATATTTTGCGAGGTAAACTGTTCTCATAAG
>JAFLSA010000189.1 GCA_022511185.1 Eubacterium sp.
TATATTTTTGGAGTTGTTAAGCTCAACAAGACCGTCCTTATCAGAGGTTGATGTTAATATTGCCGGAATTGTAAGATTAGGAAGATTTTCAGGGCTTATATTTACGATTTGAAGAATAAGACCGAGAATCGTTCCGACGTCAATATTTGACCAGTCTGTGCTACCGAGCTGTTCAATAATACTGCCGATATCCATACCGCCTATGCCTTGAATTCCCGCTTTGCCGAGCTCAGTTACGAACTGAATAAGTCCGTTTCTGTCAATAAGCAGGAACTCTGCGCCCTGAACAGGCTCGTCATTCTGGTCAACCTTGTGGAAGCTGATTGAAATACTGTTGTTCTTAAAGAACCTGAATGTATAAACACCTAAAGGCTTCCATGTATTATTCGTTAACGCTGTGTATGAGCCAAAGCTTGATTTTGCAAAATTATCTTCATAACCATCAACACCTGTTACAGCTCCGTCTTCTCTTGCAACGTTAAACTTATACACTGTTTTGTCAACTATATAGCCATCCTGACTTTTTGTTTGCTGAACTGTATATGTACCATGCTTTAAGCCGGAGAATGCATATTCTGTATATCCGATAGAACCAAAAAGCGGAACATCGTAGCTTTTATCGCTAATTACAAGATTGTAATCCTCTCCGTCATTGAGCAGTACACCGTACTCATTACGAACTTCAAATGTTGCACCATTATAAGAGATTGGAAGTGCACCGTCGTAAATCATAAAGTCAATTGTAAATCTGCCTGTAGGTGCAGGAGCAAACGTTGCGTCAAATACTAAATCCTTAGAAGCAGGAACTTCTTCAAATGAATACTCAGCATTCTGCTGTGTAACCTGTGTAAAGGAATATGCGTCTGAATGTAAATTAAATGTCTGCTCACTATCTGTCAGATCGCCGGATGCAGGAAGCTGAGCCGTAACATTTTCTGCAAGCACTGCTGTCTTGCCGGTTAATTCCTTGATGTTTTCAGAAAGAACTCTGTATGAAAGCCTTATAACATTTGAGCTTGCAGTGCTTATAAAGCTTTCAGCTGCTTTTGCCTTGCTACCACCTATACGTGAACTCGTGCCACTGAAAGAATCAGATGTCTCTACACCTTCATCAAGAGGAAAACCGGTTACGGTAATTGAATCGGTACCATTATATGTGTACGATCCAAAAGTTCCGCTTGGTGCACTATATCCCAGATTTACAACATTGTAATCAAACTGATACGTTTCAAGAGAATCAGTTACATATGTATATGATTTTTCCTCAATACTATACGTTGCCTGATTAAGAACATTTACAGAACGTACTGCATCATAAGCAGTAATTGTTGTAAGCTGTGATTCATCATACAGATTTCCGTCGGCATCTCTGTAAACTGTACCGGTTGTATTCTCACCGTTATTTGTTGCTTCATTGTACTGATCCTCGGTGATTATCTGTCTTTCTCCGCCGTCATAGGATACATAATACTCTCTTCCGGTGAACTCGCCATACTGAGGAGCTGTTTCCTTAATAAGAGCGTAGTCATCATTGTCATATGCCAGACGTTTAACGCTGTAATATGCCCCCTCTGCAACATTATCAAGAACGGCACTTACGTTATATGGTATTGTAAGAATACCGTCTGCAATGCTGTACGTTTTACCGTCACTGCCTGTTGCTGTTCCGTTGAATGGCACGTTATCAATTTCGATATAGTACGTAAATTCTATACCGTCTGCAACTTCAACGCCTGACACGGTGACGTTTGAGGAAATCTTAATTCCTGTGTCATCATCTGCAAGAGCCACGAAGGGCAGATTGCAGGTCAGCATTAAAACTGCTATGAAAAGCGCCAAACCTCTTCTGAGTTGCTTTTTCATATAAAATG
>JAFLSA010000019.1 GCA_022511185.1 Eubacterium sp.
CTGCCACGAGCAGGGAACGATTACAGTATCCCAGTTATGAGAATCATAATGAGGCTGTGCAAAATCAGTCGGCTTGTATGCATAATTCTTATAGAGCTTAAATCTCCATTTTCCGTTTAAAAGCTTGCAGCGTGATGATGCATAACGGTCAGCCTTCTTAGCCTCCTCAAAGCTGTCGTACGGCATAAGAGTTGCGTGCTGGGGAAGCTTGTTTACGCCCACGATTTCAGGGTTTGACTGCCATTCCGTATATCCGTCGATAAAGTTTCTTTCCATAATAAATTCTCCAAATAAAAATTAATTCTACGAATAAAATTGTCTTCCTTTATATTCTGTGAACCATTCCTTCGCGGAAGCCCTCTTGCTTTAACGTAACGCCGACGCTCCTGAGAAGAATTACAAAATCAAGCTTCAGCGACCAATTGTCGCAATAAAGCTTGTCGTATTTAACCTTTTTCATAAGTGATATTTCATCTCTGCCGTTGATTTGCGCCATACCCGTAAGTCCCGGCCTGAAGCGGTAAACGCCGTATTCAAGCCTTAATCTATGTGCTCTCATTTCTGATGAAATCAGCGGTCTCGGCCCTACAAAGCTCATATCACCCTTGAGAATATTCCAAAGCTGCGGCAGCTCGTCAAGGCTTGTTTTTCTTAAAAACCTGCCCACCTTGGTTATATACTGCTCGGGATTTTCCAATTGTCCCGTCGCCACGTTCGGCGTATTGTTTCTCATTGTCTGGAATTTATAAATCTTAAACGGCTTTCCGCGTCTGCCTCTGCGCTCGTGAGAAAAGAAAACGCTTGTGTCAGGCGTAAACAGATTCGCTATACAGATTATGAGAAAAAGCGGTGAAAGAACGATCAAAGCAGTAAATGACAACACTATATCAAAGAGCCTTTTAAACTTTGTCGCCCCAAAATATTTTTTAAATTTACGGTTCATTTTAAAATACCTGTTTAAATCAAATCAATATAAAACAATATGATGTATATAATTTTTTTGATTATACCACATATGATTTAAATATGCAATTTTTTTATAATAATTTTAAATAGTGTTGCCAAAAAAGTTTTTATTATATATAATAGATAGAAATAATTACAAAGGACGTGTTTTTTATGAAGAGAGCAATTAGTTTGCTTTTGTGTGCGGTAATACTGTGTTTAAGCCTTACGGCTTGCTCGGGTCCTAACGCAGATATGACTGAGGAAAATATCACAAAAACAGTTGAAGTAGTTGAAACTGCTTTGCAAAAATTTGATATTGATAATCTCAATAAATACGTAGATTCAACTACTCTTTCAATTATACTCGGATATGCAAAAAAGCACGAGCAGTTCGCAGAGCTTGGCAGAGCTATATTTGCAAATCTTGAAATGGAAATTACAAGCATTGATATTGAAAATCAAACAGTAACCGTTTCAGTAAGCAATAAAGATTTGTTCCAGGCGGCAAACGACTTTGCTCAGCAGCTTAAGTCTGATTATTCCACTTTACAGCTTCTTGCAAAGCTTAACAACGATACGTTTTTAGACACAAAGCTCGCTCAGCTTTGCGCAGACATTGATGCTTCCGGCTTTCTCCCGGAGGCTGTTGAAATGACCCTTGACATCGAGCAGGGTAAAAAAAATCTTGTTTTAGGCTTTAACGACAATGCCGAAAATGCCGTATCCGGCGGAGCTTTATCTGCTATCAAAGGAATTTACGGCGGCTGATAATACTTAAAAATCTTAGTGACATTAATAATACTTTATGTTAAAATATTCTTTAATATCATTTCTCGAGGTGTAAACGTATGGCAAATAAATTTGTAACTGCCCTTTTTGGTGATTACTCAAAAAAGGAAGTTAAAAGAGTTAAAAAAATATCTGGCAAGGTACTTGCCTTAGAGAGCAAGTATCAGGAAATGGAGGATAAGGAGCTTACCGCACAGACAGCTGTTTTAAAAGAGCGTCTTGCAAACGGCGAAACGCTTGATGATATTCTTCCCGATGCCTTTGCCGTGTGCCGTGAGGCTGCATGGCGTGTGCTTGGTATGAAGCACTTTGAAGTGCAGATCATCGGTGGTATCGTTCTTCATCAGGGCAGAATCGCCGAGATGAAGACAGGTGAAGGTAAAACGCTCGTTGCTACCCTTCCTGCTTATCTGAATGCGCTCACCGGTGAGGGCGTTCACATCGTAACAGTCAATGACTACCTTGCAAAGCGTGACTCAGAATGGATGGGCAAGCTTTACCGTTTTCTCGGCCTTGAGGTTGGTCTTATCATTCACGAAAAGACTAACGAACAGAGAAAAGAAGCATATAACGCAGACATCACCTACGGCACGAATAACGAAATGGGCTTTGACTATCTTCGTGACAATATGGTGCAATATAAGGAGCAGAAGGTACAGAGAGGTCACACGTTCGCAATCGTCGACGAGGTTGACTCAATTCTTATCGATGAGGCTCGTACTCCGCTCATCATCAGCGGTAAAGGTGAGCAGTCAACCGACCTTTACAGGCAGGCAAACGCCTTTGCCAGAACTCTTAAAATGGTAAAGGTTGCCAAAATGGACGAAAAGCAGGATACCGAGTCCACGTACGACGGCGACTATATCGTTGACGAAAAGGCTAAGACGGCTACTCTTACACAGGACGGTGTTAAAAAGGCTGAGGCATATTTCAACGTTGAAAACCTTATGGAAATGGAGCATTCAACTCTCCTCCACCACATCAATCAGGCTATCAAGGCAAATGGTGTAATGAGAAGAGATATTGACTACGTTGTAGCCGACGGCCAGGTTAAAATCGTTGACGAATTCACAGGTCGTATTATGGAGGGCAGAAGATATAACGAAGGTCTTCATCAGGCAATCGAGGCAAAAGAAGGTGTTAAGGTTGAGCACGAGAGCAAGACTCTTGCAACTATCACCTTCCAGAACTATTTCCGCCTTTACAAAAAGCTTTCCGGTATGACGGGTACTGCTCTTACAGAGGGTCCTGAATTTTCAGAAATCTACAAGCTTGACGTTGTTGAAATACCGACAAACAAGGAGCTTGCAAGAATTGACCACCCTGACGTTATTTTCCAGACGGAAAGGGCGAAATTCCTTAATGCAATCGAGCAGATTAAAAAGTGCCACGAAAAGGGACAGCCTGTCCTTGTTGGTACAATCAGCATTGAAAAGAGTGAGCTTCTTTCAAAGCTGCTCAAAAGGGCAAGAGTTCCTCATAACGTGCTCAATGCTAAAAACCACGAGCGTGAAGCTGAAATCATCGCTCAGGCAGGTAAGCTCGGCGCAGTAACAATCGCAACGAATATGGCAGGCCGTGGTACAGATATTATGCTTGGCGGTAATGCCGAGTATCTTGCTAAATCGGAAATGAGAAGAATGCAGTTTACAGACGAGCTTATTGCTGAGGCAACAGGCTTTGCTGAAACTGACGATGAAGAAATCCTGAATGCAAGAAAGACCTTCCAGGAATTAGAGGCAAAATACAAGAACGAAATCAAGGAAGAGGCAGACAAGGTTCGTGAGGCAGGCGGTCTGTTTATTCTCGGTACAGAGCGTCATGATTCAAGGCGTATTGATAACCAGCTTCGCGGACGTTCAGGCCGTCAGGGCGACCCCGGCGAAAGCCAGTTCTATCTCTCTTGTGAGGACGACCTTATGCGTCTGTTCGGCGGCGAGAGAATGCAGATGATGATGGCAAGACTTTCTGATGATGAAAATATGCCTATCCCGTCAAAGATGATTTCAAAAACAGTTGAGTCATCACAGAAAAAGGTTGAGGGCAGAAACTTCGGTATACGTAAACAAACGCTTCAGTACGACGACGTTATGAACCGCCAGCGACAGCTTATCTATCAGCAGAGGGATCAGGTGCTTGACGGCATCGACCTTACAGATAAAATTCTTTCAATGCTCGATACGAATATCGACGAAAACGTAAGGAATTATCTTGCGGGCGACAATAAGGCTGATTGGAACGTTGCAGGCCTTAAGGAAAAATACAAGGGCTGGCTCACAACTGACGACGACTTTGAGGATGCTGATGATCTCTCAGTTGAGTCAACTATTGATTTGCTCACCGAAAGAGGTCACAAGATACTTGAAGAAAAGCGTGAAATCTTAGGCGACGAGATGTTCCAGGACTTTGAAAGAATGGTACTTCTCAGAAACGTTGATACGCTCTGGATGGATCATATCGACGCTATGGATGACCTTAAGCAGGGTATCGGCCTTAGAGCATACGCTCAGCAGGATCCTGTAGTTGCTTTCCGTATGGAATCATATGATATGTTTGACGAAATGACAGCAACAATTCGTGAAAACACAGTTCGTATGATGCTCACAATTATGCCGAGAAGACAAGAGGACGTTGAAAGAAAAGCTGTCGCAAAGGTGACTGCAACCTCCTCAGGCGGAGATGATACTGTTAAGTCATCACCTGTTCGTAAAGGAAATAAGATAGGACCTAACGACCCATGCCCATGCGGCTCAGGCAAAAAGTATAAAAAATGCTGCGGCGCACCTGGTAAGGATAAAAATTAAATCATAACAAAAGAGGCTGTGAAGAAAAACAATTTTCTTCACAGCCTTTAAACTTTTAATTTTTCACTTTACATTCAAGATAGTTTAGTCTGAACCCTCCGTTGCAGACTACGGAATATTCACAATTCTCACAATCTGACGAAAATTTATATTCCCTGAATGATTTTAGTTTTTCGTTAGTCATCCATTCATCATAGCTTAGCTTTTTAGCATCGCCAAACGTTTCGTACCAGAAAGAGCACGGCTTATATTCCCCGTTTACATCAACAGCAATATAGGCGTTTGCGCCTAAACAGCCGTTGGAATCAACTCGGCTTAACAGCTTTGGTGACGTGATTTTTGCATAAGCAAGCTCCTGCATTGATGAGCAGTCGAAAAGAAACATCAATCTGCTCTTTCTTGAAAGTGCTTTGATTTTTTCAAAGACTTCTGTCATTTTATCATCTGCCGACAAGTCAGTGATGTTTGAATTTTTATCAGTCTTTTTATATCGTAAAAACAATATTTTTTTAAATGCAGATTTATTTGCCCGCTTAACGATATTCTCGAGCAAAGGGATAATTTCACTTGAGAGTAAAAGATTTAACCCTGCCTTTTTCCCTGTCTGCTTTTTGTAAATTCTTGCCGCATTGAAGGCAATATCAATATCAGCAGGCTTATGAATACTGAAATGCACATTTCCAAAAACTCTGCAACGCTTTGCAAAATCCTCGGTCATAGTCAGACCGTTAGTTGTCATATTTGGTAGGATATTTTTTGAGCGGGTATATTCGGCAAGCTCAATTATTTCAGGGTACAGTGTCGGCTCACCGCCGCCAAAGGATACGGACAGGACATTCAAATCAGCTAAATTGTCAATTACCCTTTTCGCCTTTTCAAAGTCTATGTCAACATTGCCGTCATTTCGTGTGGTGTTGTAACAGCCCTTGCAGTACATATTGCACCTTGTCGTTACTGCAAAATGGGCATCAAGCGGTGAAGAAAATACATCTTTCACATAATGCGCATCAGGGTTCTTTTTTATGCCCAAAGCATTTGCCATAGAATTATTTACGTAGCAAACAAATCCCGGCTTTTCAAAAAATACTATTCCGCCAAATTCTTCCCGTCGTGTTTTAATAATCATATTCTGCTATTTCTGCTTCAAAAAGTGCCCTATCTCTCTCAATTTCATATTCTTCGAGAATACTGTTCAATGTAAGACTAACCGCAAACACACCAATTATTATCAATATAATAATTCCGAGCGAAGCAAAAATAGCACCTGCAACGCTAATTTCGCCGTGCGCTATCTTTGAATGAAAATGCCTTAAAACAAAGAATGAACATAGAGTAGGTGCAATACCGATAAAAGCAATTTCAACAGCATATACCGAAAGATCTCCATAACCTGCACAGCAATAAATTGCAAGTATCACCGATGCAATAATGAAAAGTACTGCAATCGGAATTGTTACAGCATAAAATCTTTTGCATGCTCTGTCTACAATTATATTCCCATTTTCATCTTTAGGAAGTTTAATTAAAGTAAGAAACCATACAATCAAAACACCCGGCAAAAGTGCAAAGGTTTGATATATCAAAGAAAATACAAGATATCCCGAGCCGCCCGAAAAATTCGCCATATTAAACGGTCTTACCTTGATAATTCTACGTTTTTCGTCTTTCTTTTTCATCGCTTTAGCCTTTCGCTTCAATGACAATAACATTTTACTGTGCAGTAATATTATCAGTAGTGATGAGTGTTACGCCGTTTTCTACGAGCTTATCGAGGAGCTCTGTATCGTCAATTGTCCAAGCACCGACCTCAAGACCTTCGTCAATACATTTCTGAATCATACCGCTTTCAAAGTTTTTCTCCTTGCCGCCGTTGAAGTCGATACCGCAGTTTTCAAGCGACTTTGCAAGCTCGATATCCTCATCAGAGATTTTCTGCGTAAGGAAGTAAACAGGCGCATCTGTGAGTGCTCTGATTTTTTCAAGATTTTCAAAATGGAAGGAAATGTAAACGGACTCCACGCCGTACTGATTTACAAGGTCAACAACCTCGTCATAATGCTCGGTGTTCTTTTTGCCCTTAAGCTCAATCACCGCAACCATATTGTATTCCTTACAAATCTGAAGGTAATCCTCAAGCGAGCAGAATTTTAAACCGGGATAATTCTCAATATTTGAGCCGTTATCAACAGTCTGCGTCATAAGCTCGTCATACGTTTTCTTTTCAACAAGTGCCGTTTTATCCATCATTCGATATGTAACTGTATCGTGGGAAACGACCCAGACGCCGTCAGCAGTTCTGTAGATATCACACTCAGCACCCCAGAAGCCTGCCTTGCCTGCCTCCTCAAAAGCAGGAGCAGTGTTTTCAGGCGCAACTGCACGGTAGCCTCTGTGCGCCACGAGCGTCACCTGCTGCTCGGTTTTTAAAAGCTCATAATCCGCTGTCTTGCAGTACCAGTTAAGAACGCCGATACCTGCAATAACAACAAGAACAATCAATGAGCATAAAACCGAAAGTGTAATGACAACGACTTTCTTTTTTGTTGACCACTTTTTCTTTTCCTTTACTGTATCACTCATTTGTATTCTCTCCTTTACTTTCAGGGAATTTTATAACCTTTGCATCCTCAGTACAAAACCTGCCTGTAAAATCCCATTCACCCTTGATACCCTTTGCGGCTGCACCCAAGCAGAAATGAAGCTGTGCAATGCCAAAATCAATGCTTTTATCCGAATAAGGTTCCTCAACCTTTGCAGAAATAACGCCGTTTTCATACTTAAATTGAACAGGTCTGCCGTTTGTGCTTGACGGTGCTTTTTCAACAAGCTTCATTGCGTACTCATAATAAGGCGGCAGCTTTTCGTCGCAGACCTCAAACATCTTCTGATAAGGCTTGCTTTGCTTGTGCGTTACCTTATACATAACCTTTTCCTTTGAGCTTAACTTGTCCTTAACGTTGCCGATAACGATAAGACCGTAAAGTCTCATTTTTTGCGGAATATCAAGCATAGCAAGAACTTTGTTTTCATCATAAGTGCTGTTTACCCAGCAGGTGCCAAGTCCGTGATACACGCACTGAAGAACAATCGTTTCGCCGTAATAGCCTGCCTTAATTCTTGTGCGTTCAGAGTCATCACCGCATATGGCAACTGCCGAAAACTTACCTGTGAAGAGTGTAAAGGCTGAGGTTGGGTCTTCAATAAATTTAAGCTCAAGCCCAGCCTTTTTATTGATAATATCAACTAAATCACGGATAACCTGCATCGTGTCAGCATCAAGTGCATACGGTCTGTAGGTTCTCCTTGAACGGCGCATATCTATCGCCTTTATATATTCTTCGTTTGTCATACTAAACTTCCTGTAATTACTTGTTTTTTATTAGTATAACATAATTACAGTTCAAACTCAACATTGTAATTTTTAATCCAGACGTAAATCTGATAAATGTATGCAAGCACCTGCGGAGTCTGCATAAGCTGACCGTACCACGGCTCAGTCATCGAGTCAGGATTTTTCATTAAGTTTTTAACTGCACTGACATTCAGCATATCTGAAAGCGGACAGGATTTGTCATCAAGCGCCTGCTGTACCAGCTTGCAGACACAATCAAAATATACGGGATTATGAGTTTTTGGATAAGGACTTTTCTTTCGCCACGCAATGTCATACGGCAAATCATTTTCAAATGCCTTGCGCAAAATCCCCTTTTCCCTGCCGTCAAGCGCCTTTATCTCCCACGGCATATTGTAGGCATACTCAACCAAGCGGTAATCACAAAACGGTACACGCACCTCAAGTGAGGATTCCATACTCATAACGTCCTTTCTTGCAAGGAGTGTCTGCATAAACCAGTTGAGGTTTAATATGAACATCTCCCTCATACGCTTTTCAAGCGGACTGTCGCTGTCAAGATATGAGGTCAGCGAAATCGTCTGATTATACGCATCACGCATATAGTCCTCGCCGTTTTTGAGGAAGTCAGGCTTCAAAATATTACGTCTTGAAACCGTTGACCTTGACCACGGGAAGCACTCCTCAAAAAGAATTTCCTTTCTGTGATACCAGGGGTATCCGCCGAAAATTTCATCGGCACATTCACCTGAAAGGCAGACAGTAAAATTCTTTTTTACCTCTTTACAAAACAGTAAGAGTGACGAATCAACGTCGGCAAATCCGGGCACACATCTTGCAATTGCCGCCTCTTTAAGCGCATATGCAACATCGCTGTTATCAAGCACTACGTTATTATGAACAGAACCTATTGCATCAGAGATAAGACCGATATAATCCGAGTCCTTGTTCGGCTGAAAAAGGCTCTTTTTAAAATATTTATCGTTGTCCGTATAATCGACTGAATAAGTGTTCAGCACGTTATTATCTTTCTTATAATAATCAGAAGCTACCTTTGAAATAATTGACGAATCAAGCCCTCCGCTTAAAAACGTTGCGAGAGGGACATCGGAAACAAGCTGTCTTTCAATAGAATCCTTGACAAGAGAATAGGTATGCTCGACCGCTTCCTCAACTGTTTCAGTATTCTCCTTTGCTTCAAGCCTCCAATATTGCGAAAGATTTATCTTGCCGTTTTTATACGTTAAATAGTGGGCAGGTGCCAGCTCTGAAATATCCTTGAAAATTGCCTTGCCAATTGTCTTTGCAGGGCCGAGCATAAATATTTCATTAAGCCCTTCTTCGTTCACAACATGCTTGATTTGGGGTATACATAAAAGACTGCTTATTCTGCTTGCAAATGCAAAAAGGTCGTTTTTCTTTGAATAAAAACACGGCTTAACGCCTATTCTGTCACGAGCAAGAAAAAGACTGTTTTCTTTTTCATCATAAACGGCATAGGCAAAAATACCGTTGAGCTTTTTAACGCTCTCCTCTTTCCACTTGTCATATGCCTTCAGCACAACTTCAGTATCACAATGACTGTCAAACTTATAGCCGAAGGAAATAAGCTCATCTCTGACCTCTGCCGTGTTATAAATCTCACCGTTATATACTATTATATATTTGCCAAAGCGCATCGGCTGAGCGCCGTTTTCAACGTCAATTACAGAAAGACGGCGGTGGATAAGCGCCGTATTTGGAGTAATATATTCTCCCTTTGCGTCCGGTCCTCTCATTTTTAACGTTTTGCTTATGCTTTCAATAAGCGGTTTTTCATTTCTTAAATCTATGGACGGGGTTAATATTCCAGCAATTCCGCACATAAAATCACCTCACATTCATTATATGCATACGGTGATTTTTTGCGCTAAACAGTGAAATGTTAAGTTTAGTTGACAAAGTTCAAATGCAAATTGCTGGTATGTTAAGCAAAATTGTGATATATTTTTATTGAGGTGATGAGATGACACTGGGACAGCGTTTATATGAAATGAGAAAAGCAAAGGGACTTTCTCAGGAAAAGGTAGCCGAGATCCTTGGAGTAACGAGGCAGACAATATCAAAATGGGAAACTGACCAGACAACGCCCGACTTTGACAAAATAATTCCACTCTGTGAATTGTATAATATTTCTACTGACGAATTATTAAAAGGTGATACACACAGCAGCAATAACTATAATAACAGCAGATATGATATACCTAATGAAAATATGCAGAAGGATAACAGTGAGCAGATTGAAAAATACAGGAGAAAATCAGCACTGCTTATGGCTGTTTCAATATGCCTTTACATTTTATCCGTAGTTCCGTTTTTTATTTTGAGGGACGGAAAAATTATGATCACCTGCTTTTTTGTAATAATAGCGGTTGCAACAATGCTGATTGTCTTTTCTCTTCTGTCTAAACCTAAACGAATGAAAAGGACAGAAATACAAACAAAAGAATTAAAACTCTATAAGCAAATTTCAAGTATACTTTCAGGTATAATTTTAGTAATATATTTGCTTGTCAGCTTTCTTACAAAGGCGTGGTATATTACTTGGATTATTTGGGTAATTTACGGTATTCTATGTGAAATAATAAAGCTTATATTTGTACTGAAGGGAGCGGATATCAATGACGAAAAATAACAGGGGCCTGATAATTACAGTCATAATTCTGCTTGTGATTATTATACTGCTTCTGACAGGCTTAATGGTGTTTGTCATAGCTTCAAACGGCTTTGAAAATATTGAAATTTCAAACAACAGCATATCTCTTGACGAAAAGTATGACAGCTCTGAAATTGATAGGCTGATAGTCAATACCACCGGCGGAGAAATTACGGTAAAGAAAAGTGAAGATAATAATATAAGAATTACTGCTCACGGCGGAAGAGAGAAAAATTTTAATGTCAGCAGTAATGACGGGGCAATATCCATTGAATACTTTGAGCAGAGAATAAATTTTTTAGGAAATATGAGGTTACCTGACATAGATATCTATTTACCTGAAAAAGTATTTGAAAGTATTGAAATCACTTCAAATATCGGTGATATTACTCTTGAAGGTGAGATTGATACAAATTTGAAAATCTCCTGTGACGTGGGGGACATAAAAGCAGACAGTCTTTACGGCTCCTTTGACATTCACACAGACTGCGGTGATATTGAAATAGACAACATCAGTATAATTAAAAATTCATCTGCCGATACAAATTTGGGAAATATTGAAATAGAGCACACAAACGATATCAGAATTGATTATAAGACTTCACTCGGTGAATGTGATATAAAAAATAATAACACCGAGTCGGATATTGTTTTAACTGCTAAAACCAACCTCGGTGACATAGAAATAAATAACTAAAAAAAGCGTAGCAATCTGCTACGCTTTTACAATTTCTTTTTACCTTTTATATAGACTTCTAAAATCTGCGGGTTGCTTTCCTTTAGTACATTTTTGTCAAGGACGATGAAATCGGCACGCTCGCCCTCTTTCAGCACGCTGCACTGTGCGTGAGTCGGGTCATAATAAACCATATCGTTGATAAGCGGAATAACGTATCCTCCGTTTAAATCAACAACCTTTGCATTGTCATAGCAAATCGGTGTGTTATACCCTAAATATACAATTTCCTTGCCGCTTACTACCATAACAGAATATGTATAATTCCCTTCGTCAAGGGAAATAAAATCAGCATTCGTAAAAACAGTTGTCATAACTTGCTCCGTGTAAATCTAATTTCAAGCACATAATAATATAAATGCAGTAATTTGTCAATTATTAAAAAAATCCCTCTAAAAAGAGGGATTTCAGATTATCATTTTATTTCATCTGCGAGCTTTTCAAGTGCGGTGATATCTGCTTCCTTAACTGTTGTCCTTATCGTAACCGTATCGCCTACAAACGTGATGTTTTTCATCTGATCAAATTCTGCTTTCATAGTTCTTGCGGCAGTCGGTCCCCAGGAGCCGTTTTCTACAAAAGCAACCTTCCTGTTCTGGAAAGCCTTGCTCTTAAGATGATGAATGAAATCAGCCATTGGAGCAAACACGCCTCCGTCATAGCTTGACGCCATACACAAAAGCGTGCTGTGGCGGAATGCATCCTCAACACATTCTGCAATATCATCTCTTGAAAGGTCTGCAATAGCAACTCTCGGGCATCCCTTTTCTTCAAGGAGCTCCTTCATTTTCTTAGCTGCTTGTGCAGTGTTGCCGTGGATTGAAGCGTATGCGATAAACACGCCCTCATCCTCAGGCTCGTATGATGACCACGTGTTGTATAAATCAAGCACCTGCAGAATCGTGTCTGTAAGAATTGGTCCGTGGAGCGGACAAATTGTTTTAATGTCAAGGCCTGCTGCCTTTTTAAGAACAGTCTGCACCTGTGCGCCGTACTTGCCGACAATGTTGAAATAATATCTTCTTGCCTCACATGACCAGCCCTCGTCAGCATCGATTGCGCCGAATTTACCGAACGCATCCGCAGAGAAAAGCACCTTTTCACTGCTCTCGTAAGAAAGCATAACCTCAGGCCAATGAACCATAGGAGCCAAAACAAACGTAAGTGTATGACTGCCAAGCTCGAGTGTATCGCCCTCCCCCTTCGTGATAATCTGCTCGTCATCAATCTCAGTAAACTGCGGCATCATTGCCTTTGCCCTTGCTGAGCAAACAACCTTAACCTCCGGGTACAAATCAATAACAGTCTTGATATTAGCTGAATGGTCAGGCTCAAGGTGATGAATTACAAGGTAATCAGGCTTTTTATCCCCAAGCACAGCCTTAAGATTCGCAATCCACTGCTCGCTGACAATCTTGTCAGCTGTGTCTATAATCGCAATTTTATCATCAAGAATCACATATGAGTTATACGCCATTCCGTTTGGTACTATATACTGACCCTCAAAAAGGTCAAGGTCATAAGAGCTTGCCCCGATATATTTAATGCTTTCTGAAATTTCCACACCCATAGTATAAATCCTCCTTTATTTTCAGAAATATATTAATATGCATCTTTTTATTATTCAACAAAAAAGCACACGTTACACATATAAATACGTGTAACGTATGCCTTAACTGTAAGTTGCTGTTTTATTCTCCTAACGGGACTCCGTTTGCATCTGTATTAATTTTACCTGTAAGAATCTGAATGCCCTCAATTAAGCCCCAAACTCCCATTGCAATCGGACCAAGTCCGAACAGGAAAGAACCTACTATTGATATTACGAGCTGAATAACAGCTTTTTTAGTGTATCCTAAATAAAAATTATGAATACCTAAAGAACCTAAGAAAATACCAAGTAAGCCTGCAACCAATTTTGATTTTGCAGAGCCGCCAAATCCGTTTGAAGCGTTATTTAAAGCATAACCGCACTGAGTACAAATAGCTGCACCCGGCATAGTCTGAGCACCGCAGTTCTGGCAATAACTGTTACCTGTGCCTTTAGCACAACCGCAGTTTAAGCATACTGCTGCATTAGGGTCAATTTCTTTACCGCAATTTTTACAAAACATAATAAACTCTCCTTTTATTGAATAATGTAATAATCGTATGTTTACTTAAATTATATATTAGATTAAATTTATTGTCAATAATCGACATTGAAAATTTCGATAAATATCACTGGATTAATCTGATTAAATAAAGAAGCTGTCTCAAATAAAAGGATGAGACAGCTCTACGAGATTTCAACAGTGCTCCATACAAAAATCTCTTAATGTTTTATTTCGTTTTTACACACTTTACTGCAGACCATGGGGAATAAATATTCATTCCGTAAATGATATTGCAAGCACGAACCTGAACGTAATAATTCTCATTATTTTGCAAATCGCAAATAGTTTTTTTCAAGCTGCTGCAATCCTTAACCGTTACCGTTTTGCAGTTTTTCATATCGCTGTTCGTACAATATCTTATCTGATACTGTGTAGCGCAGGACAGCTCATTCCAGCAAACCGTAAAGCCATTATCAACTGCACAAATTTGCTTTATGCACGGTGCTTTTGTCAAAGCTGCAATGATTGATGCGATATCATTTGCTTTGTTATTTGTGCATTTGGTTGTTGTGGTTGAGGCAGTCTTTTTCGTTGTTGTCTGCTTCTGAGTTGTAGCCTTTGCGGTAGTAGTTTGTTTTTTGGTTGTTGTCTGCCTTGCAGTAGTGGCAGCAGTGGTCGTCTGCTTTCTTGTTGTGGTTTGCCTTTCGGTAGTGGTCGCGGCAGTAGTAGACTGGTTCCTCGTTGTGGTCTGCTTTGCGGTAGTAGTGGCAGTAGTAGTCTGTCTGTTTGTTGTAGTTTGCTTTTGGGTTGTGGTAGGCTTGGTAGTTGCAGGCTTAGTTGTTGTGGTAGCCGTTGTTGAGTCACTGCCAAGAGAAACCACTCTGGACTGAACGCCTGATGTCAGGCTTACCTCAACCGTTGCAGACTTGCTTCCGCTCGGGCTATAGGACGAACCTGTACCTCCGCTGAACGCTTGTGACCAATAGTAAGTACCGTTATACTCAAAGCAGCCGATACCTATTGTTGTAAACTTAGAACTGAGAATATTTGCTCTGTGACCGCTGGAATTCATCCAGCCGTTCATAACCTGTTCCGGCGTGCGTTGACCGTATGCAATGTTCTCGCCTGCTGCGGAAGTCCAATTAAATGCAGTAAAGCAATTCTCACCGTTTGGTCTTGTGTGTGAAAAGCTGACAGTCGTTTCTGTCGCTCTTATCATAGCGCCGTCGGTTAAGGCCTCTGTCATCGTCACAGGCTTCAGTCCGTATGCGCTTCGCTCTTTGTTTACAAGATCTAAAACCTGAGCGGCATATGAATAATTGAATTTGCCCGAAACAGTTTTTGTTGATGCGGCAGATGCCGACAACCCAATTGCGCTGATTACGCTTACTATCATTATTAATGATAAAAATACTGATAAAGTTTTTTTCATCAAATCACTCCTAAATAGTTATCGTTTTGCCCGGTGATTTCATTTTAAAATTTTATCAAAAATATTACAACGCACAAATAATGGCGAATTTTGAAGATTAAGGGAATGGAAAAAGAGGCAACACTTTCGTGTTGCCTCTTTCCTTAAATTATAAAGTTATTATTAACCAAAATATCTCTTGAGAAGACCCTCAAATGCCTTGCCGTGTCTTGCCTCATCTCTTGCCATTTCGTGAACTGAGTCATGAATTGCATCAAGACCTGCTTCCTTAGCCATCTTAGCAAGCTGAGTTTTGCCGAGTGTTGCGCCGTTTTCAGCAGCAACTCTCATTTCAAGATTCTTCTTTGTAGAATCTGTTACAACCTCACCGAGCATTTCAGCAAATTTTGCAGCGTGCTCTGCCTCTTCGTAAGCTGCCTTTTCCCAGTAAAGACCGATTTCAGGATAGCCCTCTCTGAATGCAACTCTTGACATAGCAAGATACATACCAACCTCTGTGCACTCTCCATTGAAGTTGTCACGAAGACCTTGTACGATTTCTTCGCTGACGCCGTCAATAATACCAACAGCATGCTCAGCTGCCCAAGTTGTCTCGCCTTCCTCTTTTACATCCATCTTTGCGCCGCAGATAGGGCAAACGTCGATTGGCTCGTCACTCTCATAGCCGCATACAGGACAAAAATATTTCTTTGCCATTTTAATTACTCCTTTAAAAATTAATTTTTATTTTTACAACAGCTGCAAATACCGCTGTAATAAACGTCTTTCTGCCTGATTTCAAAGTTATCAAGACCCGACACTTTTTCCTCAGCGCATTTAAAATCATATATGCCTTTGCACACCTCACATATAAAATGACCGTGAAAGGATGTGTCGGCATCATATCTTATTTTTTCATTATCAATTTTCACAGGTATAAGCAGACCGCAGGCAGATAAAGCCTGAAGGCAGTTATAAACCGTCGTCTTTGAAAATGACGGATGCTCCTTTACCATATGCTTATACACAGTTTCAACGTCAGGATGAATATGATTTTCCTCAAGGAATTTATATACCGCAATACGCTGCTGCGTTGCCTTGATTCCCTTTTCTTTAAAAAGGTCTGTAATCTCCCTTGTTTTCAAAACATCACCACTTTGTAATCAGTTTTAATTTGTAATGATTACAATTTAATTATATTCTTTTTCCATATTTTGTCAAGGGTTAGGACGATATTTTTACCAGAATTTATTGTTCTCCTCGCTGTATTCAAAGCCTGCTGCTGAGAGCTTTGAGCAAAGCTCTTTTTTATCAATATCCATATCCTCGCAAAGCTCATCAAGATTTGAATAAAAATCTCTCAGCTTAAGATTAATAACGCTCATAAGCATAAACGGATCTTCTGGAAGTTGCATAATATTACTCCTTAACTTGTATCTTTATATAATTTATCATAACAAAATAATATTTTCAATAAAAATTAATATTGATTAATTACATAATATGTGCGATAATATTATGTAATTTTATAGGCACAGGTGAGAATATGACAAATTTTAACGAACTTGCAAACTTACTTTTCCCGAACGTGGACAAGACTCCCGAATATTATGAAAATCTTTACCCTGCAAGAAATCTGAAGGAGGGTGCAAGAGTTACAAGACTTGCGCCGAGCCCGACAGGATTTCTCCATTTCGGGCATCTTTATGCATGCACGATTTCTTACAGAACTGCAAAAACGACAGACGGCATTTTCTACGTCAGAGTTGAGGATACCGACCAAAAGCGCAAGGTTGAGGGCGCTGTTGAGGTTATGCTTGAAAGCCTCGCCGCTTTCGGCATTACTCCTGATGAGGGCATTATGGCTGATGGCACTCAAAAGGGTGCTTACGGACCTTATATTCAGACAGAAAGAAAAGAAATTTATCAGACTTACGCAAAATATCTTGTTGAACAGGGCCTTGCATATCCCTGCTTCTGCACCGAAGATGAACTTAACGATATCCGTGCTGCACAGAAAGAAGAGGATATTATAGGCTACTACGGAAAATATGCAAAATGCCGTAATTTAAGCTATGATGAAATAAAAGCTAATATTGACGCAGGCAAGCCGTGGACATTAAGACTTAAATCACCCGGTGAAGTCGGTAGAAAAATCACATTTGATGATATGATAAAGGGCAAAATTGAAATGGGTGAAAATGTTATTGACGTTGTTTTGCTCAAAACAAACGGCATACCCACTTACCACTTTGCCCACGTTGTAGACGATCATCTTATGCGCACAACGCATGTTACAAGAGGTGACGAGTGGATAGCATCAGTACCACTACATCTACAGCTTTTCCGTTGCCTCGGCTTTAAGCCTGTTAAATATATTCACTTTGCAACAATTATGAAAGAGGATAACGGCGGCAAACGCAAGATTTCTAAAAGAAAAGACCCAGAAGCTGCCGCAACCTACTATATCAGTGAGGGCTACCCTGCGGCATCCTTCAACGAATACGTAATGACACTTATGAACTCTAACTTTGAGGACTGGCGCAGGGCAAACAAGGATGCAGATATAAGCACCTTCCCCTTTAACTTCAAAAAAATGAGTGTTTCAGGTGCACTGTTTGATATCGTAAAGCTCACTGACGTTTCCAAAAACGTTATCAGCACAATGAGTGCAGACGAGGTCTTTGAGCTTTCATACAAATGGGCACAGGAATTTAACAAAGAGCTTGCAGGTCTTTATGAAAAGGACAAGGCTTATGCAACTGCCGTGCTTAATATTGACAGGGGCAACAAGAAGCCGAGAAAGGATATAGCAAAGTGGTCTGACATTCCCGACTACGTCAGCTATATGTACGACGAAACCTTTAAGGAAAACTATGAGCTTACAGGCAATGCAACACCCGAGCTTGCAGTTAAGGTATTAACTCTTTACAAAGATATTGTTGATATAAACGATGACAAGGACACTTGGTTTAATAAAATCAAGGAAATCTGCGAGCCTGTCGGCTGCACGCCGAATGTTAAGGAATTCAAGCAGAATCCTGACGCATTTGCAGGTCACGTCGGCGACGTATCAACAATAATCCGTGTGGCACTTACAGGCAGGACAAACACTCCCGACCTTTACGCAATCACGTCACTGCTCGGTGCAGAAAGAGTTCAAAAACGAATCGAAAACGCAATCAGACACTATGAGGAGGTAAAATGATGGCTGAAATAATTACTAACGAAGAGGAAATTAAAAATTCCAACTTTATCCACGATTTCATTGACGAGGATCTGGCAGAAGGTAAATACAGCAAAATTCAGACACGTTTTCCTCCTGAACCTAATGGCTATCTGCACATAGGTCACGCAAAGGCTATATGCATTAACTTCGGCGTTAAGGACAAGTACAGAGGTATATGCAACCTCAGACTTGACGACACGAATCCTACAAAAGAGGATACGGAATACGTTGACGCTATTATGGAGGACATCAAGTGGCTCGGCTTTGACTGGGACAACGTTTACTATGCCTCCGACTATTTTGATTTCATCTATGAATGTGCAATCAAGCTGATTAAAAAGGGCAAGGCTTTTGTTTGCGAGCTTACTCCCGAACAGCAAAGAGAGTACAGGGGCACACTTACAGAGCCCGGCAAGAATTCTCCGTACAGGGACAGAAGCATTGAGGAAAACCTCGATTTATTCGAGAGAATGACTAACGGTGAATTCCCCGAAGGCTCAATGGTATTGAGGGCAAAAATTGATATGGCATCCCCTAACCTCAATATGCGTGACCCTATCATCTACAGAATTATGTATGCACATCACCACAGAACAGGCGACAAATGGTGCGTATATCCTATGTATGACTTTGCGCATCCGCTTTCAGATGCATATGAGCGTGTAACTCACTCGCTCTGCTCACTTGAATTTGAAAATCACAGACCGCTTTACGATTGGTTTGTGAACGAGCTTATTGATTGGGAAAGGCCGAGACAGATTGAGTTTGCGAGAATGAACCTCAATTACACACTCACGTCAAAGAGAAAGTGCCTCAAGCTCGTTCAGGACAATATCGTATCAGGCTGGGACGACCCGAGAATGGCGACCCTCAGCGGTATGAGAAGAAGAGGTTATCCTGCTGAGGCTATCCGTGATTTCTGTGAAAGGATAGGCGTTTCAAAGGCTTACAGCGTTATTGACTTTGCTCTGCTTGAAGCGTGCGTGCGTGATAACCTCGGTGCAAATTCACCAAGAGCAATGGCTGTTATCGACCCTATAAAGCTCGTAATTGACAATTATCCTGATGACAAGATTGAGGATATCGAGTGCGAATATCATCCCGACCACCCTGAATACGGCTCAAGGACAATGCCGTTTTCAAAGGAGCTCTGGATAGAGAAAAACGACTTTATGATTGAGCCGATAAAGAAGTACAGACGTCTTTTTGTCGGCAATGAGGTAAGGCTTTACAAAGCATATTTTGTTACCTGCACAGGCTATGACCTTGACGAAAACGGCGAAGTATGCTGTGTTCACTGCACTTATGACCCTGAAACTCTCGGCGGTGATGCACCAGACGGAAGAAAGGTTAAGGGTACGATTCACTGGGTATCTGCAAAAGAAAACTGTCCTGCTAAAATCAGGCTTTATGAAAGGCTGTTTAACGTTGAGAACCCGAGCAACGAGGAGGGCGTAAGTTCCTTTGAGGATAATCTTAATCCTGAGTCACTTATCGTTGCAGACGGCTACGTTGAAAAGGCGCTTGCTAACTGTGAGGTCGGTGCAAAATACCAGTTTATGAGAAACGGTTATTTCTGCAAGGACAAGGATTCAACAGACGATATGCCTGTATTTAACAGAACTGTTGCCCTGCGTGACGGCTTTAAAATTTCAAAGCAGGGATAGGTGATTAAATTTGAGCAAAAGAAATGATATAAAAAACATAGCAATCATCGCCCACGTTGACCACGGAAAAACAACACTTGTTGACGAAATGCTCCACCAGAGCGGTATTTTCCGTGACAACGAGGAGGTTGCAGAAAGAGTAATGGACTCCAACGATCTTGAAAGAGAACGTGGTATCACTATCCTTTCAAAGAATACGTCCATTCATTATAAGGATACGAAAATTAACATTGTTGACACACCGGGTCACGCTGATTTCGGCGGCGAGGTCGAGCGTATCCTGACTATGGTTGACGGTGTACTTCTCCTTGTTGATGCGTTTGAGGGCTGTATGCCGCAGACACGCTTTGTGCTTAAGAAGGCACTTGGCTTACATAAAAAGCCTCTTGTTGTAGTAAACAAGGTTGACCGTGACGGTGCAAGACCTGAAGAGGTTGTTGATGAGGTGCTCGACCTTTTCATCGAGCTTGGCGCAGATGATGATCAGATTGAATTTCCTGTTGTCTATGCATCGGCAAGAAACGGCTATTCAAGTCTTGACCCTGATGCTCGTGAGGGCGATATGAGACCTCTGCTTGACGCTATTTTAGAGCATATTCCGTCACCGGACGGTGATATGGAGGGCCCGGCGCAGATTCTCTTTTCATCTCTTGAATATGACGATTACGTAGGCCGAATTGGAGTAGGCAGAGTTGAGAGAGGTACTGTCAAGGTTAATACTCCGTACGTTCTCTGCAAGCAGGACAAGACGCAGGAGAACGTTAAATTTTCAAAGATATATCAGTTTGAGGGGCTTAAGAGGGTTGACTGCAAGGAGGCTCATTTCGGCGACCTTGTGTGCGTTTCAGGCATTGCCGACCTGAATATCGGCGAGACGGCCTGCGACCCTGAATGTATTGAACCTCTTGAATTTGTAAAAATTGATGAGCCTACAATCTCAATGAACTTCATTGTCAACGACTCGCCGTTTGCAGGCAGAGAGGGTAAATATGTTACCTCACGAAATCTGCGTGACAGACTCTTCAAAGAGGTTGAAACGAACGTTTCAATGAGGGTTGAGGAAACAGACTCTATGGATACCTTCAAGGTATCGGGCAGGGGCGAGCTTCACCTTTCAATTCTTATTGAAACTATGAGAAGAGAAAATTATGAATTTCAGGTGTCACGTCCGCAGGTAATTATGAAAAAGGGCGAAGGCGGAAAAAAGCTTGAGCCTGTCGAACTTGCCATTATCGAGGTACCTGAGGAATACGTCGGCGTTGTTATGGAAAAGCTCTGCTCACGCAAGGGCGAGATTGATAATATGGATACCCGCACAACAGGTATGACGCACCTTGAAATCAAGATTCCGTCACGTGGACTTATCGGCTACCGTTCAGAATTTCTTACCGACACGAACGGTAACGGCATTATGAATCAGCTTTTTGTGGGATACGAAGAATACAAGGGCGATATTGCCACGAGAAGCCGCGGCTCAATCGTCGTTCACGAAACGGGCACGACAACAGGCTACGGACTCTGGAATACTCAGGACAGGGGCAAGCTGTTTATCGGCCCGGGTGTTGAGGTTTACGAGGGTATGATAGTAGGTGAATGTGCAAAGGATGAGGATATCGTCTGCAACGTCTGCAAGAAAAAGCACGTCACAAATACTCGTGCCAGCGGCTCTGACGAGGCTCTTAAACTCGTACCGCCTACTGTTCTTTCACTTGAACAGAGCATGGAATTTTTAGCAGATGATGAGCTTTTGGAGGTAACGCCAAAATCAATCAGATTAAGAAAAACGATTCTTGATAAATCATTAAGATTAAAGGCGGAAAGCCGTAAAAAATAATATAACAGATAGAATAAAAGGAGTATGATTATATGAACGGTTTATATTTTCACATTCCTTTTTGCCGTTCAAAATGCCCGTACTGTGATTTTTACAGCGTTAAATACGACGGCTCTCTTGCCGAAAAATATACAGACAAGCTCCTTGATGAAATAAAAAAATATAATGGCTCATTTGACACGATATATTTTGGCGGAGGCACACCGTCAATCATTGACAGCAGTCTTATCGGCAAAATAATTGATGCATCTAAAAATCAGTTTGAAATTGCCGATAACTGCGAAATCACGGTTGAATGTAATCCGTCATCTGTCACGGAAAAGCTGTTTGAGGATTACGCACGCTTTGGTGTAAACAGGATAAGCCTTGGTATGCAAAGCGCAAGAAATGAGGAGCGTTTTGCACTCGGCAGAGCCGCAGGACAGGCTGAAGTGGCTAAGGCTGTAAGCAGTGCGAAAAATACAGGCATATCAAATATCAGTCTTGATATTATGCTCGGCACTCCAAAGCAAACTCTCAATAGCCTTGATCAAACCTTTGAATTTATTGACAAAATGAACGTCACTCATATAAGCGCATATATGCTGAAAATTGAGGAAAACACAAGGTTTTTTGAGATGAAGGACAGGCTCGCACTGCCTGATGAGGACACAGTCTGCGATATGTATTTAAAGACAATTGATGTTCTTGACACTCTCGGCTTTAAGCAATATGAGATCAGCAATTTTTCAAAACCAACATTTGAAAGCAGGCATAATCTGAAATACTGGGAGCTTGAGGAATATCTCGGTATCGGTACTTCTGCTCACTCTTTTTGGAACGGAAAACGCTTTTACTACGATAAAAATTTTAATATCGTTTATGATGGCGTCGGCGGCACGGCTGAGGAAAAAATAATGCTTGGTATGAGGCTTAACAAGGGTATTGATAAATCGCTTGTAAAAAAAGATTACAGCAAGTTCGTAAATGTAGGACTGATTGATGAAAATGAAAAATCAATCGCACTCACACCGCAAGGAATGCTTGTTTCAAATTTTATTATCAGTGAATTAATATAATAATTAAACTCCTTTCGTAAATAATAAAACCGAAAGGAGTTTTTGTTATGCCTGATTTATTTAATCTCACACCGCAGATGCAGGAATATTTCGATTCACTTCCTGAAATAGTACAGGAGAGCATCATTCAAAGCGGTGCCAAAATTAATTCACTTGACGATTTAAAAGCAATTGCAAAGGGTACAATAGACCATGCACAAGGATAAAAAGGAAAAGCCACAGCAGACCATTAACAGCTTGAATAACTACGACGTGCCTGCTGATACACACAAAAAGAGAAAAAGCTATAAACAAAAATACGAACTTGATCCAAGCCTTACTAACAGATACAGTAGCTGGGTAAGCAATCCGACGGTACAGCCTGATGACACAACGGAAATGGGTGTGCCAATTCCCGATAAGCTGAACACGGAATTTTCAAAGGAATATCAAGAGGAAAACAAGCTGTAAAAAACTGTCCCGAAGAAAAATCTTCGGGACAGTTTTGTTTTATTCGTTATTATTATCTGTTTCAGTATTTTCGCTTGTTTCTTCTGACGGAGGTGTGTAATACTGCGGCTCAGTCGGGTGGGCAGGTTCCACAGGATTATAATACTGTGTCGGCTCTGTCGGCTGAACAGGCTGCTCATTTTGAGGCGGCTGTGGTGTGTAATAGTAACTACCTCCCTGCTGCTGATACGGCTGTGACATATCATATGGAGGATACTGCTGTATCGGGCTGAAATCAGGCGTATAGAAAGTACCGCTATTAATATAATTCTGCTGTGGTGCCTGATACGGCTGATACTGTGCGCTCTGCTGTACAGTATCATTCGGTGCATAATAGCCCTGCTGATACTGATTGTTCATATTATAGCCGCTATATTTCATCATACGCTCTTGCTCTGAAAGGAAATCATCCTCAGTAATTCTGCCCTG